>CAWENB010000001.1:0-140238 GCA_963810525.1 Candidatus Saccharimonadia bacterium
CTGAAAACCGTATACCGGCGAGCCCCTACTACCGCGTATCGGCCAAAGCTCTAATTTATGACAAAGAGGGGCGTCTGTTGGTTTTCAAGGACAAGTTGGGTGAGTGGGAAATTCCCGGCGGTGGGTGGGAGCATGATGAAAGTTTCGAAGCATGTGTGCGGCGAGAGCTGCAGGAGGAGGTTGGGGCTACGGTCAATTCGGTGGGCAATGTGATCTTCTTTTACCGCAACCCTTCGAGGACAAAGGGGGTTAAACTCAATCTGGTCGCCATTGTTTCGCTAAATCCGGGCAAGCTCAAACCAGCCGGTGATAACTTGGTGGAAGCATGCTATGTCACACAAGAAGAGCTGTTCAAGTTGCCGTTCCAAGTTAGTGAACGGAATATTAAACAATACATAGATAAAATCTGGCCGAATTGAAAAAACACACCTTTCACTGTAAAATAACAACGTCCTTTAAAGACTCTTATCCCTGCGTACTCGATTAAGGGAAAAGAGCATGGTCGATTCTGTCGATGGGCAGAATACGGATTTAGTTCGTAAGTTTTGATGAGCGTATGTCTCATCTTCGCGGCGCTTTAGCTCAGTTGGTAGAGCAGAGGCCTGAAGAGCCTTGTGTCCCCAGTTCGAGTCTGGGAGGCGCCACCATTCCGAATTAACGGATACGGAAAGTACCAGGATTGATTTACCGGTGCTTTTTTATGCTCACACTGTTAATCTAAATTCGAGCCTAGAAGGCTCTAAAGTCATCTCTTTAGCGGTAGTAATTAATTATTAGGGATATTTTTAGCTTCTAACGTACAATTGTTGGGATAATATTTCTTCGCCCTATCTGTTCCTAGAAGTTGCGATTGCCTTGAGAGAAATGCCGTAACCATCACTCGGATCGAACCCAAGAGTTCCAGATCCAATAATGACTGCGTCTCCTGACTTGGTCACGCGTTGTATTTCTGTAAGACTGGCGGCTATATAGTCTCGAGTAATCGGGTCATTCGCATCCACCCACTCAAGTCCGGCAATGTTGAATGTCACCCCATTCTGAACGGGAAGTCGTGCGAGAAATTGCAGTATATCGAAATGCTCGTAGGAAATATGAACGCCTGTTTCCTGAAGTAGTGGTGTATCAGCCGCCGAATACGTATTCGGCAAATTTTTATCTACTCCAACGAATTCCCTTGCTCCTAACGCACTAGCGACAATAGAAGGGATTGGTGAAAGTGCCGGGTCTCCACATGCTAAATCGATAAACTTTCTATCGGTGACGGCAATTTTAAGCGTTTGCCCAAACTCCGTAAGTTGCCTCGAGCCAAATTGCTCAAGAAGCGCCTCTTTTAGTCGGATGTTTCGCAGGCCATACTTGTCGGTATCAAATATTGGTCCCGTACTAATTGCACTAGCCAGTTTGTCTGAGAAAGTTCGGTGCTGCGCCGACATGAATCGTGCATGATCGATGAGCTCATTATATGATTGGGGTATCTCCGGTGCCGATCGGTATTCAACATTAATCGTCATAGGGATTATTACATGTTTTATGCTTAGCCGGAGAAGTTTCGGTTTTAGCTGGGCACGGGAGCGTAGCAAATCACCGGTTTGGTGAAGTAACGTTTCGGTAACATTTATTATGTAGCTGCTACGATTTGCAGTTCTGTATAGCATAAGTCCGTCCATACGCCCCGCGCGTCTTTAGCACGGACAGCAATGGGGTATGTTCCCTTGGGCACGCGGGCGACAAACGTCGCCGCTACCATATTGCCCTGAACCGCCATCGGGAAGCCGCTCCCTGGACCCGGATCAATCGACCCGATGTATTCCGCCTGCTCTATCGGCCACACGCCATAGAGAACATGCGCTTCGAGCAGTGTCGTATTCCCTTCTAGAACAGGGTTCTGAGACCACTTCAGATTGCCCAGTATCGACTTTGTGGACGTGTTGTTCGTGGATGTTGCTTCCTTATCGAGATGCTGAGTAGAGATTGGCGATTGAGCCACCTGAGTAGCATTCTGCGGCGTGCCTGGTTCTAGCTCGTTGTGTTCAGCGCTACCGGTCAAAACAGGTTCTGTAGTTTTGAGCGGTGTGGTAATCACAGTTTCTTCATGTACCCGCTGTGGCGTGAGTACGAGTGCTGCTATTAGCAGACTCTCGATCGTGATATACACAGGAAAACCGTAATTTGCCAAGTTCCAGTGCTCAATAGTCAGTATTGTGATGATGCCGGCACCCAAGCTTGCAAGATAGTCCCAAGGACTCTCCGTTGTCGGATGTTTGTACGATTTAACTATTGTAGGTATCGACGAGAAGATCGAGGCGAGCAGGCTAAAGACGAGTGCTACGTTACCTTGACCAGTAGCCAACCACAACGCTAGCGCCAGTACCGAGACGCCTCCGCATATCCAATCAAGCGTGCTGATCTTCCAATACGCCTGCTTGTTCACAAGAGACCCTGCCACCACAAATAATGGCCCTACAGCCTCAGAAAGTGTCAGTAACGTTACTCGAAGCGGTACGTGTTGCACTAGTTCGGCCGCGAACGAAATCGATGGCGTGATGGTCCAAAGCAGCCACGAAACACGATTCGGCCGTGCCTTGCCACGGAAGGTTGCCCATGCGTAACTTAACGCCCCAATGAGCGCGAGTGCTGCTGCAAGAATGTCAAAGTTCGGATTTAGCATGGCGGTCTACTTCCAGGCCCCGGATCCGGATGGGTCCGCCCATCCGGATCAATTATGCCCTCTTGAATGGCCGGTATCGCAGCAGGCCAAGATATACAACAGCTGCGACCATAAAACCGACATAGAAGGCTAGATCAGCGCCTTGCATTTTGTGCGAGAAATAGCCGACCACTAGGGAGGTATCCATGAAGGGGATCATAATCGCGAAGGCTACTACGAAGGCAACCAAGGCACGCCATCCAGTCCTGAGGTTTCTCAATGTCATTGCCGATTGGAGGTACTTTGGCGTGTAAAGTTTCTTGTGGTGGTACCAGTCGATCATCACGATAGCGCAGAATGGAGCGAGCCAGTAACTAGCAAACAGCAGAATATTGGTAAATTTTCCAGACAAGTTACCATCATTCATCCAGACAACGGCAGCAAGCGCTATCACCATGACGATAGCTGAGAGGTAGGGCCGTTTGATGCGAACTCCCACTGTCTGAATCGCAAGTGATGCAGAATAGTCGTTTAGCGAGCTGGAGATGATTTCAGCCATTAATATAGCTGACAGGGCAATCGTGCCCATGAAGCCGCCCCCGACGAGCGTTTGTACGCCCCCAGCGGTTTGATCGCTGAGCACGCTTGCGGCTGCCAAACCAAGGATGAGCACAATCAAATACGAAGAAACGAGACCGCTAAAACTGAAGAGGAAAACACTTGCTTTCGAGGTTGTCGCTTTTAAGTACCTACTGTAATCCGAGGCATACGATGCCCAAGACAGAGTCGAGCTAAGAGCCACGGTTGTCATCAGCACGAATGCTCCGGCCAGAGCTGTTCCGTGAACCGTATTGTGTGGCAGTACGACTTTATGTTGAAACACACGGTAAAAGAGTACGGCAAACAGAATGCTCATTACGACTGAACCCCATTTCTGGGCCTGCTGTACGTATTCGTATCCGAATATACTGATGACAGCTTCGCAAACTAGCACTATGATCGCGCCCACCCAGAAGGGTACATGGAAAAGGAGATGAGCAGCTTGCCCTCCGAAAAAGGCACCGAGCGCGAGCCAGCCGATTGCCGACAACCATTGCACTAAACCCGGCAATACGACCGACTTTCCAAACGGCATTCGGGCCAGCGGCAGCTGGCCAGTACCAGTCTGGGGACCCCAAGCACACATAATAGCCACTGGCAGGGCTCCAATAATGGAGCCAACTATAATCGAGATTAGTCCGAGTTTAAAGCCAAGTCCAAAGGTCACGGCCAGCGTACCGATAAATACCCCGGATAGCTCTAGGTTCGGAGTAAACCAGAGTGTAAACATGCGCCAGGTTGAACCGTAGCGTTTGTTCGCTGGTATTGGGGCCATACCCTGGGTTTCTATAGTTCTATCCCCGACACGTGACGGCTTGTTCCCCTCGTAAACACTATGGAGCTTCGCCCCCGGTTTTCCTTTGTGGTTGTGATGTTTAACTACTTGAGCCATTACGTTAAGCCCCCTCAGCGTTCGCTACGTTTGTTGACGGCCAGCCTTGCTGTTTCCAGCTCATTTCCCAGAAAGCCAATTCAAATTGCGCCACCCCATGGAACGCTTTGCTCATACGTACACGCACTTCTTCCGTCGGTGCCGATCCGACAAGATCATCGACACACTGGCCAAGCCCCTCTACCGTCTCCCGGAAAAGGTCTTGTGTCCAGTTATCGACCCAGTCGTGCCATTTTGATCCAGGGGGCACTGACGGTAGTACAGTTGTCCACGTATCAAGATACGCCTTTTCTACTGCGTAGACCGCCGCAAGACCTTCGACCATACCATTGTATGCGCAGGTGTTAACGAATGACCCATAACCGAGACATATCGGCCACGGTTCTTCTACGAGTGGCGCGTCTAAGGACTTCAGCGTCTCGGAAAGCCCACGAGGTTCTCGAATAGTGTCATCTTCTAGTTTAGCAAGCAGCGGATCTAACTTTTTATCAAAATCCGTAGCGAGTTCTTCGGCCGGCATGAGTGATCGTAAAATTAGTAGTGCACTCCGTTCTTGCAGGCAAAATAATCGGCATTGTTGCGCCCAGGAAATGAGTTTTTCCTCCGGCAACGTTCCTTGGGCGAGCGCCGTCACCCAAGGATGCACAGCCATTGCATTCCATAATTCTCGATTTGATTCCACGAGCGAATCAGCGAAACTCATGTCCGCATCCATGCTTATCTCCTTTCTGGCAATTTATTTTCATTATGCTTACGATTAAATTATACACATCTAAAAACCAATGGGGCATCTTTTATCATTAAGACGCGGCGCAAGGCAGGAGACGCCATTGTATTTCCGTGAGTCTTTGGCCACCGTCGCAGGCCACGAATGAATGATTATTTTGTATCTTAAACAGCTTTCGTTGAACTTAGAAATGATGCGGCAAGCTGTTAAGCCAGGCGGCATCGACCACGTCAATATCAACGCCGTCGCCGGCATTATTGATACCGCCGATTTCCGCGTTGCACTGTACCTGCTCGATCTTCGGTGCCGAACCGGACCAGCCGCCATACGGATTCGGCATGCTGCCAATGGTGGGGAAGCCGGCCGGATACGGCGCCGGAAAACTAACGCTCCAGTCGGGGACTTCGCCATCTTGGAGTGGGTACGTACTATATGCCGTGGTGTTGTTCATCATCGATTGCCAGGCGCTCTGGTAGCTATAAATGACCGGCGTTTGGCCGAGCGCGGTCACGCCGTCTATGAGTGGCTGTGTAAGTTTGACGCTTGGTCCGGTTTCGATGTCGAGTACGGCGAAGCTCAAATGCGCCTGCAGTGTGCTGTTGAGTCCCGAGATAGCATCTACCAGGCAGTTCGGGTTGCGCGTGTAAATGGCGTAGTCGATGCCGACATTATAGGCATCCTGGATTTGCGCGGTAGCTGCGGAGTCTATCGTGCAGGTATTAACCGGATTCGAGCAATTGCCATCTGAGCATTCCGAGCCCCAGCTGATCGGATCGGTGATGAATACCTGGAAACCGTCATTCTTGATTGCCGTCCACTGCGCGGTTGTATATTTATTGCCGATTCCTGCCGATACGCCGGCTTCGTCAAAGCCTTTGACTGCCCCCGTTATGGTTGTTATGGTTGGGCCGCCGAAACGTACGGCTCTCCCGTCTGAAGCCGAGCTGTCGGTGATCTCCAAGGCATTGCTGCTGATGGTTCCGTTTTCGGCTTCGCTGCTCGTGGCGTATGGTGCAGCGTGTCCTGCCTGCAGCGAATAAATACCGATAGTTGCTATGGCGCCGACAATAAATATACTGCTGATATTAGCCTTGACTACGGGCAATGGTCGTACGTAACGTCGGAATCGGTGAAGTGCGTGACGTGTCATATGCTACTTGCTGCACCAACGATAGCACACTGAATCTGCGGAGCGGAAGTGAATATTACATAAATGGATGTTGGCTAAAAAAGGACCTTTCAGGCCTATCACTTAGATTTTCGAATTTGAATTGCCTTAATCGATCGCGTAAAATCAGTGAGTCAGTAAATCGAACGACCTCATTTACATATATGGCACGCGAAAGTTCAATCATACCCCAACACGACAGTGCCGGCGTCTACGAAGTAGAAATATTTGACTGTCTGAATCCGAAGCGTGTTATTGTCTGTTTGCACGGACGTGGCGTTCGTCGCTGGGACGGCGAGCAATTTTTCTATGCGGTGGCAGAGCATTATGACGATTCCACGGTGCTACTGGTCGACCAGTTCCAGTATTACGATGATGTCGTGCAACTCAATCCGTTACCAATTCTGGTTGAGCGGATCAACGGACTTATCAAAGAAGCGATGCGGCTCCACCCGGGCGTGCCGATTGTCGCCATCGCCCACTCGATGGGCTGCGGTGTCGCAACTTTCATCGATACGGCGGTTTTACATGCGATGGTGCTGGTTACGCCTGCCGCCGGCAATCCGCTGAAAGGTTATCTGGAGGAATACGGCAACGACATCATGAACGGCAAAGTCGTCCGCAACCGGGAAGGAACCAAGGTTAATTTTACCGCCGGATTTGTGGGTTCAATGAAAGACATCGACTGGAAACGTGAGTACGAAAAGTTGGTAGAAAAGTTCGCGCCCACTTATGTGTTTGAAGCTGGAGATGACGAGATTATCGGCGAAGCGCGCTTTTCTTTACGAGACGTACCATTCACTAAATATTTCATTCTCGACAGGGCAAAGCACAATCTCGCTGGAATATCGCTAGAAGATTTTTTCGCTAAGCTCGAACCGTTGATAAACTAATTTCGGGTTTCTAGGCCAAGAAGGCGGTGCGCCTGGTTCCCATGGCGGTGCGGTCGGGCAGGATCCAGGTGCAACGGGTTACAATAACTCACATGCCGACTGCCAATAATAAGAAACGCTTGCTTACTATTTAAAGTGCGCGTGTTTAAAGCTTGCGCACTTTGTTTTTTATTGATGTTTTGTTACAATTTTTCAGTACCTGAAAAGTGTTAATATTTTGCGATTTTCGCGTGAGTCGCCAGGGAAAAGAACAGTCCGACAAAATGTATTCCATTTTTTGCCGGCGCAATGAGTAAAACCGACAGGTTTATCTTATTACACAAGCGGGTGTAGCTCAGTTGTTTAGAGCGCATCCTTGCCAAGGATGAGGCCACGGGTTAGAGTCCCGTCACCCGCACCAAATGCGACCTTTCCGTTCTTCATGTAGACTTACAGAGTAATAATAGGCTAATTAGGTGTTCGACTAATTGGCCTATTTTCGTGTTTGCGGACGCATTTCGAACACTAACTGCCGTTTAATTTTATGCTTGACCATACTAGAAGTGTATAATACAGTATATACATGGCTACTAATTCTATCGTGTTGCTATTTGAATGGGATGCCGGTAATAGTGGCAAGAATAAACGCAGCCATAAGGTTGAAGATTGGGAGTGCGAGGAAGTATTTTTTGATCCGCAAAAGGTCATTTTGAAAGACAAACTCCATTCCGGTGCAGAGGAACGATTTATTTTACTAGCGAAAACGAGGCAAAATCGATTACTGTATCTGGTGTTTACCGTGAGGGCTGAAAAAGTAAGAGTGATATCTGCACGAGATGTCACAAAGAGAAAGGAGATTGAACTCTATGAAAAAGCAGCTTAAAGTTCCTAAATTTAAAAACGAAGACGAAGAGCGTGAGTTCTGGAGTAAGGTCGATCTTAGCGAACATTTTGAGTCCAGCGACTTTGAACGTGCTAGTTTCCCTAACTTAAAGCCCACCACAAGGCCGGTGTCTATTAGGATCTCTCTGTCGGACCTAAACCGGGTAAAGGAACGAGCCAATGAAACCAACGTGCCTTATCAGTCGCTCATCAAAGAGTATATCCATAAGGGCGTGGGTACTGCTCGGTAGGATATCGCTCCTGCGACTTACGCATTGATTGAGCGCCTTTGGCTATCTAGCCATCCCAAAAGGTGTTCGAGTGAAAGTGCATCAAGTGCACCAGACGAACCATAAGCACTATAGGCCAGTGCTTATTTTTATGTATAATAGAGTTCATGAAGAATCAAAAAGGCTTTAGTGCTGTAGAAGTACTGCTTATTTTGATTGTCGTTGGTTTACTCGGATTTGGTGGGTGGTATGTCTATAAGAGCCACCATAAGACCATCGCATCAACAAGCACGACCACATCAACTAGTAAACAAGCTGCTACAACTCAAAGTTCACCGAACTTCTTCAGCTGTGTAAGTGATAAAGGAACTCTTGTGACTACGGGTTCTGCAAGTTGTACACTTAATGGAACTGTTTACGCCTTTCCATCAACCTTCACTACGACTGACATACTAAACTATGCTAAACTGCCTGAATCCGCACAGTCGGTTGTGACCTCTTTGGCGCAAAAGAACTTTAGTGGTTTTACTGGTTGTGTCCAAGCTTCGCAAACCCCAAACAACGCTCAGGGTCAATATCCGTATGCTAATGTGAGCATAGTTAATGCTAGCTTCATTTCCGTGTATATAAATTCCTGCGACAATGGTTATTCCGAAGATTATGCTTTTCAAGGGACGCAGTGGGCAGACTTGGGAGTTGAAACGCCAGTTAACGCAAATACAACTTCCAGTGTTAATACTGGGCTATCTTGCTCTTTCGATAGCAAGTACAACATTGCAAAGCCATCAGTCATTGTAAATAACCCCTCAGGAAATTCATCGTACCTTGGATATGATACATGCGTTAACTCAAATGGGTCGACTCAAGCAATATCGGAACAATGATGTTGTTAGGATGTTGCCCACCCTATTGCACTAGGGTCGCTAACCATCCCGCCAGGTGTTGGAATGAAAGTGCGTCAAGCGCACCAACCATAAGCATGATGGCCTCATATTAATTGAGGTCTTTTTTGTTGCCTATAATCACGTCGTGCTATTCTTGAATTAAGAAATAACCATAAGGATTACCTCAGATGGGCAAATACCACAAAGACCAAAAAGGCTTCACCATTGTGGAGCTACTGTTAGTTATTATTGCACTAGGTATATTTGGCTTTGTTGGGTACTACGTCTATAGTCAGCATAAATCCGCTAACAAGAGCGTGTCGGTTTCAGCCTCAACTACTAAGCAGGCTAGCCAGAACCAAGTGTTTAAGATCCCAGAACTTGGTGTACAGCTTACGATCCCCGATACACTTCAGGGTCTGACGTATAGTTACGTGCCTGCTGATGCTCAGTCTGGCACACCACCAATGGTTAACTTCTCAACCAAAGCATTGACGGACGGAACTAGATAGCGGCTGTGCTGCAGCTAATGGTGGCGCGCTTGGCCACCTCGTTAAGGAAAATGGCCAGTTCCCAGCCGATCCTGGTGATGGAAGCATCTCGCTTATAAAGCAATTCAGTGGTTACTACATTTCTTACTGGAGCCCCCAGTCAGCTTGTCCAAATAGCAATGACCAGGCCATTCTTAACAAATCGCAACAACTCGTGAATGGTTCGCGGCCAGTACTTTATAACTCACTCAAGAGTGTAACGGTTATTCGGTAGCCAGTTTTGGCCTTGTCAAGAGGATCCAATAAACCCTGTTACCCATATTACAAGGTGTTGGAATGAAAGTGCGTCAAGCGCACCATAGAATCAATTGAAATAAATACGCTCATTCAGAGCGTTTTTGCTATATTTACACGATGCATGGTAAATCGCTGTATGAATTCTACGAGAAGTTTCTGCTGCTGCAATTTGGTATCCAAGACCAAAAGATAGTGTGGAGCCATAGCCACGATATAGGACCAGATGAGGTTGCGCACTACTTTGAGATGGATGGGTATAGATACGTATTGGTATTCGAAGACTATGGCGGTCTGGCGGTGGAAGAAAAGTATGTTCAAGAAACACTGAACCTCGAAGACAATTCGTTCCAGTATATTTCCCCTATCTCCGCAACAAAACACGCCCCATCTTATATCGTAAAGTTTTCTACTCCCTATCAGTATTGTGAAAACGTCACAGGTGCATTCACGTTAATTAAATCAGGACCGGCTTAGAAACGATTCCAGCCATCCCAAAAGGTGTTGGAATGAAAGTGCGACAAGCGCACCAAGCACCATCTTACCCCAGTTAGTCTATTTTCTCGATAAATCTATTTACGAGCCAGCTAGAGACTCGCAAAAAGCTGGATAAGTTCCTATGATCACTTGCATTTGCAAAATATAAACTTAGACCATCACGTCTTCTACGAATAGCCATAGCTTGGGTAATATCCAGGCATGGAATTATTAAGCTGGAATTATGGGCTCCAACTCTTCTGTAATCGATACCAACCAAACCGTTTGTATCGAAGTATGCACGAAAACCTCTATCCTTGATCTGCTTCTGGTTGGGAATGTAAGGGTTTGCGAAACCACGTTCTTCAACAATACTGGCAATTGCTAATGCAATTGAATGACCATCGAAATCTACTGCTGAGATGAGATCATCGTGACCAGTGGTGTAACCTTCTATCGAATAGCAAGAAGCTAAAGCATTATATTGCAAAAGAGATACCTGCGCTAAATCTGGGTCTGGCAGATCCATTGGCGGGGGCGGTATGGTAATGGTTTCAACCATAATAATATTCTACTTTAGTGGTTGCTATATTTTTATAAGCATCTCAAAAGGTGTTGGAATGAAAGTGCATCAAGCGCACCAAACGAACCGTTAGCGTCATGACCTCAGTTCTAAACTAGATCGAGGTCACTTTTATATAATGCAAATTGTTTTCCTTGAATTATCGTTCAAGTTTCATACTTTAATAACGTGAATCGATACATTGATTTTGCGCCAAATCCATCCATACCTGAGTTAAGTAGTGTTCCTGTTTATAGAGCCTCACAATTACCCAAAACTGAGTTTGATGGAATCAGGGTCAATGGTTCAGAGATAACATTTCTGGACGAATGCATCGTAGGGGCGCTGTGTCGCACTATAGTAGACGGACCAAAACTAGCCAATGCCAGTGGGAAAGGATTTGATTGCGTAACTTTCGCTTTGCTCATGTGTGGGGTTGATTTGGCTGGAGCCACGAAAGGAAGAGATTTTAGTGTAAGCACTGAGACTGATACGGGGGCCGAGCTTATAAATAGAGAAATAGTCCAGACTCTGCCTTTAGCAATAGGGAGGAATCTGCGCATGTTGGCAAAGCCCCTATATCATCATACGATTATAGAAACTCAGACGGACGCAGGCCCAACCTATTTTTATAAGCTTGGTGATGAGGGCCCGATATGTTTATCGGGCATCAGGTCGGCTAAACGATTAGTAGAAGGCGATACAGTAGCAGCTGTTACATCCATGAAAGTATTTGTTGGCAAGAAATTTAAGAGGTTAGTGGCCGAATGGGCATCATCTCAAACAGGTAGGGCTGCTTGACCAAGCCACCTCAAAAGGTGTTGGAATGAAAGTGCGTCAAGCGCACCAACCATAAGCGTTTTGACCTCCAAAAAAGAGGTCTTTTCTTTAGCTAAGGCTTGTTTATCAAAATATATCTGAACATACTATTAAATATGCGACATAAGCTAAAATCCAATATGAATCAAACCCTAGGTACTTCGAGGTTGGAGGCTTTCAGCGACGGCGTGTTTGCTATCGCCATCACACTCCTAGTGCTAGACATTGTTGTGCATCCACCAGGAACTCTCCTTGAACAAGTAGTACACGCATGGCCATCTTATCTTGCATATACTATTAGTTTTTTGACAATTGGTGCGGCGTGGATAGGTCATACGGCATTGACTGAACGACTTACTCGGATTGACTCAATATTTTTGAGGCTTAATTTACTTGCTCTGCTTGTAGTTGTTTTTCTGCCATTTCCAACTCGTCTTGTTTCAGCAAGCCTGGTTAGTGTTAGTGACGAATGAGGGGCTGTCACAATATATGGACTAACACTTCTCGCAATTCGTGTATTTGGTTTCCTTCTAGACTCTTATGCTCGTCGGGAGCACCTGTATGAGTCAAAAGATGAGAGCTCAGAATTAGGGCGAGAACAAAGAAGTTTCTTACCAACCTTAACCTTTTATGTAGTAGCTATTGCAATCGGACTTATCTTTCCAAGATTTGGTGTTTTAATATATTTCGGTATATCTGTATATCTGGTATTGCCATTAAAAGAAATAACGAGTCTCTTTTTCTCACGAACCTAGAAAGTGTGTAAATCCCCGCACTTACCTTTAAAATAAATGCTCCTTATGTGGTACGCCCAAAATCTTTCGCCAATGAGTTATCTCACTCATGATGAGGCGTAAACTTTTACCCATATGCTGCACCAATCAATCATGTCTTTTCAACCCTATTTGTCGGGAAACGTTAGTTTAACGGGTCAATTAGTCATTTAACTAATTGACCCGTTTTCATTATGCTAATTGCAATGTAATATCAACGCTATACTCATGCGGCTGTAACCATGTAGCTTCCCCGCAGCGTTGGCCGTATACCCGTATTAACCGGATCTCTAAATTCATCTCCGCGCAGAGGATTAATCTCAATCGCGTATTTGACAGCTCCAAACCTACGTCGAGTCGGAGTTGCTTCATAGGCCTGAACATATGGGACTTCCGTCACGCCTCTCAGCCAAGTAGCGGGATCTATTGGCAGATCATCCTTGTCACCTTCAATAAGCCTTCCGTCACGCTCTAAGTTGGCGATCTGTGCGGCAAGATATACGCCCAAGTCTGGCAAGAATTGTTGCACTTTCAGCAGAGCAGTCGGCTGCGCGAGTCCGGGTAGAGATTCGAGGACTTCCGTAGGGTTGATGCCCCGATCTGTATACTCCTGTCGCTTCGTAGTGCTAATTATTCTACCTGTGAAATCAACGCCGCCCAGCGCCGGTGACGGTGAGGTAGCCATGATAGCCACATCCCAGTCGTCCAAGTCGGCAGTAGCCGGAACAGTCTCATCTCTTACGTCCGTCATATCCGGAATACGTACTTGGATACCATGACGCGCAAATACGGACTCCCACTGGCTCCCGCTGAAAGGGGGCACGAAGATAACATCTGGCTGCCAACCTTGCTGTTCAAAAGCCTCGTAGACTGGCGCCAGGGCGGCAAGGCGTTCGATAAACTCACTGTATTCAAGAAGTCGCTGCTCGGGTGATGCGATGTCCACCTCAACCAGTCGGCCGTTGACTCCACTTGCCTCGTCGAACCGTGCATTGGCTAGTGCTTCATAGGCCGTGGGCAATTGATTATGTGCTTCACTTCCAGCTGATGAAGGTAATTCTTCTATCGGGCTACTCATATCGGTATATTTTTGCATTCTATCGTGGCATATACAAATTCTCCCACTTTTCACATCGTGATTCTCCTAATGCATTCTTTTGGGCAATGATACGTCTACCAATGGTTATTGAGCGACAATCCTTTGTCGCAAATGCATTGATATATCGGGGTATTTTTCGGCAGTTAGAAATGCAAGCTGGATGCTACTTCCTAAAATTGGCCGCAGTTATCTAGTTACAACAAGCAAATTATAGGTCGAAAGGCTGACTTCAATATTGAGTCAGCTGCTGAGCAATAACTCTAAACACCTCAAAAGGCGTTGGAATGAAAGTGCATCAAGCGCACCAAGTATAAGCCGTATAACAGTTTTTGCTCAGACACCGTATAAAACTCAAAACCTTTGCAACATTTCAGTAGGTACCTGCAGCTGTATGCCTAAGTGTACTCGTCTCGTATTGTAGTAGTCGAGATACGCGGTAAGCGTATCTCGCTGGTGCTGGAGCGGAACGCTCCGGCGCCAGAAGTACCCAATGCATTCAGTCTGGATAGTCCGGTTAAAGCGCTCAATGTGAGCGTTGTCATTGGGTCGATGTAGCCTGGTGTGTCTCGTAGTAATGCCGTGGCTTCTCAAGACCTGTTCGAAGTAGCGTCCGTACTCCGGGCCATTGTCGGTCTGTACGATGCGCAGTGGAAAGTCCCAAGCGTCCTGTGCTTCCAACACCGCCCGTGCAGCCAGTCCTGGACTGAGCTTTGGTGCCAAGGTAACATGCGTCATCCTGGTGAACAGATCAATGACGGTGTAGTAGTACAGCCTTTTGCCGCTTGCCGGATCCACATGGTGAATAGTATCCGTCTCGACCAGTTCGCCGGGTTTGGTGACGCGCGGACGCCGCGGATTGTCGGGACGGACTCGCTTCCTCCTTCCGACAGCAAGGCCAGCGCGCTTGAGAATACGTCTGACACTGCTCAGTGACACTTGTACGCCAAGTACGGTTACCAGATGGTGCCATACCACCTCAGCACACCTGCCGAGCTTCCGGCGTACGGCCAGGACCTGCCGTACCACCGCAGCAGGAATGGCTTTGGCATGGCCATGCGGCTGGGCACGCTCAGTTGGGATACTCCAATGAGCATCTGCCCAGCGGAACGACGTACCAACTATTCGGCTAGTGCGGTTGTCATTGGTGAACTGGCGATGCTCATTGAGCTTTCGCCACTTACAAAGCCAGCGCCAGATGGTAGTGCGGTGTACGCCACTGCGATCTGCAACAACAGATAGTGGCATTCTCTCAAGCAGTAGCAAGCGCAATGCGGTTGCTCTCGCCTTAGGAAGGTAAGGGTTGGTAGAATAGGCCATGGTAGGCTCCTCTCTGTTAGCTTTTGACACTTACAGTGTAGGTTGCCTACCTTTTTGGTTGCAAAGGTTGTGAGATACTACGAGACACTTGTATATTAGTCAGGTACATGACATAATTACAGTATAATTTATTGCGTATTCTCGGCAAATTGTTATGAGCGAAGAGCTGCAAATAATTGATACTTTTGATGGTGTCCCACACCTTGTTTTAGTGAGGCAAAAGGCAGAAGAGCCTATAGAGTTTGGCATCAATCGGACACTTACTTTTAGACGGAGTGAGGCAGACCAGCCTGGAGATCCGCAGGTCGAAGTGTATGTCCAAGGAAGACACTCCGATCCATCCCTCGGTGTAGGAGCCAGATTTAGTACGGGTGGCGTCGTACAAGTGGGCTCTGAAACGTTTGATCAACAAGCTGTTGGGGGAACGGCGGAGATCAGCGTAAGAACCGGTAGAGTATCAGAGGAAACTCAGAAACAAATTGCAGCGATGGTGGCGGCTGCTGCGTTCAGCATTTCGGCCCGACAGGAAAGACAATGACAGCAAGACGAAGTGCCAGATTAGCTTTGGATTATTATAATTCCCCAATTTGACCGTATGGGCTAGTCAAATAAAGAGCTTGCGATATCGTCCAGCCACCCCAAAAAGTGTTGGAATGAAAGTGCGCCCGAGCGCACCAATTGAGACCTTCCTATTTTGGATATCTAGATTACGTCAGTCCTGATTTGACATAGTTAGTGCGTGTAAGAACAATTAGGCTTATGGTACGATCAATAGTAACTAAATCAGGAAATTCGTACGCGCTCCGGGTTCCCAAGCGCTATATTGATGATAATAAGCTAAAATTAGGCGACATAGTTACTATTGAAGAGCCGCTTACTTTACAAATGAAAGCTCTTGAAGCATTAGTAAAGCAAGGGAAGGCAAGGGGGCCGATCAAAAGTATACCCAATCCTATAGAGTGGCAGCGTCAGCTACGACATTCTAGCGACCCTTGGGAAGAAGTTAGTCGTGATTCTGCTTGACAGTAATATAGTTATTTATCTGCGTGATCCCAGGTGGGGTGAAAAGATTTTTCGTCAACTTGATGATGAAAGATTAGCAACATGTAATGTCATAATCGCAGAGGTCTTAGGATTTAAGGGCTTGGAAAAAACTGATGCTGATTACTTCGAGCTGTTTTTCGTAACCATGAAGAACTGCCAATTTGATGACAGGGTTACTAAAATAGCAATTGAACTTAGAAAGGGTTATTTTATTCAACTGCCAGATGCACTCATTGCAGCAACTGCGCTGGTGAATGACCTTTCTCTTTGTACTCATAATGCAGAAGTTTTTGAAAAGATTCCCGATTTATTACTCTTTGACCCGCTTATTTCTTAGTTGATTTACCTAACCATCCCAAAAAGTGTTGGAATGAAAGTGCGTCAAGTGTGCCATTAACGAAATAACAGACACAATACGTCGCAAGGCGTGTTTTTTTATCTTCAAGGAGTGTCCCCTTAACCTGCTCATGCTATGATTTAAGCAGACATAGGGGGACTTTGGGAAATGGCTGCTAAGAATGATTTCAGTGATCTATCTGCCCTTTTCATCAACTGCTCAATTAAAAAAGACAAAACGCAGTCTCATACGCAACTCCTTATCAATAAGTCAGTCGGTATCATGGAGAAGCAAGGCGTAAAAGTTGATCAGATTTATGCGCTGGATCATGACATTGCCTTTGGTATGATCAAAGATGGCAAAGAAGAGGGCGTAAAAGATGAGTGGCCTGAAATCCAAAAACGCATTATGGCTGCGGATATATTGGTCATTGGTACACCCATTTGGCTGGGTGTAAAAAGCAGTGTCGCAACTGTGGTAATAGAGAGAATGTATGCATATAGCGGCGATTACAATGCAAAAGGGCAGTATTTGTACTATGGCAAAACCGGAGGATGTGTAATTACCGGAAATGAGGATGGGATCAAGCACTGCGCGATGGACATTCTCTTTGCCTTACAGCACATTGGCTACAGCATCCCGCCACAGGCTGACTGTGGCTGGATCGGAGAAGTGGGCCCTGGGCCTAGTTACGGAGACAAAATAGAAGGCTCGGACATTCCCGAGGGCTTCGATAATGAATTTACAAACCGCAACGCTTCGTTCATGGTCTGGAATCTAATGCATATGGCAAGGATGCTTAAAGATAATAACGGTATCGATGCGGTTGGTAATACAGTTGCAGGGTGGAATTTACTAAAAGATAGCGATTATTCGATTTCTAAGAAGCACTAAATACAAAGGAGACCCCCAATGCCCGAACCCCCTACAGCAACACATAAACTGGTAATCGGGCACTTTACTGTTTCCAGTGACGTCGAGAGGTCTCGTCGCTTTTACACCGAAGTACTCGGCGGCAAGACGGTCATCTCCAGTGAGGACGGTGACGAGGTCACGTACATTGCATTAGCTAACACCTGGATCATCATCAACGTCGGCGGAGGTCCAACCGATGACAAGCCGACCGTCACGTTGGAAACACCGCCTGATCCAAATCGGGTGAGTAGCTTCCTGAATATCCGGGTTGCGGATATACAAGCTGTCTACACCGAATGGAGTGCGAAAGGCGCCCAATTCCTAACGCCACCGAAACGACACGAGACCGAGATCCGCTGTTATATCCGAGATCCTGACGGCTATATTATCGAGGTAGGTCAAACGACTTTAGCTAGGGGTTGGTGCCCATCTTCCTAATCCACCCCAAAAAGTGTTGCAATGAAAGTGCGTCAAGCACACCAGATGGAAGTTATCGGACGCACTACCATCCTTTTTATTGCTAATAAGGTGATGAGATGACCCTTTTAAGGGGGTGAAAACTTTCTTGTTTTTATCCACATAATAAGCTAAACAGCCACTGTGATTTGACCATCAAAATACTCGACAGTATTATGGTTATGGTTACGAGGAATACAAATGTAAATCAGGTAAAGAAGGAGAAAAATATGTTATTAAAATTTAGGAACAGGATCACGGCGATCGCTGGTGTTATTGTCCTGGCAGCAGGAATTCCACTGGCTTTTATAACCAATCCCGTATTCGCAACTCCGGAAAGTTATTCTTTCTGTAATCCGCCCTCTGGCACAATGGGGTGTATAAACGCTTGGGGTGGCGGGCCATGGGTAAATCTCGAAGTTAGCCCCTATTGGAATTACAACGATTGGTTCAGTTTATTATCGGCCGGGAGCGGTAATGTCGAGCTCGATTACACTGGTCCCGGTTCGTGGGCTGGCAATTGCGTCGGCGATGCCTATAACAATTCCGGCTACGCCGACGCCAGCCTTGACGAGTGCCCGTCCAGCGGCGATGCCGGCTGGGGAACTAATATGAAGGCTTACAGTTGCTCAGATGGTGAAGGTGATTACGGCTATGACCTCTACGATAATCACTGGGGAGGATATGTGGGGGCTAACTTTGGAAACGGTAATCATATATACCTAAACGTCTGGTCTCCGACCTGTTGGTTTGAGTACGCTCAAGACTAACACCCAGTACCTAAGATAGTAAGAAGGTTTTCCTTCATTAGCCGGTCCCTCATGGGGCCGGCTGTTAAATAGCATTGCCAGAGACGCCCCGAGAAAGTAGACAAGCTCGATCAGGCTTTATACGAAACGCCATTAAGGATTCCCATTGCCGCAGCCGGCGATACGACATATTGCACAAACGGTACCGCAATTGCACTCAACGCCAATTACGAATCCTTGCTTAGTGGCGTAATTGAGGCTTATGCCGATAAGTTATTGAGCAAGAAATAAGCTATCCACTTAAAGCCACGAACTACTGACTGACTCATTCAAACTCCCCAAAAGGGGGGTTGAGATGAAAGTGTGACGAGTCCCCCACGACGTATTTTTTATTATACTTTGAAAAAAGCTTGAGTTTATGCTTTAATATTCATTCATGAGTACCGCTGAAAAACTCTTTGCCGGTGCCGAGGCAACGCTTCCAACTTTTGAAGCCAGATAACTCGGTAAACTAAGCGTACGAGATCAGCTCAGCTTTTTTACAGACGTATTAAGTGACCTACCACCCTCTGACGAGATATTTGAAGCGATCCGTGAAAGAGACGTCCGCATTAGGCGGCAGGCTCCGGCCATTGCACACTTGTTTGGACTCGCAACTGCCCATAAAGGGAGTATGACCAAATATTTAGTTGCTTGCGGCGGCGAGGCTACGGCTAGTAATGGAAATGGTTATAAAGTATGGATCAATCGTTATACCGTAAATGGCGCTACAGCCCGGGCTCCAGCAGTGTTGGTTGATGTTGCAGATCGGCCTTATGTGGAGCGTGTACATAATCATCGTTTTGGGCTGGCATCATTAAATGCGGGACCGGAAGGAAGCGGATATGATGCGCACATGTTCCTTATTGATGACCCCGATCGGCATGAAGATCTTGGGAGCGATACTGGCCTAGAAGCCTGGTCTGCGCATATTAGTGGCTCGACGCACTTAGTGGCGGCTACATTCGTCCCGGGTGATGTATGGAGTATGCGCCAGGATGAGGCGCACAGCTTACGAAATATCAGGTCCGGTACTACTACTGTGGTTATTGAAACCGCGTCTCAGCGAAGCAATAGCGTTCAATTCAACGACGAGGGGACTCAGGCACAGAAGATAATACCAGGCTACGTAGATCTTCGCGGTATGGCATTCGCCGATTTGTAATCTTGTAAATCAATCACTGAATTTATAAAAGATTGGCCAAACAGATACGAAGGTACTCGAAATAAAGTGCATCAATCATGCCATTTGTGAAGTAACAGATACGGCACGTCGCAAGGGGTATTTTTTGTCTCATCTGTAAACCAACGATGTCTGTTATTCGAGTTGGCCTCATCAGCCAAAAAGAGCGGAAATTCCGAACGATATGTATACTATTGTCATGAAGTTTAAGACAGTCCAGTGGAATATTGGTGGAGGGAAACTGCTCAATCAAGGTGCAGACCCGACGTTACTAAGGTCATATAAGGAAGATGGTCTTGATAGTATCATTGGGTTTCTCAGAGGACAGGATGCCGACATAATAACACTCCAAGAAACTCACGCCGCCGGTGGACACTCGCAACCTGAACTAGTTGCAAACGCGTTAGGCTACCAGGGTTGGGTAAATGATGAGTGGGCAGATTCTCATATAGAAGACGGGCAGCGTCTGGGGCAGGGTATAATTTCCCGGCTACCGCTAAAACGCCATAGCTTTGAGTGGTTCACTAACCCAAACTTCGAGATTGTTTGGGAAGACGGCTCCATAGCACACTCGCATGACAAAGGGAGGACGAGATGTACAGTAATGCTCGGTGATGCCGTGAGTCTCACCGTACAAACGTTACACACAATACCTTTTCGGCGCTTCAAAATAGACGTTAAGTCTCAAAATGCTAAGGATGTGCTTAAGGATATGTCATCAAAACTTTCATGTGACGGAATTGGGCTCATCCAGGCTGATTTCAATCTCGACGCTACCAGCCTAACGGGTCTCTTTCCTAAGCTATTCAAACAAGAGTGGAAAGAAGTATTCCAAGGTAAACCTACTACCCCTAGGGGCCATCACTATGACCATATTCTATATAGGGGCCTTAAAGCTCTAGGGAGTAAGGTAGTCAATGATATTGGCACTGATCATTATCCTATCGTGAGCACTTTTGAGCTAATAGTATAACTTCCAGCTCTTACTTGCTGAGCAAGTATTCTCGATATGGCACTTCGAGCGTCTTCCTCCATCTCACTATCTCATCAGAGATGAGGTGTAAACTTTTACCCACCTGCTGCACCAGTTTACTCGTATCACTTAATGGCAGAGCTCGATTAGTTTGCTATAACTCCACGATATCGTTTCGTAATATCATACCCGCAGCGAACGTGCAAATAGTCCTTGGAGGTTGCATTTCTCCACCTAAAAATAGAAGTGGAGCATTCCCTTCGACTGCTTGTGCCGTGTATCTGCAAACTGGGACGCCTTCATCTTCAAATCCGCATTCAATTTTGTCACCATAAGAAACAGTGCCAGTTGTTATCCCATGGAGGAGTTTAAAACGAGCGCACTCTCGGATCGCTTCAGGATATGAGAATTCTTCTGCCATGCAATATATGAATTAGCCTTCCTGGCTTAAGTGATCAATATTTTTACATTCTAACATTCACGGGGGTTTATAAAAGACTTTCTAAGAAATCGCATCGGTTTTCGAAACAAAGTGCGTCAAGCGCAACAATTGCGATCTTTCTATTCTGAATTTCAATTAGCAGAATATAAATGTGCTCTATAGGGCATTCGACAAATTAGCAAAAGAAAGATATAATATATAGTTATGGTTAACTTTCTTCGCCGAAGTCATGAGGATCCTCTCAGAGTATCAAGAGGGGGTGGGCTGAACATGATGTTTCGTCTAGAAGCTGAACGAGTTGCCGATGAAGTTGTTGCAATAGAGGCTGCCTGTATAGCGGACCGGGTTAGTATTGATTCAGAATTGATTGCCGCCTTAGGAGAGGCTCAGAATGAAGCTACTCTTGCAAGGTTGGCAATAGCGAGTTCGGCAGACGCAGAAATCACTAGAATTATAACCCAGCGAAACGCAGATATTGCAGTTCTTTCGGCTCAACACATTGTTGCAATGTCTGCCATTGATCAGTGAATGTTAACTACCAAAAAATTTGGCAAGTTTCTCCAGTTTTCTTAAAAGGCGTTGGAATGTGAGTGCGCCCGAGCGCACTAAACATTAGCATTATGACCTCACTTGTTTGAGGCCTTTTTATTTTCGTATTGCCCCCTGGGGAATCTATGGCATGAAGAGCTTTAGTTGGGGCTTAATCAACGCTGTGTAATGTGCCCAAAATTAGAAGCCAGGAGCCGGAAACGAAGAAATAAAAATTAATGATTAGTGCTATCGCACTAATATGTATTCCCATTCTAGAACCAAAATATAGCATTAAGGAGCCGATGATTTGACCTAAATAACAAATACTTCCGCCAACCATACGGAAAAGGCTAAGAGCATAAAGGCTACTGTGCTGTTTGAAAGCCTGAATATAGCCATTGGTGTTTATTGCTGCTGACAACAAGGAAACAAACAACCATTCGATTCCTATTGCGCGGTATGTCTGGTCCCCCATCAGCGCTAATGAACTTATAATAAATACAGAGGTAAGGCCGGAAAGCATGTTTATGGCTCTATATCTATGCGTGGCGTCTCTCGCTACGCCTTTTAGGTTAATAGTCATGGCTACAAAAACTAGTCCCGCTAGTGTGGCGGAGCCAGTGCCAATTAAGAGGAAGAAATTACTCCACTGCTCAGGATTATATATTGCTGAAACGACCATAAGTCTATGCTAGCAGAAAAGAAACTCTAGCAAAGTTTTTAGTTCTCAAGAAAAGAAACAGCCATTAACATGATTCTCGGTTATAGAAAGTAGTGCAGCTAGATAGTTACGACTTCAAGGTGTCACTCAACGAAACTATATTTTTAAACGTTGGGTTTAACCAGCTTTCTAGGCGTTGGAATGAAATTGCGTCAATCGCATAAATTTGTAGTTTTAAATCCCGCGGCTTTATTTATTTGGCAGTATTAAAGTGTGGACCGGCAGATTGTCCGGTCCAAGACCGATGGTGCGCGTGTATTAATCGATTAATTGTTAAAAGCTGTACATACATGCTAAAGTATTCTTAATACATACCTCCGAAAAGGGAAAATATCGTGTCTTTCGAAATTATTGCCTGTCCTGAACTTGTGCCCCCGGAAAATACGCAGTGTGATGTACCAGGAGAAATCACTGGTCGTTATGTGCTTGAAAGTACCGATGGTCCTATTGAGCATATTAGGACAAAATGTTTGGCGGGCCATGCGCTAAATTTCCCGGCATACATGCTCAAGGACGCTGCTCAAGCGAATATAGCTGAGTTGCCTTACGACACGCTGTAGCTGTAGTTTCACATGTGTGTTAACGCCCAAAACAAGGCAGCTTTAGCGTCATGTGTACTAAATACAAGTGTCGTTGTCTCTGTAAAAAGAAATATTTTTGTTAGGTTTTGATATCATATTGGTATGAGAAAAGTAGTTGTATTATCTTTTGTCAGTCTTGATGGTGTCATGCAGGCTCCAGGCGGTCCAGAAGAAGACACTTCAGGAGGCTTTCAGTATGGCGGTTGGACCTTTCCATATTCTGATGAATTTTCCGGTAATATAATGCGCGAACAAATGGGTGTGCCATTTGATTTACTGCTTGGCAGAAAGACGTATGAGATATTTGCGGAGTATTGGCCAAAGCAAGATCCGGCAAGCCTAGGTGCTCCGTTTAATAAAGCGACAAAATATGTCGTTTCGCACCACCAGCCAAAACTTGATTGGGAAAAATCAGTGCTTATTAACGGAAATGTAGCCGCGAAGCTAAAAGCGCTGAAACAACAGGACGGGCCAATGCTTCAGGTTCATGGAAGCGGCAATCTGATTCAGATTTTGTTTAAGAACGATCTAGTTGACGAACTATGGTTAAAGTTGTTTCCTGTAACGCTTGGCAA
Organism: Candidatus Saccharimonadia bacterium; assembly: GCA_963810525.1. Taxonomy (GTDB): domain Bacteria; phylum Patescibacteriota; class Saccharimonadia; order Saccharimonadales; family UBA4665; genus JAICLK01. The sequence goes on from CAWENB010000001.1 coordinate 23,281, forward strand.
AGGCAAGCGCCTATTCGCAGATGGAACTATACCCGCGGCATTCGAGCTAACGGAGTCTAAAACTTCGCCAAATGGTGTCATCATAGCCAATTATAAAAGATCTGGCGAGGTTAAGACCGGTTCTTTTGCTTGATATATTGCACCAGATCGGATAGAGCCTTGCTCAAACGTAGCAATTAGCAAGACTCAAGCCGCACACTATAATTCCGTAATGCAGCTGTACATTCGCTAAAAGTACTGCACTAGAGGTGCCGCTTAGCCTCACCTAATGGATTTGGGATGAAAGTGTGCCCCGAGCGCACTAAAGCTTCATATATAGAGGTCAGTTTTGGCCACTTTTCTGCTTACATCCCGTAAAGTCATTTCTCATGTCTTGCTACGGAGCGAGCGCACATAAACTGAAGATGCGCCGGCAATTAGTACACTCAAGAGTTTGTCGTTGCCGCTTGTGCCGCAAGAATTCTTGATACGTCATTTATGTTCGGTGCCGTGGTTCACAGAACTACGGCACCCACCCTCGATTCGGTGTATGTTTTTTTGACGTACTTTAGATTACGTAATCTCGAAAGTCCGATCCCTACAGCCCAGCTTCGTACCACTGTTCACTGCCAGGATTTGTACAATTGGTGACACGGAGTTGTGTACCATTCGTGGTGCTGCTGCCGGGGTCGTTAATACATCCCCCAGTACTGACATCCAGGAGTTCGTGGCCGGACCATGTCCACAAGTCACTATTGTTGCAGGTGTCCGTGACTAAGTAGTACGTTGAACCGACATTCGGGACAGCGTTGCCCGTATCAGCACAGATACCCTGACCGTTTTGAAGATAGAACTGGCCGTTACCATTCTTGGTGATGTACCATCTCTCGGAAACGTAGTTGCCGCAACTATAGATGCCAATGACCGTGCCGTTGGATTGGCTGCTGTTATTGTCGTTCATACAGAGCTTCCGGTCGTAACCGTTCTGGAGCGAGCCGGACCAGGTGGAGCCGGAAAAGCCGCCGGGGTTGCCGAGGCTGCCTGAGCCGCCACCGGAACTGCTTGAGCCGCCGCCTGAGCCGCCGCCGGAAGATTTCGCCGGTGCAGATTGTTCGAACCATTCCTGATTGCTGGGACTCTGTGAAGCTGATTTGCATGCCCAAGTATCTATTTGAGCACCGGACCTCGCAGTGCCGCCTTTCACGTCCAAGCACCTATCAACGTCGCTTCTAATTACGACTCCATTTATTGTGATGTCGCTTGCCGCCATATTAAACAATTGATGCGGCCACCCATTGTTTGTGCCCCAATTCCAAGCGGTCGCATTTTGACTGCCATTACATGGGTACAATCGTTGCAAGTTGCCATTGGTGGTGCTCGCCTGCCAGTCATTAATACACTCATTGGAACCGGCTGCTGATTGCAACATTAACCGTTGGAATGTTTTACCCGAAGACGGACCTTTCCATGTACCGTTGTCAAGCACCGACCAAACTTGATCGGCGTTGTACGTACTAGAGCACCTTTCGAGTTGAATATAGCTGCCCTCGCCGCCGCCAGTAGTGGTTAAGCACCAGCCGGAACCGTAGTTATATGCTTCCAGTATCCCGGTCCATTGTGTCGTAGCGGCATGAGAAGTGACATAGAGTGCGGTGCCGATAATGCCGACCATAACAAAACAGGCAACGACTACCACCTTATTGTCTAAGCCGCGTTTTTTAAAGCCAGGTATTTTAAGTTTATTGAGCGTGGACGTTTTTTGCTTTTTTTTAGTTTGTTTTGTTTTCATAAGTTTTACTATAGATACTTAATTAAGCATAAGCAAGTGCTGAATTAAGAATAAGTTTTCAGTTTAACGCTCGAGTTTAGTTTTTTTTAAGAACTCCGCTTTTTTTGGTGCACGATTTTGTAAGACGCACCTGTGCCCAAAATGCCGACCACTAATCGGGATGATGTACATCGGTTGTGGCAGTGGCATAACTAGGCTACACTGGAATTTATAGTAAAACGTAAAATATAAACACATGGACAATCCTGTATCCGAACCGGCAGTTCACTTGCCCGATGAACACGCTGAAATGTCTGGCGATCAGCCTTTTGAACACGGCGAGCCGGACGGCTCGTCACATGTAGATCTGGTAGCATCGCTGCCTGTCCAGGCTGACCAATCGCTCGCCGAAACGACGCGCGGACATGCTAGCCACACTCGACCCAATCGACAACGACTGGGGGATCGTTTAAGAATTGCTGGGGCAGTCCTTGCCGGACTTGCGGTGGCGGCATGTTCTGGAGGTGGCGCTGCGCATGTCGGAGCAGAAGGGAAGCAATCGCCGACTTCCAGTATTAGCAGGTCCATATCGCCAACTGCCGATATCGACGGTACTATCGATTTTCACGAACGGGTGTTGAGTATCTTTAAGAACACGACGGCACAGGATGGGTCAGTCATATCCTACACCCCGGACTCAGATGATATTCATGAGGCGCGTTCCGAACTTGCCGCAGCGCCGTCAAATATTTTAGTATCGACACAGTATCTTGCTGAAGCGACCGATTATTACGGAGCAGCCGCCGCCGTCATTGATGCTCCCGATTACCCTGACTCTGATTCGCTCAAGCAGGCTTTAAACGAAACCGGGGATATTACAGACCCCAAGATCAAGGCGCAGGCGGAAGGCGCAATTGATGCTGCATATGTCGAAACTTCCGCTGAAGATGCATCGTCGCAAACTGACGATAACGGAAACTACGATGCTGCACTCGCCGAACAGACCCTGCGGACGGACCTGGCGCCCATTAAAAATGTCCCGCGTGTTTTAGAGACTGCAGATCAAATGTTACATGCCGATGCGGCCCAATCATTGCTAGAAGGCTTTTCGCCGTCCGACCCGCCGACCCAGAATGATTTGGAATCGTTCATGAAAAGCGCCGAGAGCATAAGCGATTCGTCAGTCCGCCACGCAGTCATTCAGGGTGCGGAAGCTACATTTGTACAGGATCTGCTTAACGTGACCGGCCAGTCGTATGGCGGGTATAGTCTTGAACAAACGCGGTCAATGATTGAAAAGCTGATAACCGACCCGGAAGTGAAGGATCTAGCGCTGGCTGCGCTTACCGGTTACACGCCGGATATCATTGACAGCGGTGGTTATGTGCAAGATAGTGATAGCACGCTCGCCTTGGAGGAGCTATCCGATAAATATGCATTTTTTAACGATCTCACCAATAGACATGAAGCCGAACTCGCCGATTTGCCTATACAGGACGACCAATCACCTGTTCATTATTTCGAAAGTAAAGGCGTCGCTGCTGTCAATCGGGACGAAGCGGCGATTGATGAAGTGCTAACGGGCTATAATGGCCACGTAACCGCGGAATCCATTCGTACCATAGCGCCACTTACAAACCCGGATGCAACCATCAATCTTTCGAATGTACACGGCGTGCAGCAGATACCGAACCTCGGCCGGTATTTCGATCCTACGGATGTGAATGGGTCGCAGTCTGAAACGCTGAACCAGTTCGCTGAGATTTACACGAAAAACGGCAAACTGTACTTTGACATCCCGCGAGAAGCCGGTCTCTCCTTGAGCGCCATTGAGCGGCTGCGGACGATTTTCAACAATGTCAGGCCGATATTGGATGCGGCATTTACAAGCGGTGACCTGATATCTGTTCACTTCGTCGTCAGCGATGAATATGACCCGTATTATGAACCGGTGGCTCACCAAATGTTGGTAGTCCTGCCGCAAAACAATGAAGTAAGTAAGTATGCAGGAATTGCAAGGCGCTATCGTCCACGAAGCCGGGCACGCGCTGACGCGTTCAATATTCGCCGGCGAGAACCCGCCGAGCAATGCAGACACACGCCTGGTCGTCAACACGTGTAATGGGTACGAGATACTACATATGAGAGTCTCCAGTCTGATCTCAAGAATGTTTATCCAGACATTCTGACTAACTTAAAGGCAGACGCCAACCCCACCGACAAACCACTGATTGAAACGCTCATTAAAATGGTCAAATCAGGTAATATCGACAACTTTTTCGGAACCACATCCTATGACACCACCGTTGTGAATAGGTGCCTACCAACTACGCTTGCCGATTTGTTTGATTATGCGATGTACCAGACTGCCGACTTTCCGCAGAAATTCAAAGATGATCCGGACAAGTTCAACGACCACCTAAGACAAGGACTTTTTAAGTTGCCAGCCTACCAGGCGTTGCAGAACCAGTGGGTAAATTCTACTGAAACATACACCATCTACACCACGTTCAACGAGTCAAAGTATGTCATGAAATATACTAGTGATCCGATCGCCCCGGCTGAAGGCCACACCGAAGATGACGCGTGGGAAGTTGTTGCCAGTCTGTTCGATGACGCAGTCAATTACCCCAACGCACTCGGCAAAGCTATCGGTGAATTGCCCAACGATGTGCAATCAGGAGATCAGTCAGACGCCGCCCTTATTGCCGTCAGGATGACACTAACGCTTATCGCCGAACACCACCCTTCTTTGACTAAGCTATGCTTAGAGCGTATGGATGCCGTAGTCAATAGTGCCGGAGCCTCGAAGGATAACGCGCGGTACTGGTTGCCCATGGATACCCGTAGCCACCCGCAGCACGCATAGTCTTGACTGTATGACGTGCATAGCAGGTGTACGAAGCGAGGAATGTCAGGCGCACCGATTGCGACGCCTCAATTTTTTGTATTAACAATAAATAAAGGCCATAATTGATATGCGGAAAGTTGGTGGAACTAAGTGTTAGATAAAATCAAGGTCAATGGTAAGTTAACGCTTATGTGGACGGAGGCGGCAAGAGCGCTAGTCTGCATGCTGCCGATGTTCGTGGCAACGGGTATAGGGAAAACGGCTTTTTTGGTGTCACTTGGCCAGGGCGGGTTCTTTTTCAGTACTTTATTCTTGCCCAAAAAAATTAGCGGCAGGATAGTAATGGGCTCGCTCATTATTGCGTTGGGTTTGGGATTTTACTTAATGGGTGGAGCGGTTGCACCAAATCCGTGGATGGCGATCATATTTACCTTTCTGGTGTGCATGAACCTTAGTTTTCTGAGCGGTTGGTCAATCGGAGGGCCGCTCGCACTAACCCTGGTAATGATATATACGGCCGGATTAAATACTGGTTCGCCGGAAAAAGCATCGGCTAATTTTATAGCATTTGCGTTCGTCCTGGGCTGGTCGGCACTTATATCACTGTTGCCAATATGGAAACCGATTGAACCACCAAAAGTGGATACCACGCAAACTAACGGCGCCCTAGCGGAGCAGGGGTTAAGGATGGCGATTGGCGCGTCATTAGCGCTGGCAATTTCATACGGTGCCGGGTTTGCAAAATTGGGCTGGGCCCCGAGTGCTGTCGGTAATGTAATTAGGTATGACCGCAAGCTATCGAGAAGGCGTGCCGTAGCCCGGCTTATTGGCACACTCGCGGGAGCGATATTAGCCGCCATCGGACTGGCATTTATTACAAGCGCGACGGTACTAGTCGCGGTCGGTGGCTTATTTGCCGTGCTAAACGGGCTATTCAAGAAGACCAAGCTTGGTATGATGCCTTTTTTCTATACTGCCACAATCCTGCTCTTATATTCCGCAAACGACTTATCGACGGGAAAATCCAACATTCTGCAGCGCGTAGCCTATAACTTAGTCGGTATCGTCATTGCAGCAATCGTCGTTATATACCCATTCCCGTTGTTGATGAAAAAGGTTAATCCCAAATTGGATATTTCATAATTAGTAAGTGCCGTTTCGCGCTATTTACGTACAGCACCAGGCAATCCAAAGCCTTAGGTGTTCGAGACAAAGTACATCAAGCACACTAAGATGGAGCAAAAAATGACGTTATAACTGGCGGCCTTTTTTATTTCATGCCTGGTTACTTACCGGCAGGGTATGCTATCAGAATATTTTGAATCATTCGCCAGAACCGGTTTTGTCTAATATAATCGTAGGATCTAATTATGCGAGACGTTATCTTATTTACGAGCGTGTTTCTAGCTTCGATAGTTGAAGGTGTTGAAGCCCTGACTATCGTATTGGCTATCGGCACGACGCGTGGTTGGCGCTCCGCGCGTTACGGGGTCTGGGCTGCCATTGCTGCACTGGCGTTAATAGTTGCCGTGCTCGGCCCTGGGTTGACGGCTATACCTATCAATGTGCTACGGATTGTGGTGGGCGGTTTGCTTCTTATCTTCGGCCTGCAGTGGATTCGAAAAGCTGTACTTAGGGCAAGCGGCTTTATACCGCTACACGATGAAGCTGTCATTTTTGAGAAAACGACTTCGAAAGCCCGTAACACAAAATCCATAAAGCGCGGTGCAATAGATGACTGGTATGCCTTTACGGTCGCCTTCAAAGCCGTGCTGCTTGAAGGATTGGAAATTGCGTTTATCGTCATTACATTCGGTGCTAGCCAACATTCAGTGCCGCTAGCGGCGTTGAGCGCAGTTGCCGCCGTGCTGGTGGTGGTTGTGGCGGGAATAAAAGTACATAAACCGTTATCTCGAGTTCCGGAAAATACATTGAAGTTCATCGTCGGTATCATGTTAACTAGCTTTGGCATTTTCTGGGGTTCGGAAGGCATCGGCATACGTTGGCCTGGCAGCGATGCGGCGCTTCTCGGAGTAATCGCGTTTGTTGCGGCTAGCTCCATCGCACAGGTGAGCTGGCTGAAGCGGGTGTCTGAGCTCCAGAAGGAGCAAGCCCGATGAAGACACTTACAAGTTTCTTGAGATTTTGGTATCACTTCATCGTCGGTGATGATTACCGAATTGCCCTTGGGGTCGCTTTCGGTTTTGGCTGCTCTGGTCTCCTGATCCATAGAGAGCATGAACAACTGTGGTGGTTCTTGCCGGTAGTAGTAGTTGCCATGTTATCCCTATCGCTTTGGTTAGAGACGCGGCAGCGTAAGGGATAGTGGCATTAGGTTAAGTGGCTTACGGAAAACTTATGAAAATGAAGATGTTATAGCCGTAGCCGGCTTTAATTTACGCCGAACGTATTCCAACATGCAATAGAGCGTAAGTAACGCTGATCGTAAGCCGGAAAGACGACGCTTTAGCCGGCCGGCGGCTCAACTATCATGAATTACCGGGACTATATCTAGCTAACCTTTTCCGATAACCAATCGGATATACCGGATAATCAAGTCGGTATACGGGGCTTCGTACTAAAGCCGGCCTCCAGCCCGCCGCATGCCGCCTATTATTTACGGATTGGCATTTTGCTACTCACGCTAGCAGGCACTACGTACGCGCAGACAGATGCGGCACCAGTCTTATAGCCGTTCATGTGCGGCCGGGATCGGGGTGTAGCGGGTAAACATTCATGCTATAATTACTATAGCAATAAGCTTTACTTAGTAAAAAAATTAAGGTGCCGTTTTGGCACAAGGAAAATGAGGGTTCTTAGATGAGGTTTATAGAAGGCGAACAACCTGCGTTTGCTTTGACGTATTCCGATGTTTATATAGCGCAACAATTTAGTGATGTGGGTTCACGGGCAGATGTTGACCCTAATCCTCACGACGGAACCGGCATGCAATTTCCGGTAGTAGTGGCCAATATGAATGCCATAGCTGGGGATCGTATGGCCGAAACGATTGCCCGGCGCGGCGGTGTGGCAGTATTGCCGCAGGACATGCCGCCAAACGAGGTCGCTGACTCGATTGCAAAAGTTAAAGCTGCGCATCGTTTTTACGAGACGCCAGTGCTACTGGCGCCGGACGTCACAAACATCAGGGCTCGCGATCTGATGCTAGACCGGGCACACGGTGCGGCCGTAATTACGAGCGATGGTACGATGAGCGGGGAGTTTATCAGCGTCATATCAGATGCGGAATGCGAAGCCGGTGGTCCAGACGCGTTTGTAGGCAGGACGGCCATTAAAGAAATGGTAACTATGGAGACTAATCTCGATGAAGATACCATGTATGATTGGTTTGACGAACATGAGCGAACGGTCGCACCAGTCATTGAAGAAGGCAGGTTGCTTGGCGTGTTGACCCAAATGAGTATCGTGCGCGCTGGCTTTTATAAGCCGGCATTGGACAGTGATCGTCAGTTACTAGTTGCAGCGGCAATCGGCATGAATGGTCGGCCGGGAGAACGAGCGGCAGCATTGCAAAATGTCGGTGCGGACATGATTGTGGTTGATACGGCCCATGGCGAACAATCACCAATGCTCGACGCAATCCTTAAAGTACGCGAGGCAGTTGGAGATACCATGCCGGTGGTTGCCGGTAACGTCGTAACTGCTACCGGAACCAAAAGATTGATCGAGGCCGGTGCCAACATTGTCAAGGTGGGCGTTGGTCCCGGGGCAATGTGTACGACCCGGGTTATGACCGGCGTCGGCCGGCCGCAATTTACGGCGGTCGTCGAATGTGCGCAGGCTGCCCGCGAAGTTGAAGGCCGCATCTGGGCTGATGGCGGCATAATCATTCCAGGCGATGTCGCCAAGGCGCTCGGGGCCGGTGCTACCAGTGTCATGGTTGGTAGCTGGTTTGCCGGCAGGGCCGAAAGTGCGGCGCGATTGGAACGCGATGAGCAGGGCAGGCCGTATCGGACGAATGCGGGTATGGCAAGCCGCCAAGCAGTCAGTGGCCGCAATGGAAGTAAATCCGGTTTGGCCGCGGCGCGAGCGGCCTTCTTTGTCGAGGGTATTCATGACTCGCGACACTATCTTGACCTTGAACATCCCGGCGTAGAGTACGTTCTCGACCAGATTTGTGCCGGCCTCAGAAGCGCCATGACCTATTCTGGTGCTCGTACGCTGAGGGAGTATCGCGACAAAGTTCTCTTTGGTACCCAATCTTCGTCCGGCTATATTGAGGGAAAGCCCCGGCCGAACGGTAGCTAATACATCTTCTGGTGCAATCGCTTCACCTTTCGTACCGTTAGTGGTTTAATACTGCTTATGCCTAACACAAAAATCAATACTGCCAAAGTGGTCGTAAAATCGCATAAACTCCGGACCTTTTTTGCAAGTGTCACCGGCGCTATCGCTGTCTGTCTTATTTTGTCGAGCGTTACGGTTGTGTGGCTCAATCGGACGCTGACCAACACCGGCACTTTTGTCGCCACGGTCGGACCGCTGGCCTCAAAACCGGCAATCCAGAATTTTGTAGCCGAAAAGGTCACTGACCAGTTGCTTAAAAATGCATCGACGCAGGATTTGGCACATCAATTGTTGCCGGGCAATCAAATTGCGGCGCAAGCATCGTCCGTGCTCCAGGATCGGTTAAGTTCACTAGTGCAAACGAATGTCCAGCAAGTTATCCAGTCGCCAGGTTTCCTCACTTTGTGGGAAAACACAATCAGGAGCGCTCACGCGTCCCTGGTGGCACAGCTGAATAACGGCAATCCGTCGAGCATAAATCTTGACCTGAGCCCGGCGATAAACGGTGTGGTAAGCGAGCTGAAATCGACGCAATTAAGGCCAGTGGCGGATCAAATCACTATTTCGCCAAACGCCGGCAATCTTATCATCAAGAGCAACAATCTCAGCCGGATCCACCATTATTACGAGCTGTTCAAGGAGGGGACTTTCGTGATTGTCGGTATCGCCGTTTTGATGGCGGCGCTCGCCATCTGGCTGTCAGTGCGTCACGGCAAGACGGCCCGGCGTATTCTGTTGGCGACCGGCATCTTAGCGCTGCTTCAGGGATTACTACTGGAGGCGCCGGCGGTGGTTAAGCTGCCCGGTAACGACGCCGCTGCACAAGCTGCCGCCCGGACGGTCGCCGAAGCATTGCTCCATAATCTGCAGGTCGCCAGCCTTACTCTCGGCGGCTTATGTATCGTGGCTGTCGTCGGCAGTATACTGTATGTCCGCTATCGTCATTGAAATACTTACCCAGAGTCTACTTGGCCGGCGAGCAACCAGTGCTAAGCGACGGGTTGTTTTCTATTCGCTAAAGGGATTCTGTCGCGCCTGGTTAAACAGTGCCTGAACGCTGACGCTATTGTCTTGGAGCTCGGTAACTTTGTTGACCGTAGCCTGATCGATATGCGGGGACGACTGCAATTTGGATGCTACGGCGCTCGCTTTCGGCTCGGCGTTTTGGAGAGTGTCGATTTTCCAGATGATGAAGCCGTAGACGACTGCCACTAACAGCAAAAACAGCGGAATTCGTACATGTAAGAATTGCGCGCCCGCCTGCTGCAGTTGCTGCTTCAGTCCACTTGTCTTCATCGGGTGCCTCCAAATGGGTTATGCGCGGAAGAAGTAGTATTGTTCGGGTCTATCCGCAACTTCATGGCTTTATAAACTCGTCTATAACTAATGTGAATGAGACTTGGCTGGGCGTTTTGGGATCGGGCTGAATGGAGATGCTGCTAACTTCGGCGGTGCGTCGGTTGCGCTCTAATTTAGACAGGAAGGATATGAAATTGCTATACGGCACTTCCGAGTCGGAGGCCTGAGTAACGGTGAGCTGCAGGTCGTACACGCCGGGAATGTCTTTCACGGGCGTTACCTGAGTCAGCTTACCGGAGCTCTTGGCGGGACCGCCGAGGGTGGAAGCGGGAAAAGCGATAGAACTGAGTTGGGGAATATTGCTTTGCTGTGCAAGATTGACGATTTGCCGTACCGCTTCGGCCTGGTCTTTGTCCTGGGGTACGACGCTTTTGGCGATAGTGTTCAGCTCCTGGTATTTCGCAACGTCCTGTCTGTTCTTTATGAGTTGCGTCTTTTCGGCGGCGGTTGCCTGCATGCTTGCCTTTAGTCCGACCAGCCTGTTGGACTGCTTTTCGAGCAGCATATCGGCTTCACGGGCGCTCACCAGTATGCCGACGCCGAGCAGCACGAGGAGCCCAATCAGAATATAATGCAGTTTCTTGCTATTCATTTATGAACTGCCCTTTGTGTTGGCATTAACGAACAGGAACGGATTATTATTCGTGAACTCCGCTCGTATGCTGGCGGTACAAGGATAGGCCGCGTTGGTTGCCTGCTTGCCGGAAGTGCAGGTTATGTTAACGATGTCGGCTTTGGAGAATATCTGGTTAGCCGGGTCGGCCAAGTTGACTTGCAGCTGGGTGGCGGCGTTGTAGTCGCTGGTCTGTGCGGTAATGTCCACGGCACTTTCAATTTGCGAAATTGTCAGGTTTGTCAAGATAACGTTTGGTGGTGTCACTGCACCAAGTTGGGTTAGGAGTTTTGAGAATAAAATTTCCTTTGAGAGCACCTGATTCATGAGCTTCAGATTGTTCGAGATGTCGGTCACCTGTTTTTGGATACCGCTGACATTTTGACTGGCAAGCTGTGCCTGGGCTCTTGCGATACGTGACTTATAAACATTGATAGAATTGTTCATGAGAAACATCCCACAGCCGGTAATGACTCCCGCACCGACTATAGCTAGTACGAACGCTATCAGCCAGTGCATCAGCCGGTGGTTACGCCGGGCGTAACGGTAATCCGCTTTCAGGTCCGGTGGTAGCAGGTTAATCATGCGAAAACCTCAGCCGGATTAGTAATGGCCAGCCCGGCGGCCGTCACATACGACATATGGTCGGCGGTGAAGGGAGACCGCAGCCGACCGATATCGATTTTGGTCATCGGGTCAAAGGTTCGTGCCGGCAAACGCATCCGGTCAGTCAGTACGTCGACCAGGCCGGGCATGTTGGCGCCCCCGCCCATAGTGACGATTTGACCGATTGGGGGCTCCTTGGTATAGCGCTGTTCATAATAGCGGATCGTGCGGCGAATTTCTTTGATTAGTAATTCAAGTGTCGGATCCAGGGCGCTTAATACCTGCTTCTGTACGACACTGGGTGACAGGCCGTATTTGCTCTTGATCATCAATGCCTCGCGGGATGTTATACGCAAGCGTTTGGCGATAGTTTCAGTGACATCGTCGCCGCCGAACGCCACAGTGCCCGTAACTACCAGACCGTGGTTGAATACAGTGATGTCGGTGCTGTCGGCGCCGAAATCGATAAGCACCGATGGGATATCGCTCTGTTTGTCGTGGGCAAACAGCCGGGCGCTGGCACCGATGGCGGTATCGAGCAGTACCGCTTCAAGCCCCATTAGTCGAGTGAGCATAAGGTACGAATCGACGATTTTTTTCGGCATCGCGACAACGAAAATTTCGGTGCCGGAAGCATCTGAACGGATGGGAATGTAGTCGATATACAGGTTGTCGATTCCGGTGGGCAGGTATTGCTCCGCCTCGGTTCGAACGGCTTCGTCGATTTCATTCGAGCTCATTTTGGGCAGTTGGACAGCCCGGGTCAGCGCCTTGCTGGCTGGCAGGGAAATGGCAACGCGCTTAGTACTTATGTCGCCGGACAACCCTTTGTCGAACAAACGGATAGCCGACTTGGCAATAAGTTCGGGTTTGACGATGACGCCGTCCTGGATGGCACTCCGATCAAACGTGACCGAACCATACCCTTTGAGGCGCGGCACCTTATGTCCTGCTTCAAACTGCATGACGCGTAGGGTGTCGTGGCCGATATCCATCCCGAACAACGGCTTGTCCTCAAAAAAATATATTTTTGAAACTTTTACGCTTTTTTTCATGCCGCCCATCCAAGCATACATTCGATCTTTGCAAGCAGTATAGCATTATTGGAGGGGGCAATGGAATAGCGGTTACGGTTTCTTAAAGCGATTTACATGTCTGTCCAGCTCGGCCTTGGTTTGCCATTATATTTTCATTTCTAACAAATATTCGAACGCGCGTCTGAAGACTGACCGGTCGTTAAGTGACACAAGTGGAGAACCGGCCTGCTATTAAGAGCCGCTATAGAGTGGCTGGTAACTGGTGATGGTCCAGGTCTTAGTGCCTGAAGACAGTTCGGTGCCAAAAATAACCGTACCGGCGCCCGACATGTTCACCGTTTGGCCGGCCGCTGCGCCGACGTTGCCGCTGCCGCTGACCGATATCTCGCTCCAATAGGCGTCAAAAACCATGCCTGGTAAGTTTACCGCTCCGCCGACGGAGACGTCATTCTGTTGCTGTGAGTTGTATAGATCGGTCCCGGTCGGTGTGGCGGCGGGATTGCTGGTACCATTTTTGCACGAAGAGTTGGTACCGCCGATACAGTTGGCGAAACTGACGAAGTCAATGCCCGTACCACTACTGTTGGCAATCATGGCTGCCGAACCGCCTACGCTAATCTTGCCGTCTACAACGACGATCGGTCGGGTCGTACCGACGCTATTCGCCACCTGTACCTTAACAGCACCGCCAACGCTGAGATTGCCCGGTATATAGACATTGCCGGAAACGGTGATTACGCAACTATTACCCCAGCTCACGGTGCTGCCGGTAAGCTCAATGTTTGCCGGCAACGTGATGTTTTTTACCCCGCTGCAGGCGTACGAGCCACTGGTACCCGATGCTGTCGTGGTTATGCCGCTTATTACTCCCGATCGGTTATAGGTCGGCTGCGAGACAGCCGGAGCTGTACAGCCGGCCTCCAGTCCGGCGCCTGTACTGCCGCCCTGTATATTGTTGTTCGGACCAGTGCTGGTTTGCCCAGTGGCGCAGACCGTTCCGTAAATGTTCGTGCTGTAGGCCAGGCTTATCGGCTGTGTGCCTGAACATGCGGTCGGGTATGTCGGACCCGGGTTCGAGCCCGTAGGGCAGGCGACATTGGCGACGTCCACGTTGACCGGATTGCTAGAGGTTCCGATTTTAGACGCGCCGGAGAGGGAGACTGTGCCATCGACATAGACGTTGGAGTTGGTGATATTCGCGCTCCCGCCCAAAATTAGACCGCCGGGACCGGACGAAACCGAATAGCCACTACTGGCCGTTCCGACCACGGTCGCCCGCACTTCTCTGGTAAGATAGGGTGTAGAATCGCTGTCTGAGTGGTACACTTCTCCCGTCGATACGATGGTTTTTGATTTGCCGTCACCATTATCAGTAACGGTTGTCGTGAATGTGCCTTTGCCTTGCGTCGTATTATCGAAGAAAGTTTGGGCTGACGTATAGCCGGCAAATGAACTGTCGGTATTCAGCTCATGTACCGATTGCTCCAAGCCCGCTTCGGCTACCAACTGGGCGTTCTGGTCATAAGATTCACGGACAGTGTGTTGATATTGCTCGGCTGTTAATTCTCCAACCGAAACTCCAACCGAAGTCAAAAGCAGTATCATGATAATGGCCGAAATCAACACCCATCCACGTTCATGTTGCTTTATTTCGGACATCGAGTGAATCCGGCGCCTCCGTACTTGCGTGCAGTTTAGGGCGAATATCGAGCATCGGAGTGCAGCTTTTCGTAAATACGATAGTCTTAGATCACTCATTTCGGAATACCATTCTCGTAGTATAACTCGCGCTAGCGGTTTTTCCGCCCTGGGAAGATGATAACGTAATCGAAACCTGTACCGAACGAGCGTCGGTCGGATCAACCACGTTCTCGTCGGCATCGTAGTAGGTGAAGTTGAGTGCGGTCACGCCGGTAGCTACTGTTTCATCTGCCGGGCAGGACGGTGTCGCATCAGCCGGTGGACAGGTAGTTACAGCTGCGTCATCCGAAGCAGTAGAAGCAAGCGTGCGCCGATACAGCGTTGTGCCTGAAAGGTAGTAAACTTCATTATCCTTTTGACTGATGTAGTCTGCCGGGTCACTGAATATGACGTTGCCGCTGGAGTCCACGGCGGCTTTGGCGAGCACCAGCACCTGACTGCCGGACGTCCAGCCGAATTGGTTGCCGCCCGGACCGTTGCCGTCCGGCCAGCGGTTATTATCATCGGCACTGCCTGAAAGCTTGATATCAGTAGTAACGGTATCCAATGCGGTTTCGGCGTTGGTGAGCAGGGCGGACCGGGATTGTGCGAGCGATGACGCCTGCAGCCAATTCGTAATAAAGTTCACCAGCCCGATTGATAGAATCCCCATTATCGTCATGACGACAATCAACTCGATAAGTGTAAATCCGCCAACGGACTTGCGTACATGGAGTCTTTTGCCCGTAAAGTTCCGCTGCGTGCTCACTATACGTTTGAGCACAGCTCGCTTTCGATGTGCTTTTTTCGTACAAATTGCACTCATGTGCGCAACTCCTTCACCTATTGTCCCTGTCCTAACCCAATTATCCCAATATCAGAACTTAGCTCTATTGTCTGCGACTTGCCATAGTCGGTATATGTGATCATTACATCCACCCGCCGGAGCTCAGGCAGCGGTTGGCTGATAGTGACCGTGCCGCTTTTATTGGGAGGCAAGGCGGACGGTAGACTCGAAGTAAAGTTAATGGTGCCTCCCGGATTCAAAGAGTCATAACCATCGTTCCGCAAATCTTCGATCTCGGTTCGGGCCGCCCGCACCGCCAGATCGTAATGCTGACCCTGCACCTGGGTGATCTGCATTAAATAATATAAGCCGGACAGACTACTTATAACGATGCCGAGCACCACGATGGTGACGAGCAGTTCGACAAGCGTAAACCCCCGACTCTTCTGCACGCTTTCAATAGTTGACGCATTGCGACTGGGAAAAAATCGACTCATGTATGCCTAAAATTATAAAACCGCTTGAGCTTTTGCCCAAGCGGTTTATTACCTGATCGCTGAAACTGCTAGTTCGTAGCGGTAATATCGCTGCTGCCGCCGAATTTGGTGTGGTCGGCGCTGATTGAATAGCTGCTACAGTCAGTTGCGCTGTTATCACAGCCACTTGGGCCGGCCGTGTAAGTGTAGCCGTTAGCGGTCGTGAACGTGGTTGCCAACGACGGGCTGGCGCCTCCGCTGGAACTGGTGTCATTAAGCCAAGTATTGAATGCAGACTGATCAGCCGGATAGTAGCCGTTATCAGCATTGTACTCACCCAGCTTATTCCTGGCTTCCTCTACCGACGACTCAGCCGTTGCTTGGTGTGCTTTGGTTTGCGAACCACTGTAGGCGACGAATGCAATGGCCGCCAGAATACCAATAATGATGATAACGATCAAAAGCTCGATAAGCGTAAAGCCTTTCGAGTTCATTTTTTTCGTTTTTGTAGTTTGCATTTTAAATGCCCACCCTTTCTTTTTATGTGTTATGCAGAATGCCTTATCATACCAGCATTATTCCTTATGCTTATAATAAAGTCAATAATTTTAGCGACAGGGAAACTCCAGCGTTCTAGCCGTGCGCGCTGGTTTCGGTTTTGGTAATGGGACCGAACACACTGATGGCGATAAGCCCGACCATACCGCCGAGCACCACGATCATAATCGGCTCAATGACGGAAGACAGCGCTTCGACCGCGGTGTCGACTTCCTCTTCATAAAATTCCGCGATTTTCAGGATAATGGTGTCGGTTTTGCCGGTTTCTTCGCCGACGGCCAGCATCTGCGACACGATCGCCGGGAAGTGCTTGCTCTTTTGCAGCTCGACCGATAATTGGCTGCCGGCCTGAATTGCCTTGGAGCAGTCAAGCAGCTCCTTTTCGATCACGGCGTTGCCGATAGCCCCGGCGGTGGTTTCGATGGCTTCGACAATCGATACACCGGCCCCCATGAGCGAAGCAAAGATTCGTGAGAAGCGGGCGATGGCCGTTTTGGTGATGAGTACACTAATCACCGGAATCTTCAACAGAAATGAGTGCCACTGGTAGCGACCGCGTTCGGTCTTGATGTAGCGCCGGAATAATATGATCGCCACGGGCAGCCCAACGAGGACCGCAAGCAGAAATACCGGCTGCTTCATGGTGTGGCTGAGCGAAAGCAATACGCGGGTGTAGACGGGCAGGCTGGCCGTACCGCCGCTGAGCGAAGCCAGGATTGTGCCGATTTTTGGAACGATGAACGTCATCAATATAAAGAACGCGATCAGCGTGACTGAGAATATGACGCTCGGGTAAATCATGGCGCCCTTTATTTTACCCTTCAGTGCGGCGTCCTTTTCTTGCTGAAAGGCCAGGCGGTTCAAGATGTCATCGAGGTTACCGCCCGTTTCGCCGGCGCGGACCATGTTGACGTAGATGGATGAAAAGACTTTGGGATGCTTGGCGAGTGAGTCACTGAGATTTTCACCGCCCTGAATATCGGCGGTGACCTCTTCGAGTATTTTTTTGAAAACCGGTGAACCGGTCTGATCTTTAAGGATGCTCAAGGCGCGCATGATAGGTACGCCGGCGTTGATCATGACGGAAAATTCACGCGTGAAGACCACCAGGTCTCTGGTATTGACGCCGCTCGAGCCGGGCAGGGTAATGTTCATGTTCAGGCCGCCCTTGCTCTTGACTTCCGTAACGACAATCGGCTGCAGTCGTTTCAGCCGCAGGGCAGCCATTGCGGCGGGTCGGTCGTGAGCTTGGATGGTGCCTTTTTGGGTTTGGCCGTTTTGGAGGCGGGCGGTGTAAGTGAAATTTGCCATATTTTATCCTCTTATTGGGGCGTTTCGTACATTTCTGTAGTGGTTACGCGCATTATTTCTTGCAGCGACGTTTGGCCACGGAGTGCTTTCACGAAGCCATCGAGTTGCATGTTGACCATGCCGTCCTTGATAGCTTGTGCTTCCAGCTGCTCACTGGTGCCATTGGTCATAATGAGTTTTTGGATCGGCGCCGTGTTGGCCATGACTTCGTATATACCGAGGCGTCCGCGATAACCGGTGTGGTTGCAGGTATCGCAACCGTTTTCGTGGGCTTTGAAGAGGCGCACAATGGATTTTTCACTGGTACCAAAGATGGTGGGCGAGTGTTTGCTTCCGTCCTGAGAGCCGATGCCGGCGTTCGCGGCCTCCTTTTCGAGCTGGTGCAGGCGCGCAATGTCATCCTCGCCACGAAGATTGAAAATGGCTTTGACGTGATCCGTAACGCTATCGTCGGGCTCGTATTCTTCGCGGCAGACCGGGCAAAGTCTGCGCACCAGCCGCTGGCCGATGACGACCCGGATGGTGCTGGCAATGAGGAATGGTTCAACACCCATATCCAAAAGGCGCGGCAGGCAGGTGGCGGCGTTATTGGTGTGCAGCGTGGAAAACACGAGGTGACCGGTCAGGGCGGCCTGCACTGCTAAGTCGGCGGTTTCACTGTCGCGGATTTCTCCGACCATGATGATATTCGGGTCCTGGCGCAGTAGCGAGCGCAATCCATCAACGAAGGTCATGCCGGCTTGCGGATTTACCTGGGTCTGATTGGACCCCTGAATGCGATATTCAACCGGGTCTTCAATGGTGCTAATATTGATCGTCGGTTTGCTCAGCATGGTCAAAACGCTGAACAGACTGGTCGACTTGCCGGAACCGGTCGGACCGGTAACCAGAATCATGCCGTGCGGCTGTACCATTGCCTGTTCGACCCGTCTGAGCGATTCACCCCAGTAGCCTAGCTCCTCGAGCGATTCGGCCTTGGATGATTCATCCAGAATACGAAGTACTACTTTTTCGCCGTCGACGATGGGCAGGGTCGAAACACGGAGCGCGTACATATGGTCGTTGACTGAAATCTTGAACCGGCCGTCCTGCGGCGCCCGGTGCTCGTCAATTTTCAGGTTTGCCAGGATTTTGATGCGTGACACCAGCGCGCCAAGCAGCCGGCGCGGCAGTTTATCGGCCTCGTGCAATACGCCGTCGACACGGTAGCGGACGATGACGATATTTTCACGCGGCTCAATGTGGATGTCGCTGGCTCGACTCCGGATGCCGTAATCGATGATGAGGTTCACTGTTTGAGCGATAGGCGAATCTTCGGCGACGTCTTCTTCGGCGACCTCATCGTCTTCCTGCTCTTTATCCTCGACGGCGATAACTTTAGCGATTTCGGTACTGACATTGGTGCCGCTGTATTGGTCTATCGCCGCCTTGATAACTCCCGAAGGCGCAATGTGCACCCGGATAGGCTTGCCGAGCTGTTTCTGGAGAAAGTTGATGGCCTGGATGTCATCCGGGTCCTCCATAGCAACATAAACCACGCCATCTTCGTCGACATTAAACGCAACCGTCTGGTACTGGCGGCAAATTCGTTCTGGAATAAGCATCAGCGTGTCGCGGGGTACGTCACTGGGTGTGAATTCGGCGAACGGTACGTCGATTTCGTCAGCATACAGCTTGGTGAGCTCCGCTTCGGTCAGCATATTCGACTGCACGACAATATCCTGCAGCGGCCGCTTTTCGGTCTCACCCTGTTCGTGAAGGCCTTTCAACTGCTCAGCACTAAATTTACCGGTGGATTTCAGCAACTGTTCGACCAGTGCATCAGATACGCGCATACTCGCTAGACAGTATAGCAAGAAAACCATGAGCTTTTCGCATTTTACAAGTACAAGAACTTTGAAGTACTATAGAGAAAATCAATCACGTCACACGTAGTTCGCGGGCGGGCAGCATGAACCACAAACCTCCAAAACCAAAGCAACGAATAGAGGATATTACCGGACCGGTTAAAGACGCAGTGAGCGACGATGGCGGCCACTTGGTCATCCCCCGCCGGTCAATCATGGGGCACGACATAATAGTTGGTACTCCGGGAGATGACGATTCAGAGTCAGACCGTGCCGCTGAGTCACCGGGGCTGCCAAGTAAACGCACTGTCATCATTCCGGTCGAACCGAATGAATCGACCGACACGTCGCAAGCGGAATCTCCGTGTCTGGATCCGGCGGCCGACATAGTGCCGAAATCTGCGGCCCTGCCGCCTAAGGACGAGACGCAGACATCTACGGCCGCGCAACGCCTCAGGATCCGGCCGAGCAAAATCCGAAGGCGGCGGCGGAAAACAGCGCGCCCTCCGAGCCGGAACCTCGGCCCGGAGAGCCTCCTACCGATACGGGCGAAGTTGATGCGATTTCAGACAAGCCGGCTCCGGAAACCGAAAAGGCTATCAAAGAAGCCGAGGAGGCCGAGAAACGAGAGCATGAACTCGAGTCCTATATCGACAACCGCCAGTTTTTCGTGCCCATCGACGCGATCGCTCGTAAACGCTCCATCAAAGTCAGTATGGTCCTGACGATCCTGGTTTTAGCGCTCGCCATTGTACTCATTGACCTTATGCTGGATTCCGGCACCATCCTGCTCGTACAGAAAATCCCGCACACCCACTTTTTCAGCGTTAATAACAGTAACCTGACAAAAAGTACGAAGTAATCCTCTTCAACGGTTTGCTAAAGATTAGAGCGACGACCTAGGTCATGATCAGTCGCTGTGTTGTATGGGGCCGAGGGAACGCGGTATAAACCGATTACGATTATTGTGCGCTACATCACGGATTCGGACACCTAAAAGCGGTATAAAAAGGAGATAAACCAAAGGAGGTGCTGCCATGAGTAACCTAATCGTTATAAGTTTTAAAAGCGAGGACGAAGCTGGGCAGGTTTTAAAGAAGGTCGGGGACCTGCAGCGCCAGGAGCTCATCAAGGTGGATGACGCGGCAACCGCGGTCCGCCATACGGATGGAAAAGTTAAAGTCAAGCAGGCTACCGATTTAGTGGGCGCGGGCGCACTGGGTGGTGCATTTTGGGGTATGCTGTTCGGCTTGCTGTTCTTCGTGCCGTTTCTCGGCTTGGCGGTCGGCGCGGCCACGGGTGCACTGTTCGGTAAGTCGGCCGATTACGGCATTAACGACGCATTCATAAAACAAGTCAGCGAATCCATTAAACCGGGCAACTCGGCACTGTTTCTGCTGGTGAGCGAAGCCAAGGTCGATCGGGTGGTTGAGGAGCTGCAGCCGTTTGATGGCAAGATAATCCACACATCGCTCTCGAAAGAAGAAGAGGGTAGGTTGAAAGAGGCTTTCGCGTCGGCCTGAGTCGGTGCTGGTTGGAGAGCGGAAGCGGAGCAAATACTTGGACAAGCAAGGAATTGACAGTAGCCAGCCTAAAGTGTCCGGTTGGCGGGTACGAACAGGACTCATTCTGTGGGTGGTGTCCTTTGTGCCTTTCCCGGTTGTGCTGGCCGATGCGCTGCATCATAACGGAGTGCTTACAAGCGATCAGGCAACCAGAAATTTCACATTGGTTTTATGGGCTATCCAGTACGCCATCGGCCTTGTCGGTTTGGCGGTGGCGGGCAAGGAGGCCATTGTAATAGTGCGCGCCCGGGGCTGGCGCCAACTGCCTCGCAGCCTGTGGCAGACGCTGCTCGGGCGTCCGGTTACCTGAAATATATAAAGGTGTGACGCAGCTCACCGCCGAAAAGTTGCAATTGGTGTTAAATGAAAACATAAGCGCGTAAGGGGGAGGTGTGATATGGCAACAACAAGACACGAGACAGAAGTCACTGGCTGGGTCGGCTGGCAATACTTCGCAGCATTTCTTATGATGCTGGCGGGAATTTTT
Source organism: Candidatus Saccharimonadia bacterium (assembly GCA_963810525.1). Lineage (GTDB taxonomy): Bacteria > Patescibacteriota > Saccharimonadia > Saccharimonadales > UBA4665 > JAICLK01. The sequence goes on from CAWENB010000001.1 coordinate 44,513, forward strand.
CAGTCCATTGCCGGTTTGGTCGCTCTATTCAAAAATACAGTGTTTGTCGTGACGCCGAGCCATTTAGTCATGCTCGATTACACGCAATGGGGGTGGGTACATCTGATCGTCGGCATTATTCTATTCTTGTCATCATTTTCACTCATGGCCGGCCGTATGTGGGGACGAATACTCGGCATCGTATTAGCGAGCATTAGCGCCATCGCAAACTTCGCTTTCCTTGACGCCTACCCGTGGTGGTCGCTGACGGTGATTATACTGGACATACTCATCATTTACGCGATTGCTGTCCACGGTGGCGAAGTCAAAGAAGACTATTAGCCTATGGTCCGAACCGGCTAACGCCGAGGTTCTCATATTTTGAAAGGGGGCATTCATGCCGAGCAAAGCCACTGCAAACACGCTGCCGCAGCGAACGCCATGGAATAGCTTGGCCCGAGCACTACGACTGATCGCCGTCGTAGTGCTCTCGACGGTCGGTTGCCTGGCGCTCATTAATTTCACTTTTGTCCATTGGATTGAACGGCAGATACTGACCGTCGATAACTGGGTCGCTACCGTCTCGCCGTTGCCGCAGACGCCGGTGGTAGCTACCGCGCTCGGTAACTATGTAACGACACAGATTTTCGCAAACGTGCCGGTGAAACAGGAGATTGCCAATGCGTTGCCGCCGAAAGCAGATTTTTTGGCGAGCCCGTTAGCTTCGCAGTTGCAATCATTGACGAACAAGATTGCCAACCGCGTCATAATGAGTGACAACTTTCAGACCATCTGGGTCGCAGCCAACCGCACGGCTATGACCCGGCTTGTCAGCAACGCCCGCGGTCAAACGCAGCCACTCGGTTCAAAACTGGATCAGAAATTCAACCTTAATCTGAACAGTATAAAAAATTCTATTAACAGTAAGCTTGGCACTTCGGCGAGTGCACTGCCGTCACTGAATATCAACACCGGAAAAGTCCTCGCGGTGACGACCGACCTTAAGACTAAACGTGAACACGTTTGGCAGTACATTCGAACTATAGACTTTATGTCGGCGGTGTTGCCGCTGGTTATGCTGGCGAGTTTCCTGAGTGCGCTCGCGTTTGCTTATAGCCGTCGCCGGACTCTCTTGACCATAGCGGGAGTCAGCGTGGTGTTGCTGCTCCTCCAGCTCATCGCGATTAAGTCACTGCGGCAGGAGGTGCTCGATCAAGTAAAAGTGTCCGCAAACCAGCCCGCCGTAAGCTACATCTATGATGCGCTCACGGCGTCGCTCAAAAACATTATTGATTCGTGGTTGATTGCGGCGCTGGTCGTTATAGTGCTCTGTGTACTGGCAGGTCCGGCCCGGCTGTCGGTGCGTTTGCGTGCGCTTCTGCGTTTCAATAACTTGCAGGGCAGCAAGCCGCTGGTGTGGTGGCGGAACGGACGGTTATGGGTGCGGCAATACCAGAACTTTATCTGGATTGGCGTGGGGTTGCTGTTGCTCGTTTGGCTGGCGTTTGCGGCGGAAGTTACCGATCGAGTGCTCGTGAACAGCCTATGTGCGGCGATTAGTCTGATTGCGTTGGTATATATCGTGGCACATCCGCATAAGGCATCGAGGACTGCCGGATAAAATTTGAGCTATAAAGGAGGATCATGGGATACGCGCAGGGGGATTGCCGGCATGTCTTCAGAGGGGCTATCAAGACTAATGGACAATGAAGATCTTGACTCCCTCGAAAAAGAACATCGGACATTGCGGCAGCAAGTAAGCGTGATGGCGCTGGTGAGTCTGGCGGTCCTGATTATCGGGGCGGTGTTCTTTCACATTGTCGAGCACCTTAAGTGGCTGGATTCGTTTTATTTCTGCACCATTACGTTGACCACGGTTGGCTACGGCGACATCGTGCCCAAGACCGATGCCGGCAAATTGTTCGATATATTTTATGTACTCGCCGGCATAGGCATTATCGCCACCTTTGCTAATTTGCTGTTCAGGGGTACCATTGTCCGGCGGCAGCTTCGGGTAGCTAGGCGGATACGTCGAAGACATACGAAATCGAGGTGATTTATCCACAGATAAATTTAAAAAACTTGACAAAATATTCAGCAAAGCGCATATGTTTAGATATACCATATAATCGAGGAGGGCAGTATGCAAGATAACACTATGTGGGGCATACGTGTTTGTGAGGGTATAGCAGCGGTGTTGTTCGGAATTGCGGCCGTGTTCTGGCCGGGACTCACGATCATTACGTTGCTCTATCTGTTCGCTGCATTTATTTTGGTGAGCGGCATTATAAATTTAGTAACCGGCATCTTTCATTTCGGGGCCGGCGTAGGTTCCTGGCTGCTTAAAGTGGTGCTGGCAATGTTGGAGATCGGTATCGGCATATTTTTACTCCGTCATCCGCACGTTAGCTTCGCGACGTTCATATTGCTGATCGGCTTCGGCTTTATCATTCGCGGCGTATTTGAGATCGTTGCCGCGTTTATGGATGATCTCGAAGCCGGTTCGCGTACTATGCTGATTATAGTCGGGGCGCTGGGATTGCTGGCGGGTATTATAGTGCTTTTCCAGCCGGTGGCCGGCGGTGTCGCTTTTGTGTGGATTCTAGGCTTTTATGCCTTGATTGCTGGTCCGGTTACGATTGCCCAAGCGCTCAGTGATCGTCGAGCGACTCGCACCGCCGCGGCGCATCGATAGCCGTTAACCCTTGCGGTTAGGCAAAGTAGTCAAACGCAGGCGCTTCTTGTATAATCGTGCTGTTGCGGCGCCTTGGCGGAGTGGTTACGCAGAGGTCTGCAAAACCTCGTACACCGGTTCAATTCCGGTAGGCGCCTCCAGCTTGAATTTATAGTCGAGTCTCCGCGATATGCTACTGTAAATTGCATAAGATATCCTGCAGCCCTAACACAACACTCCAGGAAATACATTTCATACAGGACTTTACGAAGATATCATCCACGATGATTACTAAACCCAAAAAGTTGGCCGGTTGTGTTATTACTAATGGCACCGGAAAGGTGCTGCTAATTCATCGCAATACGATTCGGCTCACGCAGTGGGAATTGCCCGGCGGCAAAGTCGAACAGGGAGAAGCGCTAGCCGATACCGTGGCGCGGGAAGCGCTTGAAGAAATCGGGGTCCCGGTGCGAGTCGGCAGTGAAATCGGCTCTACGCAGTTTGAAGATGACGGTACGCTTTGGGAATATCACTGGTTTAAAGCGGAAATCATCAGCGGCGTGCCATTGGCCCAGGAATCGGACAAACACGATGCCGTGCGTTACTTCGACCTGCTCGATCCCAAGCTGCCCCAACTAGAAACCATCTCTATTAACATTGAGCTGCTCATCGCCTTTATGAAAATTAAGAATAAAGATGTATAGCTTTGGTATAATCACAGCAGACTGATTAGAAGTAGTAATATAATAAATTAGACAATACGTCGGGCAAGTGGCGGAATTGGTATACGCGGCGGACTTAAAATCCGCTGGCTGAATAAGCCTTGAGGGTTCGAGTCCCTCCTTGCCCACCAGCCGATGATGTTCTGCTTCGGAATATTGAACAATGACATCATGATCTAAAAAAGCCCCGTTTCCGGGGCCTTTTTAGATCGCTCGTTTGGCAGTTGTGATGCTGACGAGCGTCCAGATTTGTAGCTGTTCGTCGAACCGGAGTCGGAAGCTATTGGCTCCGTCCGTCATATCGAACAGCTCTACCGCTCTTCTGCCTTTTTGAACCAAAAATCGCAGACCTTCGACGAAGGTGAACTCCTGCTGGCCCAGCTCGATGCGCTTTGGGTAACTCGTCATGCGCTGATGACGATTGCGGAAGTACCAGGCGGTAACATTTATCTCTTTGTTAATATTTTGTCGGGTTTCCATAGTTCAAGCTCCTATGTGCATTAAATGAAGAGTTCCGGCGTTTAAAACGCTAGTGAACGGATTTAAGTGGGTAAAAGCTGTCTGGATTAAGAATCAGGACCACCGTTCGTAGGTTGATTCCTGTTGCCAGAAAGCCGTTGCTTGAAAGTAAAAATGTTAAGGGTTCGCAGTGACGCTTATCCGCGCGGTACGCAGACAGTGAGTGTGCTCCCCAGATGTTTCATAAGTCTGAGCGGAGGAAGGTGATTAACCAGCCCACCCACGACCATGATTGAGTATAATCCGCGGGCGGGGTTATGGTAAAGACTTGTAATTTCAGCGCATCGTTTCGTGGGTCGTTTACGTTTTACGTAATACGCGAAATGACTTATTCTCGCCGCGGCCCGGATGATCGCGTGGTACGAGCCGGCAATATAGTTAACTGCTTGCGCGGTGCCTTCGTCGCCGAACTGCGTGCCAATCACCATGTCTGCCGTGTCCCGAGCCTCAGCCATAATAGGATTGCTTATCGCATCAGATTGCAAAAAATACAAGGATTCGGCGGCGATCAACGTGATAGTATAAAGTGGTTACGCTTGAAAAATATATCAAGCCATTTTAATTAAATAGTACTACGCCGGCACGCGTAACTTCTTAAGGCAGACATGAAACACAGCGCAGGCATTTTGTTGTACAAGCAGGATAATCAAGAGGTTAGCGTCATGCTGGTGCATCCGGGCGGGCCGCTTTGGTCGCGCAAGGATAAGGGGGCCTGGTCAATTCCGAAGGGTGAGTTTGCCGCTGAGGAAGAGCCGCTGGCCGCAGCGAGGCGCGAGTTTGCCGAGGAGCTGGGCCGGCCGGTATCTGACGGTATCAAACTGTCTCCACTCGGAACCGTCAAAATCTCGAGCGGTAAAACGCTGCACGCCTGGGCCGGTAAAGCGGATTTCGACACATCGGCCACAAAAAGTAATACGTTCGAGATGGAATGGCCGCCGAAGTCCGGGCAAATGCAACGGTTCCCGGAAATCGACCGCGCAGCATGGTTTTCGAGTGAAGCGGCCCGGGTAAAGATTACCAAAGGGCAGGCCCCGTTACTCGAGCGACTTATGCAACTGCTTGACCGGAAAGCTCCGGAAACGGCACCCGCGGACGCTCAAGTTACTCCAATAGTTCCCGAACAAATGACCTTGTTATAGCCGTCACCTGCCAGGCGTTAGAATTTCCACTGCGAGTTCATGCGCCGATCGCTAGAATGGCATAGTGGAGGATTGAGATGGCCGAACAGCAATACGCCCAATCTGCCCGGCAGATGTCGCCACCGCTGAGTGAATCGAAACCAAAAGCTGCCTCTCCCGAGTAATCTTTACAGGAACTGCACCAAGCCATACAGGGTTCCGGCTAGGTTCTGGCGACAGCTATCACCATAGTTCCGGTATTTCCGAACACGCTTACACTCGATCGGGCCAAAGTAACCGTTACCAAACGACAGTTCTTTAATACGGCCGAAGTTATGAGTATGCGTATCGAAGATATCCTCAACGTGACCGCCAGTATCGCGCCGTTTGTGGGTTCGGTAAAGATAGTGAGCCGGGTTCTGAACTCCGAAAATCCGTATGCAATTGGTCCGTTCTGGCGTCACGACGCGGTGCATCTTAAACGAATCATTCAGGGATATGTGATTGCACTGCGATATAGACTGCAATGCGCTATCAAGCGAGGCACTGGCTGAGTTGCTCGACAAACTCGGCGAAGACGATCACATCCATGCGCCATCGTAAAAGTTTATGGTATTCTATGCCGTATAATGCCGGAGCCGAAATTCGTTCCTAAGCCTGGTCAGGTCGATTACACTGATATCCGCTACGCCCCGGTACTCGACGTAGTGGTGACGCGTGGCGGCCGGGTTCTGCTCGCCAAACGCAGCGCGGACCGCCGGTTATACCCGAACTGCTGGGCGACTATAGATGGCTTCTTGGACGACGATTATGCTATAGAAGACAAAGCCATGGAGGAGTTGCACGAAGAATTGGGGATGCATCCCAGCGATGTCATGCGTTTAAAACGGGGCAGCGTCATCATCCAGGAAGACCCGCTGCTTAATAAAACCTGGTTGGTCGTGCCGGTGTTGGCCGAGGTGGGTACCGACAAGTTCACGCTCGATTGGGAAGCCAGCGAAGCCCGTTGGTTCATGCCCGGGAAATCGCTGCGCTCGACAACCTCATGGATGGCGCACGGGAGGTGATTGGTCAGTTCTTTCCAGAGGTGCTACAATAGCGTTCATAATGCAACGACAAGACGCTAGCTCCCTGATGCGCATGATGCCCCGGCGGGCATAGATTTCTTACTTCTTATAGCTTTCCCTCCTATCGTCAGTCTAAACAGGTACAATCAGTATATGAATTATTACGTTGCAAACGCAATTCCGTACGTCAACGGCGAGCCGCATGTTGGTCACGCATTGGAATATATTTTGGGTGATGTCTTGGCCCGGGCGGCCCGGCAGCAGGGCAAGCCGGTTATTTTCAGCACCGGTGCCGATGAGCATGGCAGTAAGATGTTCCAGACCGCTGCCAAGCTTGGTATCACGCCCGAGAAGCTGGCGGGGCAGATGGCCGAGAAGTTTATAGAGCTTGAAAAACAGCTGCAAATCAGCAGCAACCGCTTTATCCGTACGTCGGATCCGGCGCACGAGCAGCGCGCCCAGATCATCTGGCAGAATTTAAAGGATGATATCTATAAGGCCAAATACACCGGCTGGTACGATGTCAAGCAGGAAGAATTCGTGCCCGAAAGCAAAGCCGACCCAGCCCGTATGCAACCCGACCACCCGCAGGCCTACCAGCGGCTTGAGGAGGAGAATTACTTCTTTCGATTGAGCAAATATACCGACCAGGTGCGCGAGGCGATTGAATCGGGAGTGTTCGAAATCGTGCCAAAAACCCGCAAGCATGAAATCCTGGCGGTGTTACGTGAAGGGTTGGAAGATATCAGTGTCAGCCGGCCGAAGGAAAAGCTCGATTGGGGTATCCCGGTTCCGGGTGATAAAACGCAGGTTATGTATGTCTGGTTCGAAGCACTCATGAATTACCTGACCGTACTTGGCTATCCCGAGCATGAAGATTTCAAGAAATTCTGGCCGACCAATGTGCACGTTATCGGCAAAGACATCATCCGTTTCCATGCGGCCATCTGGCCGGCGATGCTGTTTGGACTCGGGCTGCCGTTGCCGAAAATGCTCTACGTGCACGGCTTTATAACGATGAACGGTGAAAAGATGAGCAAGAGTATTGGCAACGTCGTGGCGCCGGGGGAAATCCTTGATAAGTACGGCGCCGATGCCTTCCGCTACTACTTTTTGCGCCACATTCCGAGTTATGAGGACGGAGATTTCAGCTGGGAAAAAATGGGAGCTGCCTACAACAACGAGCTGGCCAACGAACTCGGCAATGCCGTGCAGCGCACCGCCGTGATGATTACCAAATACCAGAACGGATTGATTGGCGAGATACCGCCAGCCGGTCATGACGATGCGCCGGTTCGTGAAGCGATAGCCAAGTGTAAATTCGACCGCGCACTCGACGCGATTTGGGAGCAGATTCGCGGTCTCAACCAGTACATCGATGAAGAAAAGCCATGGGAAATCGCCAAGCGCGACGACAATACCCATCTCCAGGAAGTGCTGGCATATCAAGCCGGTTGCTTGCTCGAAATCGCGCATTTGCTCGAGCCGTTTTTGCCCGAGACCGCGGCCAAAATCCGCACCGTGTTTGACTCCGGCTATATCCGCCCGATCGATGGTACGCTGTTTCCGAAGTACGAGACCGCGCCGGCCGCCGTTACGGAAGGCTGAATTAGCATGCAGCTCGTCGATACGCACTGCCACATACACGAGGCCACCGACTATTTCGAAGGAGAAAGCGAAACTCGCATCCGTTGGAAGCGGGTCGGTGATTTGACGCCGGATGCTATGATTGGCTCTGCACATGAAGCCGGAGTGACGCGGCTGATTTGCGTCGGCACGACGATTGAGGACAGCGAGCTGGCGGTGGAGTTCGTGCGGTTGCGGCCGAATACCTGGGCGAGCATCGGCATACACCCACACGAGGCAAAACGATTTGTCGGCAAAATCGAAGTGCTTGGACGGTTCCGGGCGCTTGCGGACAAACCAAAGGTAGCGGCCGTCGGCGAGTGCGGGCTCGATTACTACTACGGCCACTCGCCGAAGGCCGATCAGGAGGCGCTGCTGCGGTTCCAGATTGAGCTGGCGCTGGCGCACGACCTGCCGATAATATTCCATGTGCGCGACGCGTTTGTTGATTTCTGGCCGGTTTTCGATGCGTATTCGGGTATTCGCGGCGTGATACATAGTTTCAGCGCATCTCAAGAAGAGCTGCATGAAATTTTGCAGCGCGACTTATACGTAGGGCTGAACGGCATTATGACATTTACGAAAAACCAGGAGCAGCTCGCGGCCGCCAAAGCGGTTCCGCTCAATCGGATTGTTGTAGAAACTGACGCACCCTTCTTGACTCCAACCCCTTATCGTGGTAAGATTTGTGAGCCAAAACACGCACGCGTGACGGCGGAGTTTCTTGCAGAATTAAGGGGTGAAGAACTCGAAGAGTTTGCGAAAGAGACTACCGGGAACGCTCGTGATTTGTTTAGATTATAGCCATGAATACTAGACCCTCTTGGAATAACAGCCGAACCATTGCCGCGGAACCCAGGGCTGACGGCGAAGTGCCGCACTTCGACCCCGGCCGCATTACCCGGGCAGAGCAATATGATTTTATGGAGCTAGCCGCCACGCGCCGCAATGAACTTTCGCATTCGGTGGCACTCATAGCTTCGGTACTTCCTCCGACCAACCCGGAAATAAATTGGAATAATGCCTCCGACTATTACGAAAACGGCCCGCAGACGCAGGCACGACGCGCTGACGTCGATCGACGAATGGCAGAGTTGCCCGCCCGGCAAAACGGCCAAACCGCACTGTCGACCCATTCGAAAGTTCAGCAGCCTCAATACGTCAAGTCTTTAACGAACCAGCCGCCGCGAGCCCAGGCTGCCGCTGCAAACATAGATGTCCGGATAGCCGCCGCATCCGCCGATGCGCAGCGCTTCGCGACTCCGGGCAGCGAAGTTCCGTTATATGCCAACCCCAATCAAAGTTCTGGCGACGTGCATGCCCGGCCGGCAGCCGCCGCACCCGCCCACTTGACTGCAATGGCTACGCCTCCAACATTTGAAGGATCAGTTGACTCGGACGCGCGGAGTCGCGAAGCGCTGGCCCGGGAGGCGATAGAGCAAATTTACGGTCCGGCCGATACTTCGCTCGACATGGAACCGGATCAGTGGGCCGACGGTTTGGGCGGCGTATCGCCGAATGCGTACGGCGGGAGTGACGGCTATGTCTAATCTTCTTGATTTCGTTCTCGGGCATCAACAGACGGCCGAAGAACGCCGGGCGGCAATCTATAAATCATTGATTCATTACGAAGCCAAAATTGGTGGCCAACTCTTCGGGCCGATAACGAAGGGCGGCCGCCGCGAGTTTTTCTGTTTGGATGAGCGGACCTGGGTATGGCACGAGGAATGGGACGACGCAGCTGGCCACCATGTCGTCACGACACGCTATGACGTGCGGCCGAACGGCGTCTTTAAGTCACAGGGCAGTAACTCATATCAAGCGCTGACGCCAGATGAAGCCCGTAATCTCTACAACGCGGTCGTATTGTATTACCAGCGGATAATGCCGGAGTTGAACCGGCTTGAACAACTCAAGTAATCTTCCGGCTCTGTACGTATGAACAATAACAGGATCTATTTAGATTACGCTGCCGCAACGCCGATGGATGCGCGGGTGGTTGCGGCCATGCAACCATATTTCACCGACGAATTTTACAATCCTTCAGCGACGTATCTGGCGGCGTTGGACGTAACCCATAGTCTCGATTCGGCTCGCGCTAAAGTCGCGCACTGGCTCGGGGCGCATAACAGCGAGATTATCTTTACGGCCGGCGGCACCGAGGCTAACAATCTGGCAGTGCAGGGTGTTGTGCGCCAATTCCCCGGTGCAAATGTCGTTGTCGGCGCGACCGAACATGAATCGGTCCTGGCCCCCGCCGGGCTGTTCGATTGTAAAATTGCTCCGGTGCAAAAAGACGGCTCGGTCGACCTAACGCTGCTTGCTGATCTAATTGATGACCGGACGGTGTTGGTGAGCATCATGTATGCCAACAACGAAGTGGGTACGATCCAGCCGATCCGTGAAATCGCCCAAATTATAAAATCAAAGCGAATGCAGCGGTCTTCCATCACACTTCATGCTAACCCCTATCCGCTCTATTTCCACACCGATGCCGCCCAAGCCGCTAATTTCCTCGACCTCCACGTGTCGCGCCTGGGCGTCAATATGCTAACGCTGAACGGCGGCAAAATCTACGGTCCCAAGCAGTCCGGTGCTTTGTATGTCGATAGTCAGGTTATATTGCAACCCCTGATCCTGGGCGGCAGACAAGAGCGAAATATGCGCAGCGGTACCGAAAATGTGGCAGCCGCAATCGGATTCGCGACCGCGCTCGAAATCGCCCAAGATTGCCGGCGCATGCAAGCCGAACAAATGCAGAAATTGCAGCGCTACTTTTTAACGCTGCTCAATGACAGGCTACCCGAAGCCTTATTAAACGGTTCGCTGAAAAAGCGCCTGCCGAATAATGTCCATCTCACCATACGCGGCATAGATAACGAGCGGTTGCTCATGCAGCTCGACGAAGCCGGCATTATGGCGGCGGCCGGCTCGGCATGTAGCGCGGGTGACGAAGAGCCGTCGCATGTGCTGCGGGCGATGGGTATGACCGATGATGCGGCCCGGGCTTCAATCCGGTTTAGTATGGGGCGTTCTACTACTAAAGCCGACTTAGCTGCGGTCGTGGACGCTATGGTCCGCTTTGTCGGTTAGCTCCCATGTCTCTTTCTTGTCAAAAGCAAAAGCGTTATACTTAAAGCCAACATGGCAAAACACAAACACATGCGACTCGCAATAGCGCTGATTATCGTAGGGTTGTATTCTTTGAGTCTGATCGGCATCGCTGGAGCCCAGGCAGTCGTACGAAGCTACTCGACCGATACGACGCTCGACCCGGGTATGATCGTGATGCTGGATCCAAAGGACTCCAGTAAAGTCGAGCCGGCAACCCAATCCGGCGAGAGCAGCATCCACGGCGTCGTGGTTTCGCCGAATGACGCTCCGGTGTCGCTGCAGACCAGCACCAGCCAGCAGCAAGCTTACGTTGCGACTACTGGCGAATACGAGGTACTGGTGAGCGATCAGAACGGCGCCATCAAGAAGGACGACTACATAACCATGTCTTCCATTGCCGGCGTTGGTATGAAAGCCAGTACGACTCAGCCGGTGGTTATCGGCAAGGCCCTGAACGCCTTTGACGGAAAAAACAATGTTCAGGGTTCTTCGCCGCTCAAAGAAGGTAGCAAGTCTGTTACGGTACACTTAGGTTACGTCGCCATCGATATTAGCTTGTCGCATAATCCGCTGTACCAGAACTCCACAAAAACCGAATTGCAGGATGTTTTGCAGAAATTCGCGCAGCAGGTAGCCCACAAACCGGTCAGCCTGGTGCACATTTACTTGAGTATTGTGGTGTTGTTTGTGAGCGTCATCATCTCAGGCACGTTGACGTATACCGGTATTCGGGCTGGCCTGATGGCGATGGGGCGCAATCCGCTGGCACGTTCGCACATCCTGCGCACTATGCTGCAGGTTATCTTCACCAGCCTTATTATCTTAGGGATCGGTATTTTCGGCGTGTATATGTTGCTGAAGCTGTAGCCCGCACATTCGCCTTAAAAATACTGAAAGTAAGTTTTATCGGTAAAAAAGGTAGCGCTATGAAGCGCGACGTTATAGAATAAAACATGAGCAGTAATAGCGAGAGTTATTAAGTCTAAATAGAAATAATCAAAATGGTGGGCAACACATGACAATCTGGCAGCTTCTGGTAATTGTGGTGAGTTTGCTGGCGGCTACAGGTGCGTTTATCTGGGTGGCGATTAAGATAGGCCAAACGGGCAGCCAGAATAAAGGCGGTAACGGATCGTATGCTGATGCTGCCGATCGGATTGCCGACCGTATATTTGACGATAAATTCCGCGAGGAATTGCGCAACCGCGGGCGACTGCACTTTGAAAAAATCATCGGCGAAAACGCCATGTTTCTGCAGCAGGATTTACGACTGACGACCAGTCAGTTGAACGACTACATGAAGCAGGAAATAACCCGTAAGTTGCGTGAAGAATTCGATAAATACGAGCAGTCCATCATGGACGCCAAACAGATGGCGATTGATTCCATCCAAAAGACAAACCAGGCGATTGATGAGGAGCGTTCGGCGCTCATCGAGCAGATCCACAAAGAAATGGCCGCCGAGCGGGCGCACCAGCTCAAGCGATTTGAAGAAAACATGGCCGATGTCATCAACCACTATCTGATGTCGGCAATCGGTGACCAGATTGATCTGAGCGATCAGCTTGAGTATATTTTGTCTAATTTTGAGGCGAATAAGCAGGCGATTATTGAGGACATCACCAATGGCACATAAGGCTGCGGCATATTTAACCGTTTCTTCATGCAGGTGCAAAGATGCCTGAGGTGCAGGCTCAGCAGTTTGTGTTGCCAAGCTCGGTGGCTGAACCGGCGGATTTGTCGCGGGTTCTGCGCGAGTTAGAAGAGCTTGACGATTATTTACGCGAGGCTGCTATCCGCAAATCGCCGAACGCCAATTCGCTTCCTAAGACCACGCAAGGACTGAGCGATTTCGCCGAGATCAATCATCTGAACTTCTTGCGCCCCGAGGACCGCGCGACGGCCGATAAATCACTCACCGAAATGCAGACCAAGGCGCCGGTGGCGCACATCAGCTTCGCATCCGATCCTTCGTCGTCGTTCGTAGCTAAAATCACCACTTACCTCCGGCAAAACGTCCATCCGCAACTGCTGGTACAGATCGGTTTACAGCCCACTATTGCTGCCGGTTGTATCGTACGCACCGAAAATAAGGTGTTTGATTTCAGCTTGCGCAAATTCATGCAGCAGCATCGCGGCATGCTCATTAAAATCCTTGGGGATTTGCGGGCCAGCGAAGTGGCAGAAGCACCGGCACCAGCTGCCCCGCAAACTCAAACTGCGGGCGATCAACCACCGGCCGCTCCGGCCGACCCCACGCAAGCGCAACCCGAAGAGGTGAAGTATGAGTGATAATCAACATTTCGACCGCTTAGTGGCCGCCGGCAATCCGGTCGGCGAGGTCATAGCGGTTGAAAAGTTCCTGATCAAAGTCCGCGGGCTCAGGCCGTGCGCCATACATTCGCTGGTAATGTTCGAGGACGGCAGTAAAGGATTCGTACACCAGGTCCAGGATGACCACGTGGTGTTACTGCATCTAGGCTCGGAATCTTTGCGTACCGGCATGGTGGCCGTTATCCAGCACCAGGAATTAGTATGCAAGGTCGGCAAGGATTTTATCGGCCGGGTCGTTTCAGCTACCGGTGATCCGATTGACGGCAAAGGTCCGATTGCTGCCGACGCCACCTGGCCGGTCTACAATTCCGCACCGCCGCTGTATACCCGTAAGCTGGTCGAAGATCAGGTGGAAAGCGGCGTAACTGCGCTCGACGCGCTATTACCGATCGTGCGCGGTCAGCGTATGGCGCTGCTTGGCGATAGCAAGTCCGGCAAGAGTACCGTAGTGACACAGCTCGCCATCAACCAGAAGAATACCGATCAGATCGTCGTCTACTGTCTGATTGCCAAACGCCGCAGCGATATCGACACGCTGCTCACGCGTTTGCGGGACAATGGTGGGCTCGAAAAGGCCATCGTGGTCGTGAGTACCATGTTCGAATCACTTATTATGAGTTACATCGTGCCCTACGTCGCCTGTGCGATGGCCGAATATCTGTGGCAAAAATGCGACCAGGATACGATTATCATATACGACGACCTCACCAGTCACGCCCACGCATACCGCGAGGTGGCGCTGCTTTCCGGTGTAAGCCCGGGGCGCGACAGCTATCCGGGGGATATGTTTTACGCGCACTCTTCTTTACTCGAGCGCGCCGGACGGCTGGATCGCAACGGTAAATCGCTAACCAGCATTCCGGTGGTGCATGCCGCCAACGGCGATATTACCGCTTTTCTGCCGACCAACATCATGTCGATTACCGACGGGCAGTGGATTCTGGACATGGACATTTTCAGAAATGGTATCCGTCCGGCGTTGAACATCGGCCTGAGCGTGACCCGCGCCGGCGGTGTCGGCCACAACAAACGCCAGAAAGCCTTGGCTGCCAAGACGCTCAAGATACTGGCGGATTACCGGCAGGCGGAGGAATTTTCGCACTTTGGCTCAGAGCTTGGACCGGAAGCCAAACTGTCGTTGGCAACCGGCAAGCGGATTTTCGAGGTCCTCACACAAGGACCCGGTGACACGTATTCACTGATGGCGCAGCAGCTGATGATGGATATCGTACTCGGCATGCAGGAAAGCGAGGAGATCGACATCAACACGATGAAGTTGCACGTTCGCGATGCGGCCGCGAAAGTCACCGGCGATGATGTCTACGACAGAGTCCGCGACGAGTTAAAGACACTATGTATGAAGAAGCAAGCTCCGACCACTCCCACGCCCCAGCCGACTGCCGACGCAACTACCGCAAATCCGTCACCGACGCCCGACGCCAAAGCTCCCGAAAAAGAACAAGCGGAGGCCAAAAAATGATGACGACTGACAGTACACGGCAAACGGTTTACGGTTGCGACAAACCGGAGGTTTTGGCATGAAGCGGCCGAATGAGATTGCCCGCGAAGAAGCCTCCATGGCCACCCTTGTCGAGCTGACGAGCGTGTTCGAAGGTATTGCCAGTATGCGGATCGCCCAGACCAAGACGCGGGTGCTCGAATCGACCAAGTTCTTCAACGCGCTATGGCACATTTATTCGCAGCTGCGCGTAGATATGCTGTTTAATTTCGGCCGTGACTCCAATAAGGCTGACGGCATTATCGATAAAGAGCTGTACGTAATCATTACGGCGGAGGGCGGCTTCAGTGGCGACATTGATCAGAAGCTGGTCGAGCTGATGCTGACGACCTACAAGCCGGAAAAGAACGACATCATCGTAATCGGACACCACGGTGCGACGCAGCTTTCCCAACGTGGTGTAACGTACAAGAAATACTTTAAGCTGCCGTCGAAAGATCAGAATATCAACGTCATGCCTATCATCCAAATTGTGCGCGGCTACAAATCAACCAGCGTGTTTTACCAGGAGTATGTGTCTCTCATGAACCAGCAGGTCAAACGGATTGAACTTTCGGCCGCGGTCAAAACCCGCGGTCAAGCGTCTGATGAAACCGACGAGATTATCAGTGAAGAGACGTATATTTTCGAGCCGACCAGCTATGCCGTGGCGGCGCATCTGGAGCGCTCGATGATGCAGATCGCAGTCAGTCAGCTGATATTGGATTCCAAGCTCGCCCAGTATGCTTCGCGTTTCCGCGCCATGAGTGCTTCGCACCAACGTTCGCAGGAGACTCAAGAATGACCTGCATCTAGCATTCAACCGGGCCAGGCGCGCCGTCAAGGATGAACGCCTGAAGGAAATCATCAACGGACTAAAAAAGAGTAAGGCTGGAGCTACTCGATGAAATCGAACGTAGGAATTTTGTAATGGCAGGAACCATCGCAACCATCAAAGACCTTATCGTCCATGTGCAATTCGACAGCGATCCGCCCAACGTCAATGAGCTGGTGGTCGTTAATAATGAAAACAAAACCCATTTGCTGGTGGACCATCTCGAGCCGGGTGGTATAGCCTTGTGCCTGAACGTCCGAACCGATCGCAGCCTGATGAAGGGTATGGCGGTGGAGCGTACGCATAAAGGCATCGAAATTCCCATCGGCGACGTGACCATCGGCCGGATACAGGACGCGCTCGGAGGGCCGCTCGACGGCCAACCGGCGATTCAAGGTTCGGACGTCAAATACAAAGACATTATGAAAGTATCCAACCGGACGAGCGATTTCAAAATTGCTAAACCGGAAATTCTGGAAACCGGCATCAAGGTCATCGATTTCTTCACGCCGTTCGTCAAGGGACGCAAGATCGGCATTATCGGCGGCGCCGGTGTAGGTAAGACGGTGCTCACAATGGAGCTCATTAACAATATCGCGCGAAGCGGCAGCGGTTTGTCGGTGTTCTCCGGCATCGGTGAGCGTATTCGCGAAGGCCACGAACTTTGGGTGACGCTAAAGGAAAACGACCTGCTTAAAAATACGGCCATGTTTTTCGGGCAGATGAATGAGAATCCGGTGCAACGCTCCCTGATCGGTATTTCCGCCACCGCGCTGGCCGAACATTTTCGCGACGAGCAGCACAAAGATATCCTGTTTTTTGCCGATAATATGTACCGTTACGTGCAGGCCCGGAATGAACTGGCGACCATCCTCGACCAGGTGCCGAACGAAGGCGGGTACGAGCCGACGATCTTCTCGGACGTGAAGGTGCTGCAGGACCGCTTGAGTTCGAATGAGAACGGATCGATTACGTCAGTTCAGACGATTTACGTGCCGGCCGACGACGTATCCGACCCGGCCGTGCAGTTCATCCAGCACGAAATGGATTCCACGCTCGTGCTTAGCCGTAAAGTGGCCGAGCAGGGCATCCGTCCGGCTGTCGATTTAACCCTTTCAACCTCTTCGCTGCTAACGCCCGAAGTCGTCGGTGAGCGCCACTACGTGCTCAGCGTTCAGGTGCAGGTGCTGCTGCAGAAGTATGAATCACTCAAGGGCATCATTGCGATTATCGGTGAGAACGAGCTCAGCCCGGCCGACCGCGCCGACTACGCCAAAGCTAAGAAACTTATCACCAACTTCACCCAAAACATGAACGTCATGACAAAACATAATGGTATTCCAGGGGATTACTTCACGCGCGAGGAAACACTCAAAAGTATTGAAGAGATAGTCGTATGATTGTCCGGGTTCATACTTGAGGACCCCAAGGTTTAGCTAAAGCGAACAGAGATAATTCCGATGGCGAGTAAGACAGACGATGACGAGGCGACCATGCAGGTCAAAGTGTACGCTCCGTTCAAGGTGTATTTCGAAGGCACTGCCCGCAGTATCAGTGCCGCCAGCCAAACCGGTCCGTTCGACGTATTGCCGCATCACCACAATTTCATCACCCTACTGCTGGCAGGCGACGTAACAGTTCGGCCGGTAACCGGACCGGAGCAGAAAATCCGTATCTCCGGCGGCGTGATGCATGTCAAGGAAGACCAAATCGTCGTGTTCCTCGACGTGTAGAACCCAATTATCCATAAGCGGTTAGATTAACGCCGACAGTTTCAGAGTTAATCGATAAATATTACGTTAACCCGTCAACCTCGTGGTTCGACATAAGCAATTCCTGCACATACGTTTTGACATGTTTGGCAAAAGCATTTACTGTGTTCACGAGGTTATTCAATTTTCTTTTAGCGGTGATTTATTCTAATTGATCGTGAATCTGCGCAAGTTAAATAAATTCGTCTTGGCTCAAACTTAAAATTAATCCATCACGATGTAATCGTATTCAAACGAGCTGCTGGCTGTCGGCGTTGAAGCGGTGCAGACGCTGAAGTTCGTAGTTGATCGCTCGACATAATATTTAAGACCGGCCGCACCAAAACCGACCGGTGATATGACGACATGGGGTGTATTGCCGAACGAATTGGCGAAATAGATGGTAGCAAGGCAGCCGGCCGTTGGGTTGGTGCCGGTATGCAAGCTGATCGAACCCGCCGTGTCGGATCCGCTGACCGCGGCAGTACCGCCACCGCCGAGCGAGCCGCCGCGGGACGAGCCGGGCACGCCGCCGCCGGTATCGATGTGGTGGGTGATTCCCAAGTCGCCGTTGAGTTGCAGTGAATTGGCGACCAGTACCGGAGCTGTCACAGCGCCATTGAAGCTTCCGCCGCCAGCCACGCTCAGGCTCGTAGCTGTTAGCTGACCCTGAACCGCGGTGTTACCCGCGACGTTCAGGCTTTTGGCCTGCAATTGCCCGAAACTGCTTTGCCCGCTCACGGTTAACCCCACCAATGCAAGCGTGTTGCCGATCTGTACCGTGCCGGCGACCTGTAGATTGCCGCGCACCAACACGGTTCCCTGGAACACTGTGTTCGACTGGACGTTCAGAATATGCTTAGCGTCACCGATGGTCGTGCCGTTGTTGGCGAGTTGCTCCAATGCCGATGCCGACAGATTCTGTGATGAAATTTTGTTATTTTGCGTCGGCTGCTGGCTGTTGGTCTTGAGAAAAATAAGTACTACTGCGATGATGACAATCACGACAACCAACATGAACAACAGTAAATAGATATTCATGCGTGCAATCAGGTCTTTCGGGCCACGCTTCTTCTTCGGCTTGTCTTTCTTCGAAGGAGCACCGTTTGCACCAGGCACACCACCGGTATCATCAGGCGGCGTGGCAATATTTGCGTCGGCATCGGTGCCGGCGGTCTCTAGGCTGCCGCCTTCGGTTGAATTATCTGCGTTTGGATCGGCCGGTTTGTTTTTATCTTCCATGAGTGAGATTCTCTTGATTCTATAATACTAGAACAGGCGAAAAAGCGTAAACGGATTTGAGTTTTAGCCGCATATGCGGGAAAATAAAGGGCATAAGGTCTATGGTGAGCATGAAACAAAGAGCGAGGGGATTACGTTCAAGGTTGGCTGCGGTTCGGGGCAGGGCACTTTATACGTTTGTCGCCGTAACACGGAATCGGGCCGTCTGTCTGTTTGCCATAATCGCGCTTATTGCGTGGGTACCGTCGATCGCTTCGGCTTCATGTATTGCTAGTCAGCAATCTTGTACATCGAACTACGGGGTAAGTCAAACGCAATTTGGTAGTGGAAGCCAGACAAATACTTGCAGTAGTGGTCCAACGGGGTATTGTGCTTATGCAGGAGTTGGTGATCTTGGTGTCGGCAACACCACGAACGGATTAAGTAGCGGTGGCTATCAGGCCCAGGCCGGTTCCGGCCTGACTACTCATCGTGAGCCATATCTTGAAGTTACCGTCAGCGATACACAATGTTCAGCAGTCCACCCTTCGACTAGCGGGACTAGCTTTAATGTCGGGAACCTTTCTACGTCCACAACGAGTTATGTGACCGCAAATTTTTCGGTCGAGGCATACATGGCAAGCGGATATATCGTGCAGACTGTGGGGCAGGCTCCTACTTACACCTCGGGTGGCTCACACACTTTTGCGACGATGAGTAATGGGTCACCGACGGTGGGGACCGAACAATTCGGCATGAATCTTGTCAGCGACCCGGGCCTAAGTACCGGCTATAATGTGGCTCAGGAGCCTGATTCGACATTCGGCTATGGCCTACCGGCACCTTCCAGTGCCAATGGTGGTCTGCGTGGCTATGATACGGCCAATACGTATAGTTATCAAAATGGGGACGAAATTGCCTATTCAAATAGTAGTTCTGGCATAACTTGTTATTTTCCAACGTATATCTACAATATAAGTTCCACTACACCAGCAGGGCAATATACATTCAATCAGGATATCGTAGCCACGGGTACCTTTTAATAGTGCATTCCGATTTACATGGCCATACTCGCCAATAGGTCTTTAATCAATCTATCATCTATACTCATACAATCTAAATGCATATAGCGGTCTTGCCTGATAATGCTTACCGCTGTATCATCGAGATAGCGCATCAAAAGCTGTTTATTGAACATGCAAACAAAAAAGAACAAATTAACAAAAACCCGGCGGTTAATATTTATAATCATGTCGTTATTACTTGGGCTTGCTGGAGTGATTTCAGGAACTTCAACAAAAATGGCTTTGGCCGGAACGGCTTCGAACCGCTCTATACAAATGAGTAGCGCAGATACCGGAACCACTAATGCCACATACAGTATTTCGTTTAACATTTCATCGAATATGAAGAGTTATATCGTAGACTTCTGCTCTGAAAGTCCACTGCCGGGTGATAATTGTACAGCGCCAGCCGGGCTCGACTTATCAGCGGCAACTCCAGCTGGAGGCAATACTTCAGGGTGGACAATTTCCACCGCCGCAGCACAGGTCAAGGCGGACAATGCCATTGGTATGCCGGGAGGAAGTGCGGTGACTCTCGTGCTGAATGGTATCAAAAATCCGAATTCAGTCGGAACTTTCTATGGACGTATCTACACTTTTAATGATGCAGGTTTCGGTACCTATGCGAGCCCGACGAGCCCCGGCAACTACGTAGATTTCGGGGGGATTGCATTGTCTACTGTCTCTTCGGTTGCAGTCAGTGCATTGGTACAGGAGGAAATAACTTTCTGTGTATCGGCAACAAGTATGGGAAACGGATGCTCGGGGGAAACCTCCCCCACGATAACAATCGGTCACGGCACTCCGCCAATTGTCGATGGCTCACAGGTAGATACGGGTTCGGTTTATATGCAAACCTCAACGAATGCACAGAGCGGCGCGCAGGTACGGCTAAAGACTGACGTTGCTTGCGGCGGCCTCAGTTATGATAACGGAGGAACATGTCCAATACCTCCTGCAGGAAACACACCGATCTCATTTAATGCCGGTACGGCTGATTTCGGGTTAAACGTAGCTCCAAGTACGGGGGGCATCGGTTCCGTTACCCCAATATCACCTTACGACCAAAGTGGTGCCGCTAAGTATGCGTTTGATATGGACCCCAATCTCGGTGTCACCAGTGTTTACGGTAGTGAGATAGCGGACAGCGGAGGGGGTTGCAGCAATGTTAATAGCATGCTCACCTTTGCGGCCGCAGCATCAAACACGACGGCTGCAGGAACTTATAACACGGCACTTACCCTGATCGCTACTGGATCTTTTTAATTAGTCAGTCACTATCGCGGTGAGGTATAGCTGTATCTACTCCTATTACTATAAATCATACTAATCTTGCCTAAAAAATTTGTCGATAAGGTGTGGTTTAAGCTATGTAAAAGTAATTGGATAAATTGTGGGTAATTTGTGTAAAAAAGCTTGCAAAGCTTGGCATAAGCATGATAATCTTTAAATCATAAAGTAGTGTGACAGAGAGTTTAATAAAAAGGAGTTTTCGGACATGAAAACAAAGATTCAAAGCCTGCGACGAGCAGTATATTTTGTATTGCCACTTGCACTAGGTTTTAGTACTCTAAGCGTCTTGGTGCCACAAATAGCCCAAGAAGCTTCGGCCGCGCAAGTAACATCCCGTAGCATTCAGTTGAGTGATGCGGGAGCGAGTGATACGAGCGTTAAATATAACGTCTCATTTAAAGCCGCCACGACCGGTTCGAATAATGTGCAAGCAATTATTGTTGACTTTTGTGACAACGATCCGTTAGTTCTAGACACAACCTGTTCGACACCTGGTGGCTTTACCTTGACCGGTGCACCTACCGTATCTAATCAGGACAGTACGGCCGGCTGTAACCTCTCAACTTTCACTACGGTAGCAACCCAGAACTCGAACCGTACGTTTGAGTTATCAGCAGCATCTGCGATTAGTACAACTTCGGGTACGGTATGTACATTCACGATCAATGGTGTTACTAACCCCAATACAGCTAACCATTCGTTCTACGCCCGTATTTACACCTATGACACAACTGCTCACGCTAATAGCTATGCAGCCGGTGGTACGGCTGGCGTCGTTGACTCCGGTGGTGTGGCTCTTTCGACCAGCAGTACGATTTCACTACAGGCGAACGTCGAAGAAGAACTAACTTTCTGTGTCTCCGGAGATGCAATTGATGACTCCAGCGGCGCCTGCACCACAACTGGCGGTCTAACCACTCCAAGTCTACAGCTTGGACACACGGTCGGTTCAACTAAAGTTTTGGACTCGACTGCCGTAGACACGGCTAATGCCTACACTGAGCTTTCAACTAATGCACTATCCGGCGTAGTCGTCGATATGAAAGAACTCGCCAATACCTGCACCGGCTTAAGCCGCGATAGCGGCGCCACCTGCCCAATTGAAGGAGTTGCCAACGGTACCATATCTGCTGGCGAGAATAACTCAAACCCAGGCGGAGCCTTCGCAATGTGTGTCAACAAGGGAGCGAACACTACTGTCGTCGCCACCTACAAAGATACGACAAACAACTGCCCGACCGGAGGCTTCAACGCCACGAGCGAATACGGCATGGGCACAACGACTTCAACCTACGGCGACCAGATACTTTCGACAGCTAGTGCCGTCAAGGAAGAGCAAAACACTTGTGTCTTCGCTGCCACAGCTGCACCGGTTACCCCGGCTGGTACCTACTCAGGAAGTGAATCACTGATTGCAACGGGCACCTTCTAAGAAAACTAAACAAAAATAACACAAAATGACCTTGCAGTATCGTACCTGCAAGGTCATTTTAAATCTGTAGGTATGTGCCTAACGCATGCAAAACCTGTGGAAAAGTTATGGAAAAGTAGCTTGCGTGCATAGCATTAGCGTGATAATCTTAACGCTATACAGATGTGTAAGCGTAATTGAAAAATAAAAATTGAAAAATAAAAAGGAGTTTTCAAAAATGAAAACAAGAATTCAACGCATGCGTCGAGCGGTCTATGCTGTTTTGGCGTTAGCACTGAGCTTTAGTGCTTTAGGTATAGGATTGCCAGGATTGATCCAAGAAGCTTCGGCAGCACAGATAACTTCTCGCAGTATTCAGATGAGTGACGCCGAACAGGGCGACACGGGCGTTAAATACAACGTATCATTTCAAGTTGCCACGACCGGATCGACCAACGTACAGGGCATCATTGTTGATTTCTGTGATAATGATCCACTCGTACTTGATTCGACCTGTACGGCTCCAACCGGCTTTACCTTGACCGGTGCGCCTACCATCTCCAATCAAGATAGTACCGCCGGGTGTAACCTTTCGACCTTCACTTCGGTAGCAACCCTAAACTCGAACAGAACATTTGAGGTAACGGCTGCATCTGCAATCAACACCACAGCTGGTACAACCTGTTCGTTTACCATAAATGGCGTTACTAACCCTACAACTTCGAATCACACGTTCTACGCCCGTATTTACACCTATGACACAACTGCTCACGCTAATAGCTATGCAGCCGGTGGTACGGCTGGCGTCGTTGACTCCGGTGGTGTGGCTCTTTCGACCAGCAGTACGATTTCACTACAGGCGAACGTCGAAGAAGAACTAACTTTCTGTGTCTCCGGAGATGCAATTGATGACTCCAGCGGCGCCTGCACCACAACTGGCGGTCTAACCACTCCAAGTCTACAGCTTGGACACACGGTCGGTTCAACTAAAGTTTTGGACTCGACTGCCGTAGACACGGCTAATGCCTACACTGAGCTTTCAACTAATGCACTATCCGGCGTAGTCGTCGATATGAAAGAACTCGCCAATACCTGCACCGGCTTAAGCCGCGATAGCGGCGCCACCTGCCCAATTGAAGGAGTTGCCAACGGTACCATATCTGCTGGCGAGAATAACTCAAACCCAGGCGGAGCCTTCGCAATGTGTGTCAACAAGGGAGCGAACACTACTGTCGTCGCCACCTACAAAGATACGACAAACAACTGCCCGACCGGAGGCTTCAACGCCACGAGCGAATACGGCATGGGCACAACGACTTCAACCTACGGCGACCAGATACTTTCGACAGCTAGTGCCGTCAAGGAAGAGCAAAACACTTGTGTCTTCGCTGCCACAGCTGCACCGGTTACCCCGGCTGGTACCTACTCAGGAAGTGAATCACTGATTGCAACGGGCACCTTCTAAGAAAACTAAACAAAAATAACACAAAATGACCTTGCAGTATCGTACCTGCAAGGTCATTTTAAATCTGTATCTGCTCAAGTTAATAACAAGAGGCATTCAATCGGCAATCAATAACTTCTAATGATATCTGCGATATTTGTCACAATCCTTTATATATTTGTGGATAAATCATTGAAAAATCTATTGCATGCATAGCATTAGCGTGATATCTTAAACTCACCAGTATAAAAATAAAATTAAACACATTAGCGTTATCGATAGTCAGTAGAAGTATCGAAATAAGGAGGCTAATTAACAAAATGAAAACAAGACTTCAAACATTGCGTCGTGCAGTCTATGCTGTATTGACGCTAGCACTGGCCTTCAGCGCTTTAAGTACGGGAGTACCTCAGCTGATCCAAGAAGCAGCGGCAGCGCAGATTACCAACCGAAGCATTCAGATGAGTAGTGCCGAACAAGGAGACACGAATGTTAAGTATAATGTGTCCTTTCAAGTTGCCACGACCGGATCGACCAACGTACAGGGCATCATTGTTGATTTCTGTGATAATGATCCACTCGTACTTGATTCGACCTGTACGGCTCCAACCGGCTTTACCTTGACCGGTGCGCCTACCATCTCCAATCAAGATAGTACCGCCGGGTGTAACCTTTCGACCTTCACTTCGGTAGCAACCCTAAACTCGAACAGAACATTTGAGGTAACGGCTGCATCTGCAATCAACACCACAGCTGGTACAACCTGTTCGTTTACCATAAATGGCGTTACTAACCCTACAACTTCGAATCACACGTTCTACGCCCGTATTTACACCTATGACACAACTGCTCACGCTAATAGCTATGCAGCCGGTGGTACGGCTGGCGTCGTTGACTCCGGTGGTGTGGCTCTTTCGACCAGCAGTACGATTAATTTACAGGCAAACGTTCAGGAAGAAATTACTTTCTGTGTCTCCGGAAATGCAATTGATGACTCGGGCGGGGAGTGCACCACTTCTGGTGGCCTAACCACTCCTGCTCTGACACTTGGACACACGACCGGTTCAGCCAAAGTATTAGATAATACTGCCGTAGACACGGCTAATGCCTACACAGAGCTTTCAACCAATGCACTTTCCGGCGTCGTTGTAAATATGAAAGAACTCGCCAATACCTGCACCGGCTTAAGCCGCGATAGCGGCGCCACCTGCCCAATTGAAGGAGTTGCCAACGGTACCATATCTGCTGGCGAGAATAACTCAAACCCAGGCGGAGCCTTCGCGATGTGTGTCAGTGCTGGCGCTAACACTACTGTCGCTGCGACATACAAAGACACGACAAACAGCTGTCCGACCGGAGGCTTCAACGCCACGAGCGAATACGGCATGGGCACAACGACTTCAACCTACGGCGACCAGATATTTTCGACAGCTGGTGCCGTCAAGGAAGAAAAGAACGCCTGTGTGTTCGCCGCAACAGCCGCACCGGTGACCCCGGCAGGTATTTACACGGGCAGTGAATCACTGATTGCGACAGGTACCTACTAAGAAGTTTACATGGATGAGGCGAACATCAAATAAATTTGTAACAACTTTCGTCTTACTTGTGCTCGTAATGGTCTCGCTCCTGAATGGGGCGGGATCATTTTTTGGAGCAAAAGTTTCCGCGGCCTATCTTGGAGCCCGCTCGCTGGAATTAAGCGACAGCAAAGCCGGTGCTTCAGGTGTGACATATAATGTTAAGTTCGCCACGTCGACAGCCGGGAGCATTGGATCGGTGCAGATAGAGTTTTGTTCAAATAGTACCTTTATTACCGATTCCTGTACGGCGCCGGTAGGACTTGATGCTTCGGCTGCAACGATTGCAAGTCAATCAGGCCTCACGGGGTTTACGATTTCTAACGCTTCAACAGCAAACAATTTAATCTTAACTCGGACCGCAGCTGTCGCGGGTTTGGTAACGGCTAATTTTACACTTAAGAATATAACGAACCCATCAAGTAATGGATCTTACTATGGTCGATTTGTGACATACCAAACCGTGGATGCGAGCGGACCTCCAACGGATCATGGTGGAGTTGCCTTTGCAATTAACCCGGCTGTAAGCGTGAACCTTACTGTACCGCCATATTTACTATTTTGTGTTGGCGTTGCGATAACTGGAACAGACTGTAGCACGGCAAGCGGTGATTTTATCGATATGGGCGATTTTAGTACTTCTGCGACAAGCAGTGGCCAGTCGCAAATGGTGGTCGCTACGAACGGTAAGAGCGGCTATGGCATAACCGTCAGTGGGACAACCATGCTGTCCGGTACGAATTCCATTCCTGCGATGCAAGTATCAGCACCGTCTACGGTCGGTGTCAGCCAGTTTGGTATAAATTTGCGTGCTAATACTAAACCGGCAGTGGGCAGCAATCCGAGTGGGCCCGGCCAAGGTTCGCCGGAATTTAATTATAATCAGCCGAATCAATACCACTATAATGATGGAGATGTGATAGCAGCGGCAACTTCGCCGGAAGATCTTCGCAAATATACGGTGAGCTATATTGTGAACGTGGGCAGCACGCAGCCAGTAGGCATTTATTCGAGCACTTACACGTACATAGCGTTGGCAAATTTCTAGAAAGTCTCATTGATTGATAGTAATCGAGAGAATTAAAAATACGGGCTTAACACCAAATTCTGGTGTCTACTCTAATCTGTTTTTCTAGAGAAGAAACTCCAGAGGATCGTAATTATTCGTTGTTTTGAGGCTCCACGGTGGGGTATGAGCTTGTCTTTCCAGACGCCGAATCTTCCGTCTAATGGGCTCGTTGTGTTGGCTACTCGTATGCCACTTTCCTGTATGTAATCGGCTTGGTAGGTGAACAGATATGGTAGGTTGCGACACAAGGAAAAATAAGCTCTTCTGGTACGCTCATGGGCATATCTTTTGGTGACCGGATCACGCTCCTTGAGCCATGCCCCATGTTTCTTGTACCAACCAGCGAGTGCATCCTCAAACGTTAGTTCGTCTGTCCGAGCGAGCGTTAAGGCAAGCGCTCGTAACTCAATATTTTGCGTCAGTCGTGGCTTCTTGGTCAGACATTGAGTGATGGTCATAAGCTGGTGAAACTGGCAATGCTGGACCGGTATGCCTTTGCCCTCCAGCATAGTCCGTACGCCTCGTCTGCCGTCAATGGTGACCGCCAGGATACTGTAGCCCATTGCTTCAATCGTATCTGTTGCAACCTCATAATCTACGGTGCGTTCTGTCCCGTCTACCGTGGCGTAATACAGCACCGTATTCTCACCAAGCGTCGCCACTGCATATGGGTCAATAACAACCAGGAGGCCCCAGTCCCCAAAGTAGGTAACATCCATTATGACGGCTACGGTACGCGGTTTCTGGATGATGCGTGGCGGGCTGTAGCCATTGAGTTGAGCGCGGATGCAACCGGTACTTTTCCGGTATTCTTTAGCCAAGCTGTTCACGGTACGACCGTCAAAGGCATACTGGTGCCATAGGGTAGCTCGCTTACGGCCAGGGCGGCCTTTACTGCTCCATGACCGACGGCAGGTACGACAGACGTAGCGCTGTAGACCGTTCCTCACACCGTTTTTCTTTACGTTGGTACAATAGCAAGACGGACAGCTCTTTCGAGTCATCTTCGTTACTCCTTGTTTAGTTGGTACTTACAAGAATAACGAAAACAATGACAAAGAAATCTGTCCGTCTTAAAGCGCTAGCAGCAACCAGTTTTTGTTATTAAGCCAAAATACGCCATAACCCTCAAGTGGCCTCA
Organism: Candidatus Saccharimonadia bacterium; assembly: GCA_963810525.1. GTDB lineage: Bacteria > Patescibacteriota > Saccharimonadia > Saccharimonadales > UBA4665 > JAICLK01. The sequence goes on from CAWENB010000001.1 coordinate 71,970, forward strand.
AGGTGCTGACTCCGTCTAATCATAAATAGCGAATTTGTAGTCTGTTGTTAATTTAAACTTAAAGTTGTGCCAGCACTAGCGGTTTGCTATTATAAGCCTAAGTAAAAATCTTTAAGTGAGGGGAATTTTAAATGGTGCGACGTAAATTTTTCGCTGCGGCTACCGCGTTCATAGCTATTGCTGTACTTATACTTACAGCAAATCCGGCTTTGGCTGCAAAAAAATCAGCCACATCACCGGGAAATGGATTGAGAATTTCACCAGTGAGAAGTGATCTTACTATTAATGCGGGTTCCAGCCAGACAATAGATGTATATATTTCAAACCTTACGGCAGAACCGGCGGATCTAGAGGGCGTAGTTGATGATTTTACCGCTGGTACTAGTGAAACGGGAACTCCATACATTCTTTTGAATGGGCAAAAGGCACCTAGTCATAGTTTGAAGGGGTTTGTTTCGCCGATCGGGACGTTTACTATTGGGGCTAACGCAACTAAAGACGTTAAGGTGTCAATTTCAATACCAGCCGGGACTTCGGGTGGCGGCTACTATGGTACCGTCCGCTTCTTGCCGGCATCATCAAACCAAAACAAGAACATTAATCTTACTGCAAGTGTGGGTTCATTAGTGCTTGTGACCGTGCCTGGAAATTATAAAGAGTTTGTCAGTCTGGAAAGTTTCGACGTTCGAAAATATAACACCTCCACCAAAACGCTCGACAGCCCTAGCTCGATTTTCACCAGTAATAAGAATCTTAACGCCGTAGTGCGGTTCCATAACACTGGTGACGTACAGGATCAGCCATTCGGTAAAATATTGCTCAAGAAGGGTAGTACTACGCTCGAAACGTATGAAATAAATAATACGACACCCCGAGGGAACGTCCTGCCGGACAGTATCCGCCGATACTCAGTACCACTTAGTGGCATGGGCAGTTTCGGTAAATATACCATTGAAGGTAACTTCGGATACGGTACAAAAGGTCAATTATTGAGCGCTACCACTAACTTCTATATAATCCCAATGTTCGTAATTATCCTTGCAGTAATAATTATCCTTGCAATCATATTCGCCATAGTCGTATTGCCGCGCATGATTCGCAAATACAATCGCGACGTCATTAACCGAGCCAGTCGAAACACTCGACGTTAAACATACAGCTCTAGGTTTGAATTGTACCCTCCAAACATTACCGGTTTTGGGCTATAATCGGTGACAGGAGAAGCGCGGAATATATTCGGCCTGAAACGGATGCGCGAGACGGCCGGGAAGCTGCAAAAAGAATTGCCTTAGAAAGCTATGAAACATCGAGCCGCCGCAGTGCTTAAACAACTACTGGCCGAAAACTGGACTCGGATTGCCGCCTGTGTAGTGCTGGTGATGCTGGCTTGGCCGGTTAATGCTGTGGCGATCGGATCGCAGGAGAACCCGCAGTCCGGTGCTGTGGGTGTCCAGGGCAAACTGGCCGGACCGCCACCATCCACCCCGCCGACGATCGCGATTCCGAGCGGCGGCCAGGTCTTTTCAAATTTGCCGATTACGGTGAGCGGACTCTGTAAGGCTGGCTTAATCATCAAAGTCTTTGATAACGGTGTCTTTATCGGCGCCACTACGTGTTCGCACGGCAGCTATACATTGAAAGTGACGCTGTTTGGCGGAAAGAACGAATTAGTGGAGCGGCAGTATGACGCGCTCGACCAGGCCAGCCCGGCCACGCAAACAACGATTGTGACGTTCAATGATCTGCAACTAGTTAAATTCGGTACGCATGTTTTCCTGACGAGCGACTATGCCAGTCGCGGAACCAGCCCGAGCCAGCAATTAACCTGGCCGGTGACGATTACCGGCGGTGAGGGTCCGTACGCGCTGAGCGTGGATTGGGGCGACGGTTCAGCGGCGGATTTGATGAGCGTTTCCTTGCCGGGCACAGTGCAGCTGGCTCACAAGTATGTCAATTCCGGTACATACAACATGCTGGTGCGAGCAACGGACAAAAACGGCACCGAAGCCTTTCTGCAGCTGGTAGCCGTGATTAATGGCAACGGCACGTCTACGAGCAGTACAAATAATAGCTCGCCATCAAGCGGCAAAACTACCATTGTCAACATCCTGTGGGAACCGCTGGCAGCGGCGTTACCGTTTATTTTACTGACCTTTTGGCTCGGCCGAAGGTATGAGATTACTGCTCTGCGGCGTCGTATTGAACGAGAATACCGAGCATAGGTTCCGGTCTGTTAAAATACGTATAATTTTGCTAAAATAAGTTAATTGTGTCTAAAAAAGTTTCTGTCGGTTTAAGCGGCGGGGTCGACTCGTCGGTGACGGCGGCGCTGCTGCGCGAGCAGGGCTATGACGTGACCGGCGTGTATATGAAAAACTGGAGCCAGGACCTGCCTGGCCTGGTCTGTCCGTGGAAGCAGGATTACCAGGACGCCAAGCGTGTGGCGGTGCACTTGGGTATTCCATTCAAGCTGTATGACTTCGAGACTGAGTATCGGCACAAAGTAGTTGATTACATGATTGGCGAATACCGCGCCGGACGAACACCGAATCCTGACATCATGTGCAATCAGGAGATAAAGTTCCGACTGTTTCTGGACACGGCGCTTGATGATGGCGCCGATTTAATCGCCACCGGCCACTACTCAAGAGTGCGTCACGGTCAGCTTTTCGCCGGTGTTGATAAGCATAAAGACCAGTCGTATTTTTTGTACCGTATTACCGAAGACGCGCTGCACCGCAGCTTGATGCCGATCGGGGAGTTAGAGAAGCCGGCGGTGCGCGAGCTTGCAAGAAAGCTCGGGCTGGCGACGGCAGATAAGAAAGACAGCCAGGGGATTTGCTTTGTGGGCAAGGTAGGAATTAAAGATTTTCTGCTGCACGAACTCGGGCCGCAAGCCAGCGGCGCGATTATTGACCAGAACGACCGCGAAATCGGTGAGCATGACGGCGCGCTGTTTTATACTATCGGCCAGCGGCACGGTTTGCAGGTCGGCGGCGGTCTGCCGTTTTATGTGACGGGCAAGGACATGGAGCGGAATATCGTGTACGTGACGACGGATTTGCAGGATGAAAAATTGTGGAGCAACGAGTTCAGACTCGCCGACATGCACTGGATTAACGGCGCGCCGGCGGAACCCAGTGGGCTGAGCGCACGTCTACGCTACCGGGCCGATTTCGTAGAGGTAAAATCACTTAAGGCTTGCGAGCGGGGTGACTGGCGGCTGGTGCTGGCTGACGACGTCCGCGCCTCCACGCCCGGCCAGTCGGCGGTGCTTTACCGCGGCGATCAGGTACTCGGCGGCGGCATCGTAGCCTGAAAAATCAATCAGGGGCTTAGATTATTCGCCCCAGAACTCCCTGAGTATTTCTTTATTGCCAGGCCTGTTAAGTTTTGCCATCGCATCCTTTCGAATTTGCCCGCTTCGTCTGCCGGAAAGGCTGAGCATAGTGCCAATTTCGTCGTGAGTTTTTGGCACGCCGTCTACAATGCCGAAGATTTCCTTGATAATCAAAGCTTCGCGCGGCGTTAATACATCCAGCGCGCTTTCGATTGCTTGGAGTAAGCTGCCCGTTTCGGCGGCCAGGGTCGGGTTCGGGCCGTCCGAGTCTTCAATAAAATCCTGGAGCTCTTCGTCTGCTTCGCGACCGGCCGGCGTATGCAGCGATATCGGCTCGACACGGGCGTATTCTTGGACTTCACTTACTTTTTCCGGCTCCATGTCCATCTTTACGCCGATTTCTTCCAGCGTCGGCTCGCGTTCGAGCGTGCGCCGCAGTTCGCGTTCCGTTCGCTCCAGCTCGTTAATCTGCGCGACCATATATACCGGCACGCGGATGGTGCGTGCCTGGTCGGCAATCGCCCGGGTGATACCTTGCCGAATCCACCAAGTGGCGACAGTGGAAAATGCATTGCCTCTAGTGTAGTCATAGTGTTCGATAGCCCGGTATAGCCCCAAATTGCCTTCCTGAATCAAATCTGGCAACGACAAACCCGTATCACGGTAGCGCTTCGCGATTGAGACCACCAACCGAAGATTGGCCGCCCACAGATGGTTGCGAGCGAGTTTGCCCTCCAGCGCGATAGCTTCAAGTTCGTCCGACATGCACGACATTACGGGCATCCGGCTTTCATCCAACAGCGTATCGGCGTAGAGTCCCGCTTCGATTGCCTTGCCGAGCTCAACCTCTTGCACTTCTGTAAGTAACGGTACTTTGCCGATTCTTTTGAGATAGTCGCCGACCGTGTCTATAGTGACATTGGCTTCAGCTTCAGCTTCTTCGGCGGCGGCGCTCCAAATGTCATAGGTAGCTAATCCGGTGTAAAAATCATCTTCGTCCGGGTTGGCGCTGCCATGCGTGGAGATGGCGTCCGCTGCCGGCACGGGCGTCTGCTGAGGATCGGCATCGACTCCGACGTCGGTGTCGGGCTGACCGGCGGCCGCCGTGACACCTTCTTCTATGGCCAGCTCCGTCAGCGCCGCATCCCAGTCACCGTTCGCTGCATCGGGATCAATATCCACTCCGGCAAAATCCGTGTCAGACATATCCGCGTCGCGGGGCATTTCCAAAACTTCACGAGTCATATAAATTATAATAACACAGATAAGTACGAAATAAAGCAAAATAATGATATAATATAATCGTGAAACAGGTGGATGTCGGTGACTATATCGGCGCGAATAATTTTGATCTCTTCCCCGAATTATATTTGACTGGGGCAAATAACCCCGAACACCGGTTCTCGGCCGAAACTATTCAGGCTGCAGGGTACGTGGGATGCTATAACGCGTTGGTGGGGAATGCCGACGCTTCGCTATTGCTGCCAGTAGCATACGAATTACATGAAAATAATCTGGATGCCGGTGCGTTTTTGTTGCAAGCACAGGTAGAGCTGGCGCAGGCCGGTTGCGCACTGCCGCAGCCGTTATTTGATATTGACTACAAACCGGACAGGTTTGAATTGCAACCTGGCGGCAAATGGCGGGAGTTGCGGAACGAGGCAATGGAATTTATGTGGTATACGCGCGGCAAACGCCAGACCGAGGCGTTTATGCCATTCGCCCGTAGCCGCTTGGCCCATAGGCGTCTGCAGATCGCCCGACCCCACCGTATGACGTCGTCACCTGACTTGAGCGGCACGCCTATGCCGCCGGAAATCCGCGAAGCAAAGACGCGGGCCGCGCGTCACTATGAAGCAAACAAAGTTACGTATTGGGAGCAGGCGTGTTTGAAGGTTGCGTACACCACCAGTTCGCGAGGCAGGCCCGATATTCACCGACGCAATCTTGGCGCTTTCTGGACCGGCGAACTCGATACTACTCAGCTGTCTATAGTGCTTGACGCGGCGAACCCGCACGTCGATATTTCGCTTCTGCCGAAACCCTCGTTGGCTCGCCGGATCGCCGGGACGGCAGGTGTGAGCGACTTATTTCTGCCGTACGACAAAGGTCCGATCAGGCCGCGCCGATCACTTCACGTCATGCAGGAGCAAGCTCGTCAAGCGGTCGCCTTATATGCGAAAAGCACCCGGAATTACGGCGCAGTGCGGATCAATGAGGAAGATATTCTCAGAAGTACCTTGATCGCCGAGGCCGATCGTTTCCGGCTGCTAGGCGGATTTTTGCCGAATCGAATGCCTAATGCCGCCGCTATTAACAATGAACGGGCCCGCCGAGTCGCCACTATGGGCCGGATGCTGGGTTATCGTTTACAGTACTTGCCGATAGATGTGCAAAAAGTATGCGCATATGCCGAGCGGCACTACGACTGATGCTGTCCGCGCTCCGGCATCGTCGAAAGTTTTGCCGTTGACGTGACCGCTGTTACAATGGAAGCCATGACAGCTCAGGAAATCCGGAAGGCATACTTAGATTTTTTTAAAGAACGGGGGCACGTGGCGATTCCGCGCGCGCTGCTGGTGCCGCAGAACGATCCCACAACGCTCTTTACCGGCAGCGGAATGCAGCCGCTTATTCCGTATTTACTCGGTGAGGAACATCCGGACGGTACGCGTCTGGTTGACTCACAACCAGTATTTCGAGCCCAAGACATTGAAGAAGTTGGCGACAATCGCCACGATACCTTGTTTGAAATGCTCGGCAACTGGTCCTTAGGCGATTACTTCAAGGCCGATCAGCTGCCGTGGGTTTTTGAATTCTTTACCAAAGTCGTGGGCCTGGATGCGAAGAAGTTGTACGTGACGTGCTTTATTGGCGACGAGGCGAATGGTATTCCAAAGGACACCGAAAGCGCTGACATATGGAAGAAACTTTTCGGTGAACTGCAAATCGAAGCCATAGAGGCCGATATGGGCAGTGAAGAATCGGCGGCTCAGCGGGGCGTGCAGCCGGGTGAGCGAATTTTCTTTTACGACGCAGCTAAAAACTGGTGGTGCCGCGCTGGCAAGATTGCTGATATGCCGGTCGGTGAGCCGGGCGGGGGTGATAGTGAGGTCTTTTATGAATTTAACTTCGTCGAACACAGCGCGGAATACGGCGAACATTGTCATCCGAACTGCGACTGCGGCCGGTTTATTGAGATTGGCAACAGCGTGTTCATGGAGTACGTGAAACGCGAGACTGGATTTGAAAAATTGCCGAAGCAGAATGTGGACTGCGGCTGTGGGCTGGAGCGTGCAGCGATGGCATCCATAGATAGTCAGGATGTTTTTAGAATCAGCATTTTGTGGCCGATCGTCGAGAAACTGGAAGCGCTTTCCGGCAAAAAATATGACAGCCACACCAACGCAATGCGCGTGATTGCTGATCACCTGCGGGCCGCGACCTTCCTGGCCGTTGACGGCGTAGTGCCGAGCAACAAGGAGCAGGGGTATGTGATGCGCCGTCTGGTGCGCCGGGCAATCCGGTTCGCATTCGAGCTCGGTATCGAGCAAAACTTTTTGCAGGACGTTGTGCCGGTCGTGACGGAGCTCTACCGGGATGACTATCCGGAAGTCGCCGAGCGCGAGCAATCCGTCATTGAGGTGTTGGTTAAAGAAGAAAAGATCTTCCGGCAAACATTGCGTAAAGGTATTCAAGAATTCAAAAAGCTTACAGACGGCCGAAGACTGCTTGACGGAGAGATTATCTTCAAACTTTATGATACTTACGGATTCCCAACCGAGCTTAGTGTCGAAGAAGCGTATACGCACAGCTTAGAAGTTTCAGGCGCCTGGCAGCAAGAATTCGAGCATCACATGCAAGCGCAACGCGAACGAAGCCGGACGGCAACGAAGGGCGAGTTCAAGGGCGGCCTGGCCGACCATTCGGAGATTACGACCAAATACCACACAGCAACGCACTTGATGTACCGGGCGTTACGGAACATATTAGGCGATCATGTCATTCAGCGGGGCAGTAACATTACGGCTGAGCGGCTTCGGTTCGACTTCAGCCACTCCGAGAAACTGACACCCGAACAAACTAAAGCCGTAGAAGACATAGTCAACGAGCAGATTGCCAAAGATTGGCCGATGACCTGGCGCGAGGAGAATACGAAAGAAGCACTGAAAAGCGGCGTAATGGGCGCGTTTGGTGATCGTTACGGGGACACCGTGAAGGTCTACACCGTCGGCGACCCTGACGGCGAAAATTATTCCCGCGAAATTTGCGGCGGCCCGCATGTTGAACACACCGGCCAATTGGCTGAAGGCGGCAAAAAATTCAAAATCACCAAAGAAGAATCCAGTTCCGCCGGCGTGAGACGGATTAAGGCCGTACTCCAATAGTAGTTGATAGTTTTACTATTTTTGGATTTTTAATTGCCTAACGAGTGAAGAACTGCCATAGTAAATGATTATGGGTAAAGCAGCTTCCGTCGAGGCGGAGCTTGCGGCATGCGCTTCGCCACCGGATTTGCAGGATCGAGCGAGTGTACTGCTTCGGGCCGCCGGGATCTGGTCGCCGATTGTCGAAAGCGGTCTGACGAAAACTCAAAAAGAGCTGGCTAGTTCAGCCGTGCTGCAGGTACGGGATGAACTTTCCGTTAGCGATATCGAATTCGGTGACGGCGCCGGAGATAGGGACATCGTCGAAACTACTGAGGGTGTACGGGACATGGCGGAAAAATTCGGAGCGGCAACGATCCGCCAGGTTGTATGCGAAAAATTTTTAGTCCTGCCTGAAGCCTGGGCTGACGCGAGTTACCGCCAGCATCCCCATTTGCTCATCTCTTTACCTGAATCACTCCGGCATGCCGGAGAAACCGTCATATTTGATATCGATCAAGCGCAAGTTGAGCTTCATGGAGACGCTTACGGGCTCGTCAGTTTTATCGAAAAACATCTTGAGGGTGTCGATGAAGCGCGACAAACAGTAGTTCTAGAGCGTTCACTTGCATGTGTTTCGGCCAAAGCTGCGCTTATAGTAACATCGCTGCTCAATGGCGGTTCAATCGATGAGATCCGAAAATATACCGGCTATACCCGTTTGTTCGTCGACGAAGGCCTTAATGAATTTAAAGACCTATTCAAATTGATGCTAAGCGGCGGTTTCGATCCGATCAGATATTTTAACTCCTTCACGAAATTGCCTACAGAAGCGTATAATCCGCTTTACCTGGCGTCGGTCGTGGGAGTACAGGTTGGCGATACCGAGCGGTTGCAATCGGTCAGTGACCGGCTGCTTGGATGGCTTAAGGTGCAGCCTTTTGACGAAAAAACCAGAGGTACGATAGTAGAAGTGTGCGGGCTGAACGCCAATGTGCATCTTCCCATGCGGGCTATCTGCAGAAAATACGAAGTAGGCTATAACAGCATTCGACCCTTAATCTCCCGACTGGGAGATTACGGCCCGGCGGTGGCGCGCGAAATTCTTGACGCTTACGCGGCGGCGCGCGACGGGGAATTTGACTATCGGGGCGGGAATTGTTTGAGTGCCGATCCGGACGAACTTTTCGTACCCGGAACGCTTCAGAACATTGCCAAGCTCATTTGCGATGATTGCCCGGTACGGGCCCGTTGCCTCGCCTTTGCGCTGACGCGTGAGATAGGGTATGGCGTCTGGGGAGGCAATACCGAGCGGGAGCGTCGGGCGAGGATTAGAAAGACGGAGGACATGGAGCAATGGGCAAAGCACGTGCTACAAGCCGTCGGGTATGAATTAGCAGTCTGAACGTCGATAGGTCTAGCTGCTAATCTGGTATCATCCGGTCTGCGGTTGCGGTTAAAAACGATAGTCACGGCCATTTGCCAAGTTCGAAATTTACTGGCAAATTAATACTACTGGAGCGTCGCAGGCTAGAAAGGCAGGTCGGTTGACGCTTAAGGTGGGTTCGACCATGCTTTGTCCGGAGCGTAAACTGCCTTTTAGGTCCGTTTTGTATTGTCGCTCGCGTGCTATAATTTATACGATTATGCTTGATAAATTTAAGACGATGAGCCGATCGGCTCTGGATAAAGCTAAAATTGCCGCCAAGGAAGCGGCTGCCGAGGCCAAGGTGAATGCCAAGCGGCCTGAGGAAGACCAGTATATTGTGGCACTCGATATCGGGACCGAGTTCGTCAAGGCACTCATCGGCAAGGTGCCGGCGAATGGTGACGATATAGAGATTGTCGGGGTCGGCCGGCAGCATCAGAGTCTGAGCGACATGCAGGCCGGAGCGATCGCCGACATTACCAGCGTTGTGGAAAACTGCGACAAGGCTTTAACCCAAGCGGAGCAACAAGCGGGTGTCAGTGTACGGACGACGGTTATCGGGATCGCCGGCGAATTGGTAAAGGGAACGACCACGACCGTGCGCTGTTCGCGTAAGGATCCGAGCAAGGCGCTCGACTCCAGTGAAGTCGAACAGATTATCAGGCTGGTGCAGCAGCGGGCCGAAGTAAAAGCCAAACGGCAGCTGGCGGTAGAGCTCGGCGGCAAAGAGGTCGAGGTGCGGCTGGTCAACAGTGCGCTCGTGAATATTGAAATCGATGGCTATCCGGTGACGAATCCGATCGGATTTCAGGGTAAAGATGTGGTAGTGCAGCTGTATACGGCATTCGCGCCGATGATTCATATCGGGGCGCTTGAACGCACTGCGCAGCAGCTCGATCTTGATCTGCTCGCGGTTGCGGCTGAACCGTTTGCGGTGGCTCGCAGCGTGATCGGCGATAACCCGAATGCAAGTTTAAGTGCCATACTCATGGATGTCGGCGGCGGTACGACCGATATCGCTGTTGTCAACGATGGCGGCGTGCAAGGGACTAAGATGTTCGGCATCGGCGGACGAGCGTATACGCGGTCGGTCGAGCGCGACCTGGGCGTATCGTTTACGCAAGCCGAGCAACTCAAGCTTAATGTTGACTCCGGCCGTATTCCGGAGCAGCGTTTGCCGCAAGTGAAGGCCGCGCTTGAGAAGACGGTCGATGTTTGGATTAGCGGTGTGGAACTGGCGCTGCAGGAATTCGACAAACTTGACCACTTGCCGTATCGTATGTTCCTGTGTGGAGGCGGTTCATCGCTCGATATGCTGATGGACCGGCTCGAGAATTCCGACTGGTATAAGGAACTTCCGTTCACGCGCAAGCCGGTCGTCAAACATATCCAGCCGACCCAGGTTGTCGGCATGCACGACAAAACTGGCGACGTTACCGACCATACGTTTGTGACCGCGATGGGGCTCTTGCGAGTTGGCATGGACACCATGCAGTTCGCTGGTCCGGGTGGCGGTGGAAGCGTGCGAGAAAAACTTGATAGAATGCTTCGAGTATAACTTGTCTCAGGAAATGACCAATAATCAAATTACAATGACCAAACTGAACCCAGTGGCTCAATTTTTTGAGACGCGAGCCACTTTTTTACTCGTTCGGAATTCGTTGCCCTGGCTATTTTCTAAAAGATGCATAGAATCTGGTTATGTAGAGCCGGAGAATTTTTATGGCTGAGGCAAATGGCAAAGATGTCCTGTATGTCGACGTTGATGACGAGATTACCGGCATAATTGATAAAGTGACGCAATCGCAATCAAAGATTGTGGCATTGGTGCTTCCGAAACGCGCGACGGTTTTCCAGAGCATAGTTAATATGAAGTTGCTCAAGAAGCGTGCTGATGCAGCCAAGAAAAACCTGGTGCTAATTACGTCAGAGACGGGACTGTTGCCATTGGCCGGGAGCGTCGGCTTGTACGTCGCGAAAACGCTTCAGAGCAAACCGGAAATTCCATCTGCTCCGGCGGCAATCGATGAAGTGCCGGAAGATGTCGATGAAGCTATCCCGCTGACCGGCGAAAGTTTCGATCCTAAGCAATCGGCCGACAAACCGGTAGGGGAATTAGCCGGTCAAGTGCCGTCGAGTACTTTAAATGCCGACCAATCACCGGAAGACACCATAGAGCTTGATAATACTACCGGCGAATCAGCCGGTTCGCGAACCGGTGACGGAAAGGATGTGGCGGCGATCGCGGCGGCCGGTGCTTCGGGCAAGGCCGGCGGCAAGAGCAAGAAGGGCAAAGACAAGCACCTGAAAGTTCCCAACTTCGACAAATTTCGTATGGTGCTGATGCTCGGCGCGCTCATACTTGCGCTACTGGTTGTCGGCTGGATCGTGGCTAACCGTGTACTGCCGAAAGCGTCTGTCACTATTCAAACCGACACAACGACCATCAATAGTAACTTGAATCCGACACTCGACACGACCGCCGACAGTGTTGATCCGAGTTCACAAACCGTGCCGGCCAAAGTCGAACAGGTACAAAAGACTTACACCGGCCAGGCTCCGGCCAGTGGTAAAAAGAATGAAGGTAACGAAGCATCAGGCTCCTTAACGTTTACGGCGCAGGAGTGCGGTGCCATCCAATCACCTGATCCGATACCGGCCGGCAGCGGCGTGAGTGCCAATGGGCTGACATTTATTACGCAAACGGACGCCAACTTCAGTCTCACGGGCTTAAGCAACGGCAACAAGTGCCTCGACTTTACATCAGACGCAGTCGGTATTACGGCACAAAATGGCGGCTCGCAGTACAACGTCGGCGACGGTACAAATTTCACAGTTGCGGGTCGGTCCGACGTTACGGCGACCGGATCAGCGACCGGCGGAACTGACAACATCGTCACCGTGGTCCAGCAGTCGGACATTGACAGCGCCAAAAAGCAAGCTGAACAGGGTATTAGTAATAATGCGCTCAAATCTCAATTACAGCAGGCTCTCCAAGGAGACGGCTATTACGCGATTAGCGAAACGTTTAACGCCGGGCAACCGCAAACAAATATCAGTGCCAAGGCCGGCGATCAGGTTGCAAATGTCACGTACACCGAAAACGTCATTTATACCATGTTCGGCACCAAACAATCGGATTTGCATCAGCTGATAGCTGCAAACGTTGATCAGCAGATTGACACCAGTAAACAAACCATTCAGGACGATGGCTTAAGTAATGCTAACATTACGGTACCGAATCCGGGCGGAACCTCAAAAGTACAAATCGACTTGCAGGTATCTTCGGTTGTCGGACCGCATATCGACCAGGCGGCCCTCAAATCGGCAATCGCCGGTAAAAAGAGCGGCGATGCCGAAGGAATAATTAAAGCCAACCCCGGAGTCAATAACGTATCGGTCAAGCTTAGCCCATTCTGGGTGGAAGCAGTGCCGACAAATACTACCAAAATTACCTTCAAGATCGAAAAAGCTACCAGCGATGGCAGCTGAACCGGATAACCTGCTTGCGCTTGACGTGGGCGAGCGGCGCATTGGCGTTGCGAGAGCGAATCCAGCCGTTGGCATTGCCAGTCCCTTGACGACCGTTGAACGTTCAGAAAGCGTCTTGTCCGACATCCGGGACTTGATAACTGTCAATCAAGCAGGCCTGCTCGTGGTTGGTTTGCCGCGAGGTCTGGAAGGCCAGGAAACGAATCAAACAAAAGCTGTGCGTGAATTTGTCCGGCAGCTGCAAGCACACATTCCCATTCCGACGCATTGGCAGGATGAGGCGCTCACTAGTCATAAAGCTGAAGCCGAGCTGGCAAAACGGCAAAAACCTTATACGAAGGGAGAGGTGGACGCGCTGGCGGCAACGTATATACTGGAAGACTACATAGCCGAGCATAGTAAAAGGCGGACAGTATAATGTTAAGAAGGCAGAATTCGTACTATAACTCCAGGCGACCGTACCGCAAGGGTATGAAACGTTTTGCCATCGTGGTACTGGTATTGCTCATCATTTTTGCGATTGCCGCGGTAGTTGTGCGCCATGAGTATTACAACAATCTGCAGCCGGTCAGCGACAGTAACAAAGTGCAGCTGGTGACGATTACTAGCGGCACATCGACACCCGAAATTGCCAATCAGCTATTAAAGGACGGTCTGATCCGCAGTCAGGCAGCCTTTGAATGGTATGTCAGTAGCCACGGAACCCACAGTGACCTCCAAGCCGGAACGTATGCACTCAAGCCGAATATGAGTCTGTCGGAAATTGTGCGCATTTTAGCCAGCGGCAAAGTTGCCACCAACCTCGTGACCATCCTGCCCGGCCAGCGCCTGAGTCAGGTCCGCACGGCATTCATTCAAGCGGGATTTAGTCCGGCGGCAGTCGATGATGCCTTGAACCCGTCACATTACAGCGGCTATACCGCACTAACTGACAAACCGCCGTCGGCCAATCTGGAGGGCTTTTTGTACCCGGATACGTTCCAGAAGAACGCTGATACCGTTCCGCAAACTATCATTGAGGAATCGCTCAACGAAATGGGTAAGCATCTTACTCCTGAGATCCGCGCCGCTTTTGCGCGCGAGGGTTTAAGCGTCTATCAGGGCGTGACGTTGGCGTCGATGGTCGAACAGGAAGTCTCGAAGCCGACCGACCGCGCGCAAGCGGCGCAAGTATTCTTGTCTCGCCTGAAAATAGGAATGCCGCTTGGATCTGACGTGACGGCGTATTACGGTGCATTGTTGGCCGGCGTTAAGCCTAGTACAACATACGACTCGCCCTATAACACCTTGATCCACAAAGGACTGCCCCCCGGCCCGATTAGTAATGTCAGCGATAGTTCGTTGCAAGCTGTAGCGAATCCGGCCAAGACCCAATGGCTCTACTTCGTGACCGGCGATAATGGAATTACTTATTTCTCGGAGACGGCCGAGGAACACGCCCAGCAGACCGCGCAGTACTGCCACAAACTCTGCTCCGCCACTCCTTAGATGCGCGGTGTTTGAGCTTGTCGTATTGCGGCGCTTCATCCTGCAAAAGAGGTTTTGCAGGACCACCTGGTTGCCAGTTCCGCTCCTCCTCCTGTGTGCGTATGAGTATGTTTCCATTCGCTGATCAATGGCGCTTTAATCGCTACATCAAGCACGGAAGCCGCCGAAGCTGATCATGATGCTTGTCTCATTCGAAACATGGCACCCATGTCGGCGGGTATTCAAGGATTGAAATAGAAAGCTGGTTTGCTATAATTTAGCCTTAAGCAGCTGTGTTTTTACGGGCAGGGGACTGCGCTGAAAAATATAATTGCTTTTATGAGTCGCCTCTTACGCATATTTCTTCCCGCGGCGACACTAACAGAAAGCATATTAAGAGGACTAAATTATTAGTAATTCCTCTACTCATTCCTCAATTACGGCGCGCCTGCAACTGGAGCAACCAGGACAGGTGTATTCTCGGTTGCAAAAGCGTTTTGGGCGTAAAGTAGCCCGCCGACGATATGTACGCTATAGCTTACTTGGCGTTAATGTCGTGTTACTGGGGGTTATCGTGTGGTTCGTTGTACGCAATCCAGAGGCCAATATTACGGTAACCAGTTCATCAACGGCCGGCGCTGAAAGTGACACCATGGCGACAAACCCGCTCGATCAGCTATCGTCGGCCGATATCGCGATGAACGTGGCGCGTTTGGCGAATTTACCCGAAGCCACCGCCGTAACCAACCAGGCGCAGACCGAAAACGCGGAGCAGGCGATTATCGAATCTTCGGCCAGTCTCGTATCCAAGCCTCTGGTTGTGGCGACGGCATTCAAATCCAATAAAGACATTAGGGTGTATGTTGCCAAGTCAAGTGATACGATCGAAAGTATAGCGACAGAATTTGGCGTCACGTCGGACAGCATCCGCTGGTCGAACGATTTGAGCGGTGACGACGTAACGCCCGGGCAGACGTTATATATTCCGCCGCTCAATGGCATTGTCTACGTCGTCAAGCCCGGCGATACACCGGCAAGTCTGGCGCAGTATTACCACGCCAATGCGCAGCTTATTATTGCTTACAATGACGCCGAAATCGAAGGGCTTAAGCCGGGTGAGCGTATTATAATCCCGAACGGACAAATTCAGCAGGCCAGCACCAGCTCGTATGACAGCAGCTACACGAGCGGTTTCCCGTGGGGTGGCAGCGGACCGCTGTACAATGGCAACGGCTACGATTACGGATTCTGCACCTGGTACGTCGCGACGCAGATTTCGGTGCCGAGTAACTGGGGCAATGCCAGCTCCTGGTCATATTATGCCGGATTGAGCGGTTGGAATGTCAGCTCGCGGCCGACGGCCGGAGCGATTGCCCAGACGCCGTATGCGGCCGGTGGCGAAGGCCACGTGGCGGTTGTCGATGCGGTGAATGCCAGCGGCACCATGATTAAATTCCGAGACATGAACGGTATCGCCGGCTGGGGCGCGGTCGGATATAGCGGTTGGGAGCCGGCGAGCACGTTTCTGAACTATATTACCCCATAAACAGCGATTATATTTGGTGCATCACTGATGATAAGCCGTGGCTGCGGTGCTCAGTACAACCCCTGTGTGCAGCTTTCCGTGCAGTCAGGAAAGCCGTGAGTGGTATACTCTTTAAGAGAGTTTGACGTATGAAGTTTATTGATAAGGTTTTGGTTTCGATCGCGGCGGGCGACGGCGGCGACGGAGCGGTCAGTTTTCGGCACGAAAAGTTTGTCGACCGTGGTGGTCCGGACGGCGGCGATGGCGGCGATGGCGGCAGTATGATTCTAGTGGCGAGCCGCAACGAAAACACACTGGCCGAATTTCGCTATCACAAAGAACTGAAAGCCGAAAACGGCCAGTCCGGTGACAAACGACGAAAGCACGGCAAAAGCGGCAAAGACTTAACGGTGCCGGTGCCGGTCGGCACGGTGGTGGCCGCCGAATCCGGTGTCACGCTTGCCGATTTGACCGAAGATGGCCAGAGGGCAGTCATCGCGCACGGCGGAAAGGGCGGTTTCGGCAATGCGCATTTCGTCAGCTCGACGCGTCAGACGCCGAACTTCGCCGAAAAAGGCGAGACGGGCGAGACGCTAAATGCGGTACTGGAACTTAAAATGATTGCCGATGTTGGTCTGGTGGGATTGCCAAACGCCGGCAAATCAACGCTTTTGGCACGGATTAGTAATGCCCGGCCGGAAATCGCCGATTATCCCTTCACGACGCTCACGCCGAACCTCGGCGTCGTCGATATCGACAAACGCACCAGTTTGCTGTTCGCGGACATCCCGGGGTTGATCGAAGGCGCGGCGGCCGGCAAGGGTCTCGGTCATGAATTCCTGCGCCATGTCGAGCGCGCCGGCGTGCTCGTGCATCTTATCGATGCTTACCAACCTGACGTCGTGCAGGCCTATAAAACCATTCAAGCCGAGCTCAAATTGTATCAATCCGACCTTGCCAGGCGCCCACAGCTTATTGCTTTGAATAAAGTCGAAGGTCTCGACGCCGAAATGATAGAAGACTTGCTGGTCAGACTGCGTAAGGTTGCGCCGAAAAGCGCGCCGGCGTTCGCCATATCCGCCAAATCCGGTCAAGGGATCCAGGATTTACTCTATGCTGTGAACCGGGCGGTTATAGAGCAAAAGCGTGTGCAGGTTCAGTCCAAAGAGGCTGCGGAAACCGTGCCGGTCCTGACCCTCGATGATAAAGAGGACGCCTGGAATGTGACCAAAGAAGGGGCTCGCTTCATAGTGACCGGCAAAAAAATCGAACGTTTTGCCGCACGTACCGATTTCGATAACGAGCAGGCGATTTTCCGTTTGCGCGACATTATGCGCAAAATAGGCATCATGCACGAACTCGAGCGGCAAGGTGCTAAAGGTGGTGACAAAGTAGTTGTTGGCAAAAGTTCATATAGCTTTGAGTACTGATTTGACGGGCTGAGATTGTACGGTATAATTTTTGCCGATGCCAAACAGGACTGAAGCTTTAAGGAATAGGGACAACGCTCAGGTGGAATTGAGTGCTGGAAGACTTTTGCTCCGGCGATTTTTACGGTCGCAGACGTACTGGCAAGTGGGGCACGAAGCGGTTGACAGGGCAATCGGGTGGCGTTTCGTGAGCCGGCAGGTTACGGCCCGCGCTGAGTCGCAGGGTGATGCTTTCTTCGTGGTCCAAGTTGGCGCGAATGACGGCTTGCGCGACGATCCGATACATCGCTACATCGTTAACTACGGATGGGGCGGCTTACTGGTCGAGCCGGTACCGCGATATAGCCTGGCCTTGCAGCGCACTTACGCGAACCAGCGGGGGCTCCATTTCGCTCAAGTCGCCGTCAGTGAATACGATGGTGTGGCGACAATGTTTGCGGTCAACCCTGACAATGACCAGGACAGCAGAATCTATGGTTGCAGCAGCTTACGTAGAGAAGTTATAGATAGATCTGCCTGGACAGTGCGGGATGCGGAATCTCAGGTGGTGCCGATTTCCGTTTGTACGCGGAGGCTCGAAGGGCTGTTGGGCGATTTTAGCGTAAGCCACATTGACTATCTTGTCGTTGACACGGAAGGACACGATGGGGTGGTGGTCAATCAGGCGTTGCGGTTGCCTCCGGAGCAAATTCCGCCGATGATATTATATGAACACAATCATTTGCCTCATGATGAGCGACTGGAGCTTGAGGGCAATTTGCACGATGCCGGGTATGGTATAAGGCACATGCGGCGCGATACGTTCGCATGGCAATTATCGTCGCCCAGGTAATTTTTGGTTGGTAAAGTTGTATATTGCGGCCGACTGCAAAATTTAACTTATGGTCGTGTAACTCAGAAAGTAGTGCCGGTGCGTTGTTTGGTCTTTTCAAAGTACAAACGTCGGAGTTGACAGTTTAGGTATCGCTATCTCCCCTGAACTACTGCTGCCCGTCGAATTCTTCGAACCGACCTTCGGTTAACTCTTCGGCCTGCATGGCATTCAGCATAGGTATATCCACCCCTTCCCACTTTTCGCGATTTCCTTCCGTTTCAATCAAACATCTGCCGATAAGTATCGGATTAAGTGTACCTGGATGCTCTCCCTGTTCCAGTTTTATGCTAGCCGTGCATCTGGATTCGGAACCGATGCATGGCAGTATATCGGCAATTGGCTTGCCGGTTTTATTAAGGTAAGCTTGCGGATGCAGTTTGGCCCAGCTGAGTTCGCAGGAGCCGGACACCAGACAATTCCGCGCCATGACCATGCCTACGTCGAATCGAACGGCCTCGCCGCCGCACAAGCCGCAGTCGACGGTTTGCGGCACGAAGGTTACATCGTCCTTCAAATAAGGCGACGCGCCGCCATCGTCAAGTTCATTAGAACGAAAGACCCGGAGTTGGTGTGTCGCCTGCGCGGCTTCCTCGATGGCTCCGGCGTTGAGCGTCTGATCGATTTCTACTCTCATCTGTGCTGCGGCACAGGCTTCAGCCCCCGATGACGCCCCTTTGCAAAAGTTCATATATTAATTATATAATACATTATAAAATATGCAAATATTGCACCCCGAATTAACCTTCAAAACGCAACCTAAGAAAACCTGAAGAGCCATGCGGCTTCCGCGTACGCTGTTGTTTGCAAGAACTAACAGTAATACGGAGGTTGCCAGCATGGCTCACCATCACTTTACCCGAGATGACCGGGTTCTTCTAGCAAAACTAAAGACCGCCGGGCTCACGAACCAATCTTGTGCCCGCATCCTCAGGTTCCACCCTTCGTCTGTAGGTAGGGAGCTGCGTCGGGGCGCAGCTCCGACTGCGACCGGCTATGACATCCGCGTCGCCCGAAACCGCAACCGTCGGTTGAGGTATGCGGCCAACCAGCAGCACCGCAGGCTACACGACGCCGAGGCTGAGCAGCTCACGGCGCTCCTGCGGCAGTGTTACAGCCCCGAGCAGGCCGGACAGGCTGTTGGTTTGAGTCATAGTACGGTCTACCGCTGGCTCTGGGCACAACCCAAAGCTTTCTTGGCCACCATGTGGCAGTTCCTGCGCCACAAGAAGCTCCGTCGGAAGTACGGCACCAAGCGCCGGGAACGGCAGCGAGAACTGCAGAAGAAACGCTGGATCGACTCACGTCCCCAATCAGTGAACGACCGGCTGTTCTACGGCCATTGGGAGGGCGACACCGTTCGCGGCAAAGGTAACTCCGGCTACCTCGTCACCCTGGTCGAACGGAAGAGCGGTTACGCCCTCGTCGGCTACATTTCGCAGGCCACCAAGGAGCAGTTCCGGACATGTGCTGAACAGCTGCTTGCCCCACTCCCGCGACATCTGAAACGTAGCCTGACGCTCGACAATGGCACAGAGATGCAAGACTTTGAGATACTGGAAAAACATACCGGTCTGACCGTCTACTTTGCCCACCCCTACCATTCCTGGGAACGGGGCAGCAACGAGAACTTCAATGGGCTGCTCCGGCAATTCTTTCCGAAAGGCTCCTCATTCGCTAACGTCACACAGGAGCAGGTTGACCTGGCGGCCAACCTGCTCAATACTAGACCGCGTAAACGACACGGCTACCAAAGCCCTGCCACGCTACTCAAGCCGTACTTAGCTGTTGCGATTTGAATGAGAATTCAGGCACTCAACCTGCCTGACTCTGTAAAAGTCATTCGGCATCTGTTAACTTATAGCCGCTTTTATTTTATAATAGTAATTATGCAGAGAGACCAACTGACCGCACCATTTCCGGATTGGCAAGAATATGTTGCTGAACTTCCGGCCGAGCACCTGCTCGCTATGGTGAGCGGTACTGTTTTTGGAGACCATGGCCAAATTCGGAGTTTAGCGGGATCGGACTTCCGGACCATGCTTATGGAACTTGGCTTCGGTGACATGTTTACGTTCACTACCGGTGATGATTCGGCCGACCGGGTTGCTGAAATGAGGCTGCCCCGCAACTATGACGCATGGCTCGGCCGCCTGATGCTTTACGGCGAGGTGGAGACACCATGGCTGATGAGTATCCGAATGCAGCATCCGGGAAAGATTGCTACGTGGATGTGCGCACATGTGCCGATTTTGCATGGTAGAAATCCCGAGGGCGTACTGAGCGCAACGGTTTGGCGCGAAGGTAGCTTCACATCCGATTGGTGAAATGCTGTGCTACACTGGTAGCCATGGCTGCCAGCTTTTTCTTTTATGATTTGGAAACGAGCGGGCTCAGCCCGCGTTCACATCGGATCATGCAATTTGCGGGCCAGCGGACGGATATGGATATGCGGCCTGTCGGCGAGCCTGTAAATATCCTTATTAAGCTCACGCCCGAGGTGCTGCCCGACCCTGACGCCGTGCTGGTTACTGGCATTACGCCGCAACGAACCATTGCCGATGGGGTGAACGAAGCCGAATTTCTCAAAATGTTTGTCGAAGAAGTTGCAACACCAGGAACGATTTTCGTCGGTTACAATACGGTACGGTTCGACGATGAATTCATGCGTTTTTTGCACTACCGGAATTTTTATGACGCCTATGAATGGCAGTGGAAGGACGATCGCAGCCGTTGGGATCTGCTGGATGTCGTGCGCATGATGCGCGCGCTGCGTCCGGATGGTATTAAGTGGCCTTTCGCGTCCGACGGCCGACCGACCAACCGTCTTGAGCTGCTGACATCGCTAAACAAAATTGACCACCAAAACGCCCATGATGCTCTGGGTGATGTCAATGCCACGATGGCGGTTGCCCGGCTCATCAAAACTAAGCAGCCTAAGCTTTTCGATTTTCTGCTCTCACTGCGGGATAAACGGAAAGTCGAACCGCTCGTCCAAAGCGGCCATCCGTTCGTATATAGTTCCGGTAAGTATCCAGGCGAATACGAAAAGACGACGGTAGCCGTTTCAGTCGCCAAGCATCCGAGAAAACAGGGCGCACTGGTGTTTGACCTCAGACATGACCCGTCTGAATTTTCTCGGCTTTCGCCAAAGCAATTAGCCGAGCGCTGGTCATTCACGCGCGACGAAAACGCGCCGGCGCGCCTGCCTGTCAAAACGCTGCAGTACAACCGCTGTCCGGCAGTGGCGCCATTAAGCGTACTCGACAAGGCCAGCCAGGTTCGCCTGAAACTAGACTTGCAGGTCATAGAAACAAACCGCACGAAGCTGACAGGATTGTTGCCGGAATTAAAGCCCAAACTACTGGAAGCCCTGGAATTGCTCGACAAAAAGCAACAAGCCGAGCTTATTGGAAACGAGCATGACGCCGACAGTCAGCTGTACGATGGTTTTATTTCTGATGCCGACAAGAACGTCATGCGTGCGGTGCGGGCAGCCGAGCCCGCTGATCTGAGTTCCTTTGCAGTCAATTTACACGATAACCGTCTAAAGGTGTTATTGCCGCTGTATAAGGCCCGCAACTATCCTGAACATTTAAGCGGTGAGGAGCGCGAAGCTTGGGAAAAGTTTACTGCCCAGCGCTTGCTTAGCGGTGGTCAGCAAAGCCGCATGGCTAAATATTTTGAGCGGCTGCAGACGCTCACGAATGATTCCAAACTTACTCAAAATCAACGCTATCTACTCGAGGAGCTAAAGCTCTACGGCGAATCGATTATGCCCGCTTAAGCTGAAGACGTCGAGTAGCCAGAAGCAGACTGAGTTGGGCAAGCAGAAATCGCATCGTGCGAACGCGTCGTATGCGCTGGGCAATATAGCGCACCGTAGCCCCGCCTAAACAAATAACCAGCCATCCGAGTAAACCGATATGAATGTTGGTACCAGGAATAATACCCAATACAATTAAATCCGACATACGCCGCTCCCACATGAGAAATTGTGTTATATGTATTTATGCATAGAATTGCAATAAAAGCAATAATATTTTTGTAATGCTAATGGTTTATTCGAACGATTTTTGTGGATAACTTGCTTCGCTTTACAGGAGCGGCGCTTCAAATATCGGACCGGGCATGACAACACGCGTGACGCGAAGCTGAATGGTGTCGTCGAGCGAATGAACCGTACCTCACGGGAAGATATCTATGATCTTGGCCTGCATGATCTACTAAGCATTGAGGAACACAACCACCTGCTAAAAGAGCAAGACCATATCTACAATTACATCCGTCCCCATGAGGCGCTTGGCACGCAGACACCGAACCAGTACTATGTAAGCACTAAATCTTAACCGTCAAAGTGTACGGTATATGGTGATCTCGTACAGAGTCTGGAAGCTTGAACAATACTCCTGTATAATACCTCGGCTATGAGTGACAAAATCGTGGTGAAGGGTGCCCGCGAGCATAACCTCAAGAATATTGATGTGGAAATTCCGCGTGAAAAATTGGTGGTCATTACGGGATTGTCCGGGTCGGGCAAGTCAAGTCTGGCCTTTGATACGATTTACGCCGAGGGCCAGCGCCGTTATGTGGAGAGCTTGAGTAGTTACGCCCGGCAATTTTTAGGGATTATGGAAAAGCCGGATGTCGATCAGATCGACGGCTTGAGTCCGGCTATCAGTATTGACCAGAAATCGACATCGCGGAACCCGCGCTCGACGGTCGCTACGGTTACCGAAATTTATGACTATTTACGTTTATTGTTCGCGCGTGTCGGCATCCCGCATTGCCCGGTTTGCGGCAAGGCGGTCACGCGGCAGACCACCAACGCTATCATTGATCAGGTGACGGCGTTGCCGCAAGGAGCGCGTCTAATGATTCTGGCGCCAGTTATCGTCGATAAAAAAGGCGCCTTCGAGCACATTCCCGAGCAATATATGCGTGCAGGTTTCGCCCGGGTGCGGGTCGACAGCGTGGTATATGCGCTCGACGAATTTCCCGACCCTCGATAAGAATTACAAACACACCATTGAGGTCGTGGTGGACCGATTGGTGAACGATGAAGCCAGCCGGACGCGGCTGGCGCAGAGCGTCGAGCAGGCGCTTGAGCTGGCAGACGGGCGCATGACAGTACTGAATGCCGATACGAACGAGGAGTTTCAGTACAGCTTGCATTACGCCTGCCCGGATCATCCGGATATTGCTATTCCCGAACTTGAGCCGCGGACATTCAGCTTCAACAGCCCGCACGGCGCCTGTCCGGTATGCACGGGTTTGGGCTCGCGACTCGAAGTTGATCCGGAGTTGGTGATTCCCAACGGCCGACTGACCATCGCTGAAGGCGCTATTCGTCCCTTCAACCGCGTCAATGTCGATAACTGGTACATGAAGAAACTGCAGGCGGTGGCCGACCATTACGGGTTTTCGCTGCATGTGCCGACGAGTGAAGTCAGTGCCGAAAACATTGAACACATCATGTATGGCACTGGCAACGAAAAATACCGGGTAAGTCTCGGCCACGGCAGGACGTTTGAAACGACCTACGAAGGCGTTGTGCCGAATCTCGGAACGCCGCCACAAGGAGACCGAAAGCGACTTTATCCGCCGCGATATCGAGCGTTTCATGCAGGAAAAACCGTGCTACAAGTGCCATGGGCTGCGACTCAAGCCCGAAGTGCTGGCGGTGACCGTACACGCTCGCTCAATCATGGACATTTGCCAGTTATCGATTGATGAAGCGCTCGGCTGGTTTGACGAACTGCATTTGAGCGACACGGAACTCCATATCGCTCAACAGGTGCTGAAGGAAATCAAAGCACGGCTTAATTTCTTGCAAGAAGTCGGGCTAAATTATTTGAACCTGCTGCGCAGCGCCAACACGCTGAGCGGCGGCGAAGCTCAACGCATTCGACTGGCCACGCAAATCGGTTCCGGCCTGCAGGGCGTGCTCTACGTGCTTGACGAACCGAGCATCGGCCTGCACCAGCGCGATAACGACCGACTCATCAAAACGCTCAAAACGCTGCGTGACCTCGGCAATTCGGTGATTGTCGTGGAGCATGACGAAGACACAATTCGTACGGCCGACTATCTGCTTGACATCGGTCCCGGCGCCGGCATGCATGGTGGCCACGTGGTTGCCGCTGGATCGCCGTCCGAAGTGCAGAAGGTTAAGGAAAGTATAACTGCGCAGTATCTTAAGCGGCAGCAAAAAAATCGCGCTGCCTAAGAAACGCCGCGCCGGAAACGGCCTTGAGCTTGTTATCAAAGGTGCCCGCGAAAACAACCTGCAAGAATATCGACGTGAGTATACCGCTCGGCAAATTGGTGGTGGTGAGCGGCGTCAGCGGATCGGGCAAATCTTCATTGATCAATGACATTTTAGCCAAAGAACTGCTGGCGCGGTTGAATGCGCGCCAGCACGGTGCCGGGCCGGCACGACGACATCAAGGCATAAAGCAGCTCGACAAAGCGATTATTATCGACCAGTCGCCGATCGGCCGCACGCCGCGTTCCAACCCGGCGACGTATACCGGCTTGTTTACGCCGATCCGCGAACTATTTGCAGCTACGCCGGAAGCTAAGTTACGCGGCTACTCGCCCGGACGTTTCAGCTTCAATGTAAAGGGCGGCCGCTGCGAAAACTGTGCTGGCGACGGCATCATCAAGATCGAGATGCACTTTTTGCCTGATGTCTACGTTCCTTGCGAAGTCTGTCACGGCAAGCGCTACAACCGCGAGGCGCTTGAGATCCATTACAAGGGTAAGACGATCAGCGACGTGCTTGAAATGACATGCGAGACAGGCGCTGGAATTCTTTCGAAAACATTCCGGCAATTGCCCGCAAACTCCAGACGCTCGTTGATGTCGGTCTGGGCTATATCGGCCTCGGCCAGCCGGCCACGACGCTTAGTGGTGGTGAAGCACAGCGCATCAAACTCAGCTACCGAACTCAGTCGCCGCGCTACCGGCCGCACGCTTCTACATCCTCGACGAGCCGACCACCGGGCTGCACATGGCCGACGTTGACAAGCTGCTGCACATGTTGCACGCGCTGGTTGATGCCGGCAACAGCATGGTCGTGATTGAGCACAACCTGGACGTCATCAAAAACGCCGACTGGCTGATCGACATGGGGCCCGAAGGCGGCGCCGGCGGCGGCCTAATCATTGCCGAAGGCACGCCCGAACAGGTTGCGAAAGTGCCAGAATGCTACACCGGCCAATTCCTAAAGCGTATGCTCTAGATGGAGCAAGGAGCTACGTTTGAATCGTAAGGAATTTGGTTCGGCTGCGGACCATTTTCGAACGTGTTGGCGGCTACCCAGCCAGTTTCGCCGCTTTCGCCGGGCAAGTACATGTCATACCAGCCCCCGTCTCTTACTGAGCCGGGCTGACCTGAATTGGGCGGAATTCGGCATTTTATTGTGTAGGTTTGTCCGGCAACCGTGCGGGATATTGCTACGGCGCCTACGTTCAATGTGTTGAATACATTAGCAGGATATTCGGCCGTTTCTTCGTAATCGATTGCCGGCGTCGTGCTCCCGGATTCTTCCGGCGGTGTCGTTTCACCGGTCGTGCTGCCTCTGGGTACTCGTGAAGCGCCAAAAGTATAAGGTGTACCATTTACCGTTGCCGATCCGCTTATGCCGCTCGTACAGCTTACGAGACCAATACATCCTGCAGTACCAATGATGACCCGCCCCGGCATGCGAACTCTCTTGTCGCTGATAAAGTCGTGTCACCAGCCGCGTGTTTCACTGGCTTCCGAATTGTTCATGCGATGTTTTGACATACTACTCCCTTGCCTGGAATGAACATGTACTTTTTACTTTAAATAGGGGGTTGATAAGGTGTCAACCCTTGCCATAGGGGTAGGTTTTGTATACTTCACAACATGAGCGCGGAGTTTGGCGTGGAACACCAGAACCAGGCAGGCGCTTAATCTTCCTCGGTAGTTTTGTCCGAACGTTTTCGCAAACGGTCGCGGAGTTTGGCGTGGAATGTTTTATCGGTCGCGAGATGCCAGGCTAATGGACCGAAGGTGAAGAGCATGGCAGCGCCGACGGCGAGTAAAAAATAATGATCGATGTTGGGGATTTTGGTGCCGACGAAGTAACCGAGCATGGTGACGACTATCGCCCAAGCGGTATCGCCGATGGCGTCAAAGAGCGCGAATTGCACGCGGTTCATGCGGCCGATGCCGGCGACTATCGGCGCGAAAGTGCGTACGATCGGCACGAAGTGGGCGAGCAGCATGGCTTTAGTGCCGAAGCGTTCGTAAAAGTTTTCTGCCCGCTGCACATACTCCTGACGGAAAAGGAGGCCGTCCTGCTTGCGGAAAAGCCGGCGGCCGTAGCGTTTGCCGATCTCATAGCCGACGTTATCGCCGCAAATCGCTGCTGCCGCAACCACCAGTATCACCCAGGCTAATGGTAGTTTGCCCTGCGCCGCGAATGCGCCGGCGGTCAGTAGTAACGTGTCGCCGGGCATGAAGAAGCCGACCAACATACCAGACTCTGAAAATATAATGCCTCCGATGATGACGAGGCCAAGCGTCACACCGGCGCCGTTAAGTAAATCCGATGGGCTAAACATCACCTACCAGCATACGGGAAAAGCGTAGCGAAGTCTATAATACTAAAAAACCCTAAAATTGACTAAAGAACCAAAATATGCTATATTCTACACGATTGAACTTTTTGGGATACGAATGAATCAGGACAATCTATATTCGATATGTCGAAATCTGTTGACGGTTAGTGTTATTGCCATAGTATTTATGGCGGCCACATCGAATGCAGGAGCCATCGGCACACTCCGTACGGCAAGTTTAACCAACTGGTCCGGCTACGCGGTTACCGGCCAGACATTTAATACGGTCACCGGTGATTTTTACGTTAATAAGATTGCTTGCACGGCGCCGAATGCTATGGCACTTACATGGGTCGGTCTCGATGGATTTGACCGGAAAGAAGTTGAGCAGGCCGGGATATGGGCGTGGTGCAGTGGCGGCAAATCGAATTACGCAGCGTTCTGGGAGATGTATCCAACGACTAAGGCACAAGTGCTGCCGATAAACATACGAGTCGGTGATAAAGTAAGCGTGACGGTGAGCTACAGCGCGGGGACGCGCTTATTTACAATGAGTGTAAGAGATGTGAAGAGCGGGCAGCGGGCAGCCAAACAAATGTCGTGCGGCGCAGGTGTGAGCTGTGGTCGCAGCTCAGCCGAATGGATTGTCGAGCGTCCTAATGCCAACGGCAAACCGGTGCCGCTCGCCGACTGGGGTGACGTGGGTTTCTATAATTCGATGGCATCGACCGACGGCAAGTTCCAGCCGATCTCTGCTTTCTCGCACACACGTATTCTCTTGGGGAATCTGAAAAACCGGTATAATTTGGCCACCATCAGCAGGCTGAACCGGACCGGCAATTCCTTCCGCGACACCTGGCGCTACGCAAAATAGTGCGAAATTGTAGGCATTCCGTATCTTATGGGAAACAGGTGCGGGAGCGGCTCGATGCACGGTATGTGCTTATGCGGTATAATATGCTCTTAAGGATGGGCTTATCAGATTAATTCAGGAGGGAATATGGATTCAGTATCGTTAGCGCTTGAACCGCGCGTCATAAAGGGTAAAGCGGTTAAA
Organism: Candidatus Saccharimonadia bacterium; assembly: GCA_963810525.1. GTDB lineage: Bacteria > Patescibacteriota > Saccharimonadia > Saccharimonadales > UBA4665 > JAICLK01. The sequence goes on from CAWENB010000001.1 coordinate 99,542, forward strand.
AACTTGCGTAAAGGTGGCGTCGTGCCGGCCGTAATTCACGATCATGGCAAAACTTCGGTAATTGTGCAGGTGGAGTATCAGACGGTCTATAAGGCTTACTTAGCTGCCGGCAGACATCACCCGGTGGAGCTAACCGCCGATGGTAAAAAATATACGGCGTTAATCAAATCGATTACATTTGATCCAAAGTACAACTCAATTACCCATGTGGTGTTCAATGCCGTCAAAGCTAACGAAAAGGTCGAGGCCGAGATTCCGGTTCATCCGCGCTACAGCGAAGGCAATGAAAGTACACCGGCCGAACGCGCCAGTCTGATAGTACTGACCAATCTTGAAATGGTGCAGGTTAAAGCGCTTCCTAAAGATTTGCCGGATGCGCTTGAGTATGACGCCGAAAAGCTCGTGGAAGTTGGTGACCATGTGACAGTAGCCGATTTAATTGTGCCGGCAGGCGTGGAAGTAGAAACGGCGTCAGAGCACGCAGTGGCTACCGTGTATGAACCGAGTGCCCTGCAAGCTGCCAATGACTCGGCCGGCGGTACGGCAACCGACGAAGATGCTGAGGAGGTGGCGTCTGAGCACGAGAGCAATGCCGTAGAGGGTACGCAAAAAGATGAACTTCGTCCAGGCGGTAAAGAAGAAAAAGAAGACAAATCCCAGGGTCGAAAGCCCGAAAAACAGTAATGTAGAACTGCTGTAGTGACGATTCCATTCGGATTTATTGTTCGAATTTCGGCAAATCAGCCGGGGCAAATCGTTCCAGCAGTGTAGCGACTAGCGCTTGGTTCGGGCTATCCGGGCAGAAATTGATTTTTGGTGTGGTTGCGCATTCCTTTGGCACGGCGGTGTCGTTGTCGGTCATCACGACGCGTACAGCAAATCCGACTACTCCGGGGCCAATCTTCGCAATCAAATTCTGACCTTCCGGCCCTGCAACGGGATCGCTCCAATGCCAAGGGCCATCCGGTGAGCGCCAGCCCAACTCAGTTCCCCGATAGCCGGTGCCTTGCGGCAGGGTACCGACATACTGCGCTACCATGCCGTACTTCCAGGTACGTTGGTCATCCGCTTTTACGCCCAGAGACGTATCGCCGGGATAGAAAGGGCTAATTGCGGCACCCGAAGCGCACGTACCCGGCGGCAACTCGGGATTGGTGCCTGCACTCGAACTGCTGCTATTGCTGCATGCGACTGCCATAAGAGCCGCGCCGAGGGCGGCGTGCCGTGGTTTTAAACGAAAATTTCCGCTGCTTTCACCAATCCGACGCATGAGCCATCTCCCTCATCGCCTATAGGTAAAATTTATAACAGAACTACGTAAGCAAGTAGTAAATTATTTCGCAGTTCAAAAATGTATGGAGTATTACATTTCGCCCTAGGCGGTTCGATTTTCGGGAAACGAATTATGATTCTAAAAAGCCGCCGGACTGGTGTTTCCAGAGTTTGGCGTACAGGCCGCCTTTTTTAAGTAGCTTGGCGTGCGTGCCTTCTTCTACGATTGCGCCGTCATCAAGCACGATAATGCGATCTAAACGCTGGATAGTGCTGAGCCGATGGGCGATGACGAGCGTCGTCTTGCCTTGCATCAGACGCCACAGGCTCTCCTGGATGAAAGCTTCGCTTTCACTGTCGAGTGCCGAAGTAGCTTCATCGAGCACCAGAACCGGACTGGACTTGAGCATGGCGCGGGCGATGGCTATACGTTGGCGCTGACCGCCGGACAGTTTGACACCGCGCTCGCCGACCAGCGTGTCATATCCTTTCGGTAAATCCTGAATAAATCCGTGCGCGTGGGCTTGCTTGGCGGCTTGTATGACTTCAGCTTTTTTGGCATCCGGCCGCCCGTAAGCGATGTTTTCACGGATGGAACGGTGAAATAGCAGAGGTTCCTGCGGTACGTACGAAATCGATCGGTGCAAATCATCTTGCGACATGTTTCTGATATCCTGACCGTCAATGGTAATGGTGCCGTCCTGCACATCCATAAATCGCAAGAGTAACTTGGTGAGTGTAGTCTTGCCGCCGCCGCTCGGTCCGACCAGCCCGACATGCTCACCCGGCGCGATCCCCAAGTCGAAAGACTTAAGCAGTACGGCTGCGGCTTTAATATCTTCGTTGTACTTAAACATCACCTTTTCAAAAGCAATGGCGCCGGCTTTTATGCGGCACAGCTCAGGCTGCTTGGGATCGAGCACGACCGGCGTACGTTCAAGCAGCTCGGTCATTTCGGCAGCGTCTCCAAACACGCCCTCGAAGGTGCGCATCTCCATGCCGGCTTTTTCAATACTGTCGATGATACGCAGTATGTACACTTGGAAAAGTAGGAAGGTGGCAATGTTCAGGCTGCCGTGTTGTACGCCCAGCACGCCGCCTATAAGCACCAGGATTTGTAACGCCAAGCAAAGTACGCGCATTATAGAGTGGTTACTAATGGCCATGCGCCAGCTGCGGGACAATCGTCGTTTATGCTCCCGGTTGGTTTCATCATAACGGGCTTCTTCGCTCGCTTCGGCGGCAAATGTTTTTATGGCCGTTGCGTTGGTGAGGATATCGGCTAGTTCGCCGGTCAGCTGACTTTCTTTGGCAACTGCCAGGCGTCTGACCGGCATACGCCGGAGCGTTAACGACACGACCACGATTATGGCGATAAGCCACAGCACGCCAACGCTGACACCGAGCGCTGCGTTGAAATAGATCATAATGCCGATGGCGGTTAGGACGCTGCTCCATATGCCGAGCAATTCTAAAAACACAGTGTTAGAAAATAACTCGTAGCCTTTGGCGAAGCGATTGGCCTGGGTGACGAGAGAGCCGCTGAAGTTGTCGGAAAAAAAGCTGTACTCTTGGCGTAGTAAGCTCTGTAGGCTCCTGGCGTAAAGGTCGTGCATGGTAATGAGCGTCAGTCGCATCGAAAACCAGCGATCGGCAATGTAGGTGATTCCGGCGCCGAAGAGCAACGCGGCAGCCGCGTACCAAATATAATACGAATTGACCGGCTGGTGATTGGCCAGCTGGCCAAGTATTTTGGCTATAAACAGCGGGCTGATAATGTTCTGTAAAACCGCACCCGGCCCAAAGCCGAGGGCGCCCACAAAGAGCCAAGGATGTTTGGGGTATTGGCTAACATACAGACGCAGTGTCTTGAATGTGGTTGACATATTACTCCTCGATAAACCCGCCCGATTGATGTTGCCACAGTCTGGCGTAGGTTCCGCCGTTTTTCAGGAGCTGTTTATGCGGTCCTTCCTCCACAATTTTGCCCTCGACCAATACAATTATCCGGTCCATTTTCTGAATAGTGCTGAGGCGATGGGCGACCACGATGACCGTCCGGTCTTTCATAAGCGTCCAAAGCGCTTTCTGTACTTCGATTTCGTTTTCGCTGTCAAGGGCGCTGGTGGCTTCGTCGAGTACCAGAATTGGTGCGTCTTTCAGGATGGATCGGGCGATGGCTACCCGCTGACGCTGCCCGCCGGACAGTTTGACGCCGCGCTCGCCCACGATGGTATCGTAGCCCCGAGGAAGCCTGTCGATGAAAGAACCGGCATTGGCTTTGTTGGCGGCTGCGATGATTTCTTTCTCGCTGGCATCCGCCCGCCCGTAAGCGATGTTTTCACGAATGGAACGATGAAATAGCAGCGGTTCCTGTGGTACGTAAGACACAGCGATGCGCAAGCTGGTTTGCGAGACGTCATTAATGTTTTGGCCATCGATAAGGATTTCGCCGCTTTGCACTTCATCGAATCTGAGTAGCAAACGGGTAAGTGTCGATTTGCCGCCGCCGCTCGGCCCGACCAGCCCAACTTTTTCTCCGGGTGCGACCCGAAGGGTAAAATTCTCAAACACTTCTTGCTCAATCGTTTTTTCCTTGTATGCGAACGACACACTTCGTAAATCTATTGCACCATGGGAGACTTTCAGGCGCTTAGCGTTTGGTTTGTCGGAAATCTCGACGTCTTCGAGTAGCATCTTGGTCATCGGTGTCGCTCCGAGGAACGAATCTTCGATTTGCCGCGTCAGGGTATTGATATCAAAAAGCCGATTGGTAAGCGTGAATGTGTAGGTAAATGCGAAGATGCCGGTCGCCAAGATATCCGGGTGTGAGTGCGATAGGTGGATGAGCAGCATAATCATACAAAACTGCATGACGAGCAACACAGCCATACGGTCATTGCCGCTGCGCGAACCTCGCTGCCAGTCGCGTATACGCAGGTCGCACAAAATGTCATTTAGCTTGCCATTTTCTTTCATTTCGAACGCTTCACCGGCAAAAGTTTTAACTGTTTGGGCGTTGACTATGGTATCGGCCAAGTGGGCTGTGAGCTTGCGCTGCGCGATCAGGCGGTTGTGGCGTAAAAAGGAGCGCTTGCGGCTCTCGATCCAGGCCCAGGTAAGCGTCACGGAAACAATAACCGTCAAAAACAACCCGAGCTGCCAGGAGTTTATATAAACAATGATGATGCCCGTTAGCAGTGTGCAGGCGAACGGAATACCGTTGTTGAGCGTCGAAAGCGCCAGTGTATTGAACGCGGCCACGAACTCGATAGCGTCGGACACCAGTTTGCCGCTGACATTGTTGGTATGATAGCCGACTCTGCGCTTCATCAGCCGGTCAAAGACCTTACCGTGTAAATCGGCCATAGTACTCGCCAACATTTCGTTGAAGCTGGTGATGCCGATGCGGTTGACGATCAGGCCTGCCGCCGACGCAAGTGCCAGCAGCCATAAGTAACGGCCGAGCTCCGGTCTGTGTGTTGCGATACCGGCGAACACTTTGCCGGCGAAAAACGGTACGGCGACGCCAATGAGTACCGAGCCGAGTGACACGAGCAGTGAGCACCAGAACTTCGCTCCGTGCGCACGCGCAGCGCGGTAGAAAATTCGCAAACTATCAGTAACCAGTATTTCCTCTGTTGAATCTTTTTTCACTTGTAGCCGCTCTGATTATTGCATGTCATTATAGCCCCTCTTCGGGCTGATGATAAGTCGTTACACTTTAAATCATGCATAAAGCGTAATGAGCGGTGTAGCTGGAAGTACGAAGTCTTTTCAATGCATCACTCTTCAATAAACCCGCCCGATTGATGTTGCCAGAGCCTGGCGTAGGTGCCGCCCGAGCCCAAAAGCTCCTGGTGCGTGCCTTGTTCGATGAGCCTGCCATTTTCAAGTACGACAACCCGATCCATGTGCTGAATGGTACTTAAGCGGTGGGCGATGACGATGGCGGTGCGGTCGTGCAGTAGCCCCGCGAGTGCCTTTTGGATCAGCCGTTCGCTCTCGGAGTCAAGGGCGCTGGTGGCTTCGTCGAGCATGAGCAATGGGGCGTCTTTCAGGATTGCTCGTGCAATAGCAATACGTTGCCGCTGGCCGCCGGAAAGCTTCACGCCACGCTCGCCGACCAGCGTATCATATCCGTCCGGTAGCTCGCGGATGAATCTGTCGGCCTGAGCGTGCTTAGCGGCCGCGATGATTTCATCCTTAGTAGCGTCCGGCCGGCCATAGGAAATGTTTTCGCGTATACTCCGGTGGAAAATCGCCGTATCCTGAGGCACATACGCGACTAAATCAGTCAGGTCACGGCTATCAACTGCCTTTCCGTCAAGCAGAAGCTGGCCACGCGCGACCGGATAATAGCCGAGCAACAGCTTGAGTAGTGTCGATTTGCCGCCACCGCTGTGGCCGACGATACCGATTTTTTCGCCGCATTTGATGGTCAAGCTAATGTCACTCAAAACCTGTAGGTCTGGTTTGTCGGGATAGGCGAATGACAATCGATGTAGCGTAAGTTCACGTTTGAAGCTTGGTTTCGGCCGGCTTTCGACCAGGGTGTCTTCATTGAATATATTGCGTTCGCCGAATAGATACCGGTAGGCTTCTTCGATACCTGCCACTTTTATATTGACTTGGGCGATGTTCCATACGACCTGCCAAATAAAGTTGGAAAACAGCACGATCGCCGTCAGAAAGGTAGTGACCTGAGCCAGGCTGATTTGCCCGTGCAGGTACAAGAACACATTCAAAATGAAGGTGCTCGGCCAGATGATCCACCGTACGAACAGGCTCATGCAGCCCCAGAACAGGATGCTCGTGAAATATGACTTTTTCGAGGCCGCAATGACCCGGCGGCGTTTATCTCGCAGCCGAGTAGTTTCTCGTTGCTCGCTTCCAAAGGCTTTGACGCTGACAAAATTGGCAATCGCGTCGACGACGTAGCCTTCGACCGTCGACCGTTCATCGGCAGAAGTGCGCTCAGTAGCCACCGCGGCAACGGCCAGCTTACGCCCGGCAATAAACATAAGCAGCAGCGAAACTAGAAATATGACGCCGGTCATGATGTTGACCGTGAACATCGTTGCGGTAATAATCGGCATGGCGACGATCAGGTTGACATATTCATAGTGAAAGTTATTGAACAGGTCACGGAAGTCGCGGCCGAGACTATTGGCGTAACTGCTAATTTTGCCGGTAAAGTTGTTTACGAAGTAGTTGTAGCTGTGCTGGAGTACATTCACGAACACGATGTTGTCAAATTCGAACGACGCTGCCATGAGCAAACGCAAATACAAAATTTCAGCCGTTCGCCACAATATATCGTGGCCGACGCTGGCAATGATGAGTACGCCCGTCCAAACAATCGCGCCATGGTCGTGATGGGCTGTCAGGTTGAGTGTCAGCTTGCCGATGAGCCAAGGAATGAGCGTAATGACGATATCGGCCATCGCGAAAACGGCGGCGGTCATCCAAAATGCGGCTTAATAACAAAAACTGGTTGCTGCTAGCGCTTTAAGACGGACAGATTTCTTTGTCATTGTTTTCGTTATTCTTGTAAGTACCAACTAAACAAGGAGTAACGAAGATGACTCGAAAGAGCTGTCCGTCTTGCTATTGTACCAACGTAAAGAAAAACGGTGTGAGGAACGGTCTACAGCGCTACGTCTGTCGTACCTGCCGTCGGTCATGGAGCAGTAAAGGCCGCCCTGGCCGTAAGCGAGCTACCCTATGGCACCAGTATGCCTTTGACGGTCGTACCGTGAACAGCTTGGCTAAAGAATACCGGAAAAGTACCGGTTGCATCCGCGCTCAACTCAATGGCTACAGCCCGCCACGCATCATCCAGAAACCGCGTACCGTAGCCGTCATAATGGATGTTACCTACTTTGGGGACTGGGGCCTCCTGGTTGTTATTGACCCATATGCAGTGGCGACGCTTGGTGAGAATACGGTGCTGTATTACGCCACGGTAGACGGGACAGAACGCACCGTAGATTATGAGGTTGCAACAGATACGATTGAAGCAATGGGCTACAGTATCCTGGCGGTCACCATTGACGGCAGACGAGGCGTACGGACTATGCTGGAGGGCAAAGGCATACCGGTCCAGCATTGCCAGTTTCACCAGCTTATGACCATCACTCAATGTCTGACCAAGAAGCCACGACTGACGCAAAATATTGAGTTACGAGCGCTTGCCTTAACGCTCGCTCGGACAGACGAACTAACGTTTGAGGATGCACTCGCTGGTTGGTACAAGAAACATGGGGCATGGCTCAAGGAGCGTGATCCGGTCACCAAAAGATATGCCCATGAGCGTACCAGAAGAGCTTATTTTTCCTTGTGTCGCAACCTACCATATCTGTTCACCTACCAAGCCGATTACATACAGGAAAGTGGCATACGAGTAGCCAACACAACGAGCCCATTAGACGGAAGATTCGGCGTCTGGAAAGACAAGCTCATACCCCACCGTGGAGCCTCAAAACAACGAATAATTACGATCCTCTGGAGTTTCTTCTCTAGAAAAACAGATTAGAGTAGACACCAGAATTTGGTGTTAAGCCCAAAATGCCGTCTTGAAGCGCTTAATGTAACTGACGAACGCTCGGAGTGACGGATAGTTTCGCAGCATAGTTACTCCTCGATAAACCCGCCCGATTGATGTTGCCAGAGCTTGGCGTAGGTACCGTCCCGCTTGAGAAGCTCAGTGTGCGAGTCTTGCTCAATAATCCGGCCGTTCTCAAGCACGACGATGCGGTCCATTTTTTGAATAGTGCTTAAACGGTGGGCGATCACAATGGCCGTGCGGCCTTCCATGAGTTGTTTGAGGCCGGCCTGAATCAAACGCTCACTTTCGGAGTCGAGCGCTGAAGTCGCCTCGTCGAGTACCAGTATCGGCGCGTCTTTCAGGATTGCTCGTGCAATAGCAATACGTTGCCGCTGGCCGCCGGAAAGTTTCACGCCACGCTCGCCGACCAGTGTCTCGTAGCCCTGCGGCAACTGCTTGATGAAACCGTCGGCGTGGGCTTTTTGGGCGGCGGCCGAAATTTCCTTATCATCGGCATCAGGTTTGCCGTACGCGATGTTCTCGAGAATAGAACGGTGGAATAGCAGCGGCTCCTGCGGTACGTACGCGATTTGCGAACGCAGGTCGTCCTGTGTGATATGCGCGATGTTTTGCTCATCGATCAAAATCTCACCGCCGTCAATATCGGAAAAACGCAGCAGCAAACGGGTAAACGTTGTCTTGCCTGATCCGGAATGCCCGACCAAGCCGATCTTCTCACCCGGCTTTATGGTGAGACTCAGACTCTCGAACAGCGCGTCGTCGGCACCGCTATGCGTGAAAACGACGTCACGAAACTCAATGCCGCCGGCTTTGCATCGACACGGCTCTGGCCGGGCGGGATCACGTACTTCCGGTTTTCGAGACAGAATGTCGATCATTTCGCTGGCGTCGCCGAACGATCGATTGTAGTTACGCAGCGCGTTGTTGCTGAAGGTGAACAGCTGGCTGGCGATGCTGCTGGTGTAATTGAAAATCAGGAAGGCGGTTGCTAAATTGGCACCGAATGATACTACGCTCAACACGGCTACTTCCAGCGCAATAGCTGACATGATGCCGGTTACGCTGCTGAGGAACAGCTGCTGGCGCTGAAAGGCGTACATCATATGTATGAGCTTGCGGTAGGTGTCGTCGGTGGCGGCTGCAAAACGATGGTTTTCTTCCTGTTCGCGGGCAAAGCTCTTTATCGCCATGACATTAGTCAGGGCGTCCGCCAGTACACCGGTCTGCCGGCTTTCGGCGTTCGACACCTCCACGCCGCGTTTACGGACGCGGCTGCTCACGATGAACGAAATAATTATGTAGAGAATCGAAAACGTAAGCAGTAAGACGCTATAAAGCGGCGACCGAAACCACATGACCGTACCCACAAATACCAGCCCGATGAGGAGCGGCGCCACTTGGAATAATGTAGTGTCGGCTAAACGAACATACGCACTCGATAATTTGCTCGTGGCCGAAACTAATGATCCGGCAAACTGGTTGGCATGGAAGTCGGCACTCATGTTCACGAGGTGATTGAAAACTTCCTGATTGATCGATCGCTCGACTTTACCTTCGAGCCGCCAATAGAACATGTCAAAGATACGCCACAACAGCGTGCCGCCGATGAGCGAGAGAATTAAGTACAGGATTAACAAACTGCCAAAATCAGCCCACATGTGGTGCGGTGAATAATCGTGTTTACTCAGTCGATTCAGTATCGCCGCCAATACGAGTGGCGGCACATAGCTATTCACTAATGTGTTAATGGGCAGAATTATCACTGTCGGGATGAAAAATTTCGGAAAACGGCGCAGGTGCGGCCAATAGTAACGGAAGGTTTTTTGTGCGGTATTCATGGGGCGCCTGTCTCCTGCAGGGCTCAGGTTTATAATGATTAGTAAGCGTTTGCTTGTAGTTTTGGTTAAACGTTCGTTTTAAGAAGGGAAGTTAGCGCACCGCAAAGGCGGTATCAGTACCAACTGTCTGGATAGAAATTATCATTTTTGGCCGCCTCCGGGTTATATTGCTAAATAATGAAGAAAATTGTATACTAATTTGAAAGTATTTGCAACCACAAAGTTGTTAGCGGAGTGTGGATAAGTCGAGATGAATCATAATGCGCCTGCGAGTCATGGTGAGAGCTGGCCTGCCGACAGCAAGGATGAAATCCCCACGCCCAAAAAAAAGAGAAGAAACAGGCGCAGCGGCAAGCGTAAGTCACGTACGGCCAGCGTATCCATAAAGTCTGCCGAATTCAATCCGGATCGTCCGCGGGAATACAGTGCCAAGAAATTAAGTGAGGCCGTTATCTGGGCGCGTGACGCCGATCGTCTCGGGGATGATAACCGGCCGCTGATTCCTAATGAACGTCAACCGGCTCAATACGCGACCGAAGCCGAACAGGTGCAGGTCATCGATCACTCTGAAGATGCAGACCGGGTGCGGGCAGAGGTTACGCCGCCGATTGTTAGCCAGCAGAATGCGCTGCAATCCGCACCTGCAAAAGAGCGCGAATGGGCCGCCTTTGACCACCCGCAGCGCGCCGATCACGAGCCGCCTCGCACCCAGGAGCGCCAGTATTTTTGGAATCAGGCTGATGTATACTCATCCGGCGATCATGATATGTTGCCGTCCGTTGCCGGTGACCAGGCGGCGCAAGGTGAGCTCACCCAAACGTCTGTCAGGCGTCAGGAGATGCCGGTCGTCGCGGCGCTCGATAACGCGGTAAATCCAAACCTTCCGCAAGATACGTTCCCCATGGGAAACAATTCGGAAAAAGTCTCCGCCCAAAACGAGCATGATGAAACGCGATCCAAGGCGGAAATTATGTCTCGACGAAGCAATAAGCGTGCAGTACAATCGCAGGAAATGGAAGCTAAGCCCCTTCAGCCAGCCGCAGCCGAAGCGTTTTCCGGCGATCGGCAGTACGCGGAAGAAGTGGTCGCGACCAATGATGAGCCTGGCCCAGATGCAGATGTTTTACCGACTGAGCCGATTGCTACCGGCATGCCACCCGAAGCTGCGCCACCACTCACCAGTCTTGATGATTTACTAGCAGAACACTTACCCGGACCTTCGCCCGCTGAAAACATGGAGTACGCACCAGGCAAACTCGAGCGGCCAGGATCTGAAGTAGAGCAATCGGTTCAGGGGACGGTCGAGCACAGTATGCAGCGCTCGGAATTGCTTGATCTGGCCCGTACCATCCGGGTCGACGGTGTGAGCGTATATGAAATTTTCACCGCTCGGCGAATTGACGAAGAAGGCTTGCGTCGCATCATCGTCGCCTACTTGCGCGGCGACGAACTTAGGCAGCTTATCACGAACGAGGTCATTCGCCAGCAGATGAGATTTGAACGTGATCCGCATTTGCGCGACATGCCAGTCAACGCAGCCGACCGGCAGAAAGCCAAACCAGGTGCTACTAAGAAGTTCAAGGATCGCACCAAATCTATACTGGATAAAGATCGCGCCAAAGACCGCACCATTAGGGTCGCCGAAATTACGCAGGATATACTCGAGCGTTCACACGAATATTTGCACGAAAATCCCAAAGCCGGACGTAACTTTGGCATTATCGCGATTGTCATTATCTACTTCGCCATTCTCATTATCGCGCTCATGCGGTAAGTTATTACTTATTCGACATGCAAAAGATAATCTTATATTACAAATTTGTACCATTAGCCGATCCGGCAATGACTATGCGCTGGCAGAAAGAACTGTGTGGCCGGCTGCATTTGCGCGGCCGAGTCATTGTGAGCAAGCATGGGATAAACGGCACGCTGGGGGGCGAAGTTGATGATGTCAAAGCGTACGTTCGGGAAATGAACCGCACGCCAGAATTTAAAAGAATCGAATACAAGTGGAGCGACGGGGTCAGGGACGATTTTCCCAAACTGAGCGTCAAGGTCCGCAGTGAGCTGGTGACGCTAGCCTCGGACGAACCGTTTGATCCGTTCGACCGCGGCACACCGCTGCGGCCGGAAGCCTGGCATGAGTTTATACAGGCACACCCGGATGCGACGGTTTTTGACGTGCGTAACGATTACGAATCGGACATCGGCGCGTTCAAAGGTGCGATCAAACCCAAGATAAAAACATTCAAGCAAGTTAAAGCGGAGGTCGAAAAGCTGCCCAAAGACAAACCGGTGCTGACCTACTGTACCGGCGACATCCGTTGCGAGTACCTCAGCGCTTACATGAAGCACAAAGGATTTAAGGACGTATACCACCTCGACGGCGGCATCGTCAAATACGGCGAAACCTACGGCGATGACGGACTCTGGGAAGGCAAATGCTACGTGTTCGACAAACGCATGAAGCTCAATTTTTCGGTTGCTGGAACGGATATCGGTACCTGCGTGCATTGTGGCGAAAAAACTAGCAGGCAAGTGAACTGCGCCGACGCTAGCTGCAACCGCCAGTTTGTAGTCTGTAAGAAATGTAGCCAGGCGCACAGGACGGCGTGCGAACGCCATGCGAGCAGCGGTACAATAGTAGAGTGAATCAAAGTTGAAGCAAAGTTACAGAGCTGCCCAGAGAGCCGGGCGTGTATTTTCATAAAGACAAAAGCGGCGAGATTATTTATGTTGGCAAGGCGGCAGTCTTACGCAACCGGGTGCGGCAATATTTTCAGAAGTCGCGGACTCGCGATCCAAAGACCGAGGCGCTGGTAGCCGAGATCGATGACACCGACTGGATGGTAGTGGATAGCGAAATCGAAGCGCTGTTCCTGGAGGCCGAAATGATCCGCCGCTACATGCCGCGCTACAATATTCTGTTGCGCGATGACAAATCGATGAGCTACATCCGCATCGATTACGACAGCGATTATCCCGACGGTGATGACCACGCGGCGACCGCTCGATGACGGCGCCAGATATTTTGGTCCGTACTTCAGCACGTCAGTGTTCGTCAGGCGCTCAAGAGTTTACGTCGGATTTTTCCGTTTGCTACCGGCGAATCTCCAGGCCAAAAGCGGGCTACGCTGTACTACCATCTCGGCCTCGATCCCGGACTAGAGGAAGGGAGAACGAGTCTGGAAGAATACCGTAGCTAACCTGCGAAAGCTCATGGCGGTGATCGAAGGCAAGCGTACGAGCATAGAGAGAGAAGTAGGAACGAGAAATGAAGCGGCTGCTAAGGCATCGGAGTTTGAAAAGGCAGCTAAACTCCGCAACCAGTTGTTTAGCATTACAAAACTTAACGACGACAAGTAATATTTAGCGACAAAGAGTTCTTGGATATCAGCAAAGACCATGCGTTAAATGAATTAGTTAACTTGTTAAGTATAGACAAATTCCCACGTCGCATCGAGGGTTACGACATCTGCTCATATGCAAGGTACGAACGTCGTCGCCAGTATGGTCGTCTTCACTAACGGCGTTAGCAACAAAGGCGAATACCGAAAATTCAAAACCAAAATCCAACAGAACAACGACTTCTATAATATGAATGAGACTATCGGCCGTCATTCAGTGAAAACAATATTAAGGCATGGGGTATGCCTGATTTGGTGTTAATTGACGGTGGCAAAGGGCAGCTCGACGCCGCAATACGGGCACGCGATGATATAGGTTGCTCCAAGATTCCATTTGTCGGACTTGCCAAGCGAGAAGAACAAATCGTCATTCAAAAAGCCACCTCGAACGTCAATCTTGACGAGCGGAAGTTATATAGTCTAGGCGGCTTTGCAACTGAAAGCGATGATTTTATACTCCTCAATGTGCCGCACAATACCAATCTCGTGAAGCTGTTGCAGCGTATTCGTGATGAATCGCACCGTTTCGCCGTGTCGTATCATCGGTGTTGAAAGTCAAAGCCCAAACCGCCAGCATGCTCGACGACATTCCGACCATCGGCCCGGCGACGCGCAAAAAACTCATCAAAACATTCGGTTCCCTGCGTGGCGTCACTCAGGCACGTGACTGGGAGCTCGAGAAAGTCGTCGGCGCCAAAAAGGCGACCATCCTGCGCCAATACTTACGGTCGCAGCGTAAAAATACTGATTAATTTCCATTGAGGTCTGACTCTGATACGGTGACGGTAATTACTGGCGGTCCACGGATACTATGGGTAAAGGGATTAGCGAACGCGGAAGAATCGGCATTCATATAAACCGGACCAGCGAGCTGGTGCTAGGCGGACTTGGGATTTTCGCTGTTAGCGCCGGCGCCGGCGCTATTGGCATGATGCTTATCGCTGGCCCCAACGCGACAAAAAATTGCGAGGCGGCTTGGGCCAATCCCCGGCAGATCGGATCGGTTATCATAAGCGCCGCGCAGGCCAAAAAAAAATTATTGCCGGCCCGGAAAACACCGATGCAATTGCTGAAATCAATCCGAATTTGGCTGCACTCCTGGCGTTTATTCCCGGAATTAAGTTGATTACAGTTAGCGGCGTTGGCGTGCCGGGAGAAGTTGAGGATGCAAGGGATATGGTGTTTAACTGGCGGGTTGTCCAAGAGACCGGAACGGTTGCTCGTGTCTTGACGCAAGCTGAAAGACTTAATGCTGATTATGTCCGGAGCACCGTGCTCTCGAGAAGTGACTTACCGCCCGGCGACATTACCGTAGCGGTATCGCAGCCGCAAACCTGCAATGCCCCGCCAGACCCCCGGTCGCAGTGAACGGCGCCAGAATTACTCAAGTTGCTGGCGAAAACCGGCTTCGGTCAACGCCAAAGTCGGATTAGCAAGCAGGTAATCGTGGGCTGCCTCTTTGCCCGCTACCATGCGTCTTTGAACCCCTTTGCGCTCTGCCCGCTCTACGGTATCCTGTGGCGGCAGAGGGCCGTACTCGTCATGCGCCATGGAGACATAGGTGGTTGGTATGTCCTGGATGTGCCGTACGGTCCCCATGATTGCGAGTGTCGACATTGAAGCTATTGTTCGTAACATGGAGACGGTAAAGATAGGGTGAAATACAACTTCTTCGCTTTTCAGGAGTCGGCTTAAGGCGGACTTGAACTCTGGCCCGGATTGCGTCTGCCGTCGGGAATTAGACAAAGTCAACTGTCGGTAAAACGTTGTAGTGAAGTGCGATAGCGGTTGCGGTTCAAATCCTGCAATAGACATGACCGATCGCATGCCCCTCAATCTATGTCCGCTTAGCGCTAAAGCGCCGGCTCCGTGCACCAGCACGTGAGCGCGTTCGGCCATATGTTCAAGTAGCCCGTCGTCGTATCGAAGTGCGTCGTGGAACGTCGTGCCGTAGACTTTATCTACATCGAAATCATTTCGTATGGATTTAAGTACGGGCAGGAGTATGTCGTTTGACGTGGCCAGATCGCCGATAACCAGTACGCGCTTCGAAGGCTGGTTGACTCCACCGCCTTCGAATAACTCTTCGAGGTCCAGGGTTGAAATGGTGCCATCGGGTGTGGTGACTTCTCGAGGGCGCGTTAATACTGCTGTGCTCATATCTTCTCTTGAGGTTGCTCTGACAATTATACTCGTCCGTATTACCCGAATAAATTATCCGGCCGACATATCGGAACGTGCGCGAAACGCGAGTTTGTTATACTGTAAGCACTGAACTTATGAGTGAGCTATTTACAAGTGAATTTTTCCGCGGCAATCGCGAGCGGCTGCGGCAGTTGTTTACCGGTAGGGCGCCGATCGTGCTGACCGCCAACGGATTGGTACAGAAGGGCAACGACGAGGCCTTCCCGTTCCATCAGGACCGGAGCTTCTGGTATCTGACCGGCATCGACGAGCCGGATATTATACTGGTGATTGACCGGCATAAGGAATTTTTGATCGTACCCGGCCGAGAGGAAGTACGCGAGGCATTTGACGGCGCAGTCGATTTTGACGAATTGTCGCGCCGCTCCGGTATTGGCACGGTGCTGGGCGAGAAAGACGGCTGGCGTTTGCTCGGTAACCGGGTTAGAAAATTCAAACATGTGGCAACTTTGGCAGCCCCTCCGAAGTATATCGATTTCTGGGGTATGTATACTAATCCCGCCCGGGCCGAGCTGATCCGTAAACTCAAAGAAATCAATGGAGACCTCGAGCTGCTCGATCTACGGACGCATTTGGCGCGCATGCGGATGGTCAAGCAGGAGCCGGAGCTCGCAGCCATCCAAAAGGCCGCTGACATCACCGTAGATACGCTGAAGGAGGTTTTTCGCCCGACGCACCTTGCTAAGTATGCGTATGAATACGAAATCGAGGCCGATATAACCCGCGGGTTCAGACGTCGAGGTGCGCTCGGGCATTGTTTTTCGCCAATTGTCGCCGGCGGGAAACGTGCGTGTACCATGCATAATATTACCAACAGCGGACAGCTTGCGAGTGACGAGCTATTGCTGATTGACATTGGTGCTGATTTTGACCATTACGCCTCGGACGTCGCGCGAACGGTAACGCTTGGTGGTCGTGTGTCACGCCGCCAGCAAGCAGTTTATGAGGCAGTGCTCGAAGCTCAGGCGTTCGCCTTTTCGTTGCTCAAGCCCGGCACGCTTATGCGTACCTACGAGCAGCAAATGGAGACTTTCGTCGGGGAGAAGCTGCGAGAACTGAATCTTTTAAAAACCATCGAACGAGAATCGGTCCGCAAATTTTTCCCGCATGCCACATCGCACTTTCTTGGCCTTGACGCCCACGACACTGGTGATTACGAACACCCGCTGGAGCCGGGAGTAACGCTGGCGGTCGAACCGGGAATTTATATTCCTGACGAAGGCATTGGAGTACGTATCGAAGACGACGTGCTCATAACGCCAGAAGGTATCAAAGTACTCACGGATCGCTTGCCGCGAGGCTTAAGCTAAATTACAATGTTAGTCAAATGAACAAACCATTGAGCAGGTTTTTAGTGCGCTGGTTGGTCTGTAGCCTCGGGCTTTGGATTGCCGCCGGATTGATCGGATCAGATATCACCTACAATAGCGAACTGCGCGTTATCATTATCGCCGGCTTGGTGCTTGCTGTCATTAACGCCATCATCAGGCCGGTACTTATTATCCTGAGTTTGCCTGCAATTTTGCTGAGCCTCGGCTTGTTTATGATAATCATCAACGGCTTTACCGTATTTCTGGCCAGTAAGCTCTATACGCCGCTCCATGTAACCGACTTTTGGGCGGCAATGCTTGCAGGGATTGTCATCGGGCTGGTAAACTATCTGGTAAGTGCGATATTGGAAGTAAGGAAAGAAACCTAAATGCATTTGAGTATCTATAATTACATCACGATTGCGTCGACACTATTGTTGGTGCTCCTCATTTTAGTGCAAACGCGGGGCGCATCGCTCGGCGCCGGTCTCGGAAGTGCGGGCGAGATTAACACGGTTCGCCGCGGCACGGAAAAAACGATTTTTCAGCTTACTATCATTATGATCATCGTATTTGCCGCATCGCTGATTTTGTCAGTAACCGGCTAAAGTTCTATGCAATTTCGGCAACTTAGGCATCGGTTCCGACGCAACTTTCGACGGCGCCGTCGGCAAGTTGTGGGAATCGGTTCGGAAGCGGAACGCCAGTTTGAGCAGAATCTCATCCGCCGTTTCGGGCATTTATCGCTTGTCAAACGATTCGTAGCTGGTTGGCTGACGGCAATTATATTGCTCGGCGTCGGAGTAGCTTTGCAGACACAGGCGCTCAGCGGTTATTATCAGACACTGCAACCCGTACCTGGCGGTATCTACAACGAGGGAATTTTAGGCGACTACACTAACGCTAATCCCGTGTACGCCTCGGGCGAAGCAAATATCGCTATATCACGGCTGATTTTTGCCGGTTTGCTGCAGTATAACAATAAAAACCAACTTATCGGAAATTTGGCGAGCGACTGGAGTGTTGACCCGACTGGAGAAATCTATACCGTACATTTGCGTCCAAACCTGAAATGGCAGGACGGCCGGCCACTGACCGCGAATGATGTCGTTTTTACCTACCAGGTTATGCAAAATCCGGATGCGCAGTCGCCGTTTTATGCCAGCTGGCAGGGCGTGACCGTTACCGCACCTGATAGCCGGACGGTTGAATTTACGCTGCCGAATCCGCTCAGTTCGTTTCCGTACTCATTGACAACCGGAATTATCCCGAAGCACATACTCGGCAATGTAGCGATGGACCAGATGCGCTCGTTAGCGTTTAATACCACGCATCCGATCGGCGCCGGTCCGTTTGCGCTGCAAAACTTGCAGGTCAGCGGCGACACGCCAGAAACGCAGCAGCAAGAAATTGAACTCAGGCCATTTATCAATTATCATGGCGGCACGCCGAAGCTGGCAAGTTTTATTGTGCACACCTATGGCAACCAGAACGACATGGTAAGTAGTTTTAAACATCAAACCATTAATGCCATGGCAGGGTTAAGCTCACTGCCTACCGGCTTACAAAACGATTCATCTATCCACCAGTACAGTATTCCGCTGACCGCCGCAACTATGGTATTTTTCAAAACATCCGATGGTGTGCTGACAGATACCAAAGTCCGCCAGGCACTGGTGGCCGGTGCAAACACGGCTGCTATAATGCAAAAACTCGGCTATAAAACAAAACCCGTCAATGAACCGTTACTCGAGGGCCAGCTTGGTTATAGCCTTGACCATCGGCAGTCATCATACAATCCATCGGCAGCCATGCAAGAGCTCGAAGCCGATGGGTGGATACTCGGAGCCGACGGCATCCGTTATAAAAACGGGCAGCCGCTTACGTTTGGTCTCTATACGCCCAGTGACAGCGCATATGCCCAGACGGCGCTCCAGCTGAGCCGGCAATGGCGTGCCATCGGTGCCAAAGTGCAGGTCTACTTGCAGGATCAAACGCAGTTCCAGGCCACCTTGGCTTTTCATAATTACGATGCGCTTTTGTATAGTATTGCCATCGGCGTTGATCCGGATGTGTTCGTCTACTGGGATAGTTCACAGGCGGACGTGCGCTCGCCGACGCGGCTTAATTTTTCGGAATATAAATCACCGGCTGCCGATGCTGCGCTGGAAGCCGGCCGTACCCGCACCGGCGATGCTCTTCGTGCCATTAAGTATGAGCCGTTCCTGCAGGCCTGGCAGCAGGACGCACCGGCGCTTGGCCTTTATCAGCCACGTTTTCTGTACATTACGCGCGGTCCGGTATATAACCTTGACGAGCAGACTATCAATACCGAAGGCGGCCGATTTAACAATGTACAGAACTGGATGATAAATGAAGCTCCCGAGACCGATAAAAGTTAGCGTTGCCGCGCACGGGCGCTTTAAGGTACAATAACCTTGAATTTTAAGCGAGACGGAAACGTTTTTTGTACTTAGTCTACGTCTGAAGGTTTTAAAATTCCATGGTCTGCCGCGGTGGTGAAATTGGTATACACGCTAGTTTCAGGTACTAGTGGGGGCAACCCCGTGGAGGTTCAAGTCCTCTCCGCGGCACCAAGAGTACGAATTTCCAAATTCAGTAAAACACCCCTGTAAAATGGGGTGTTTTAGTTTGGTTATTCTTGGGCATATAGAAAAGCTTAATACGAACATCATGTGCAAAGAGTGTTATAGTTATCTTGAAACCTAACACGTGCAGGATTTACCTCTTGAAATACTACGTCATCCTTTCTTACCCAAAGCTCTCTGAAAGCGATTACAAATGGATACAGGGCATTAGACGAGTCAATGACTCTCTGTTCGACGCAGTTGAGCCCCACTTCACGCTTGTTTTTCCTTTCACGACGGAAGACCTTGCTGTGGGGGATTTGATTCGTCATGTCGAGGCAAAAGTTCAGGGCTCGAATGTCGTACATTTCACCTTTGTCGAAGCAAAAACGGAGCAAAACCACTTTCCGGCCTATTCTCAAACTCATCTGGTAGTCTCCAAAGGTGCGGATGAAATAACACAACTTCATGATCTGTTGTACGCGGACGCGGGCGTACTTACTAGCCAACTTCGGAGCGACATACCGTACGTACCGCACGTCACCGTTGCGAATCAAGCCGACCAAATCGTCACGCAAAAACTGTCCGAGACCATAAACCGCGAAGGAATCGCGATAAACGGCCTCATTGATACTGTGACGGTAGGTATGTTTGATGGCAAAAAAGTTGCCAACCTTAAGGCGTTTGCTCTACATTAGGCCGACTTCATTCACCATCAAACAGTTTAAGAATTCACTGTCGTCATAGAGGCGAGAAAGTAATGTATTATTCATCTTCTTCCTCCCCGTCACTGTCTGTATACGGATTTACAACGTTAACTTCTTCCAGTCCGGCTAGAGTTCTATAATCGTACTTTATGCTGCACCATGAAAAGTTTATAAAGTGTAAGTATTCCACTTGGAATACTTTTTCTATTTTTGAGATCACATTTCCGTTGTACGGGTTCCAGCCCTCTTCGGCTGGAGTTGAAAGATAGCCTAAGGTAGAATTTTGAAATGCATGTACTTATCACTGGTGGCAACAAAGGTATTGGACTTGAAACGACTGAACTCTTTAAAAGTGCAGGGTGGCAGGTTACTGTTATTGCACGCCAAGCTAGCGAATTACAGATTGATTGTGCAAAGTACGACATTGATCTGACCGACATTGCTACACTAAAAAAGCTGCCATTTCTTGTAGGTGGGATTGATGTACTTGTGAATAATGCGGCAGTCGTAAATGTCGAAACTTTTGATTCGTATGATATGGTTGCAAAGTAAACGATAATTAAGCTTAATCTTGAAGCACCTATAGAGCTAATGACCGTGTTCGCCGCAGCCCTTAGGGAGCGCAGCGGCCGCATTATTAACATCGGTTCTATCGCCGTTGAGATCGGCCACCCCGATGTCTGGTATGGCGCTACTAAGGCGGGCCTCATGAATGCCACGAAGTCGTTCGCAAGACACTAGGGTCCTGACGTTTCGGTCAATGCTATTGCTCCCGGCACAGTCGATACCGACATATTGCAAAATCTTCCCGCCGATCGTGTTGACACGTTGAAGAAAAATACTGCTATGGGTCGAATCGCAGAAGCTGAAGAAGTGGCACGGTTGATTTTTTGGCTTGCAGCCAGTGCCCCGAAACAAATTACCGGATCAATAATCAATATCAACGGCGGTGCCTGTCTCAGCTAGGTACTAAGAGACCAATTCATGCAGCTTTTTGTACATCAGACGTAGGATTGGCTTAAAAACGGTTCCCGACAGGCCGATGTATTGCACCCTTCGATGACCCGATTATCATCATAGATGCTACGCGACGCGATGTTATCCTTTTCTGCGTCGATTACGCTGTTTAAATCGGAGAATAAGTTATATGGATAGCATTGATTCTAGAACAGTCCCGTGTAACGGTTTTTAGATATCACATGCTTGCTCGCACGTCTTATTTATGCTGTGATAATTACAATCCACTTTTATTATGTTATGCTATTGCGCTATTATGCCTTTCGTCCCTTATATATTAAATTAATCAATCTAAAGGTTATAAAAATGCCAAAAGCACAAATTGCTGGCTTGGCCCATTTACGTGGACTGACGGCCATCATGTTATCTCTGGTTCTATTCACTTTCTCGTGCAGCAGTGCGTTCGCCGCCAAACAACCAAATTTAAAAAGCTTCACTGGCCATTCCCCGTTTCACATTAAGGCTCATTCGCTTAGAGGTCCGGTTGGGTTAAGCCCCAGTGTCATAAAATCGATATACGGACTCAATAATGCTGGTAATGGAAGCGGTACGATCGCGATTATCGATGCATACGACAGCCCTAACGTAGCATCCGACCTTAACAAGTTCAGCGCTCAATTCAATTTACCTAAGTGCAATACCGCCAATCCATGCTTCGAAGAGCACCAAATGGCGTCCGGCATTCAGGCGAACAGCGGCTGGGAACTCGAGACTTCACTCGATACTGAGTGGGCGCACGCGATAGCGCCAGGAGCCAAAATCCTGTTGGTTGAAGCGCCTTCAGCAAGTTATACAGACTTACTGAACGCTATTGACTATGCACGTAACCGTTCAGATGTCGTTGCAGTATCGATGAGTTGGGGTGGCGGTGAATTCTCGAATGAATCATCGTTCGACAGTTATTTCACCAGCGCTTACGGCGCACAGTTCTTCGCTGCGTCAGGTGACAATGGCAATGGAGCAGAGTGGCCGGCCGTCTCGCCTAATGTCATAGGTGTTGGCGGTACCACGCTCAACCTGTCAAGACGCAATACGCTCTTGTCTGAAACCGCCTGGAGCGGAAGCGGCGGCGGCCTCAGTCAGTACGAATCTCAGCCGAGTTTCCAGACTTCGTACGGACTTACCTACCAATCCAGGGCCGTTCCGGACGTATCGTATGACGCTGATCCGAATAGCGGCGTCGCGGTTTACGATTCTTACTCATACGAAGGGCAAAGTGGCTGGTTCCAGGTCGGCGGTACGAGTGCAGGTACGCCCCAATGGGCTGCAATACAAGCGCTCGGGAAAAACGTATCAAGTAGTAAGCTTTACGCTGATTCTAGACTGAGCAATAGTTCATCTTTCTTACGTGACATAACCAACGGCACTAATGGTAGCTGCGGTGCACTCTGTACTGCTACTACTGGTTACGATACCGTTACCGGTCTCGGTAGCCCTGTTACCGCCAAGTTCTAGTTTCGTTTGTTCGTCTCAAAACTACAAACACACATCTTTAATATGCGGGGTTTAGACAAGAGAAAACAGCGCAAGGGACAGGAGACGGACGAAATGGTTGCATGTTCGACGAGGACGGCCGCGGTTCACCGAATGGTGCTCCGTTGCCGCCCCCGTGCCCGATAGCAGTACCCCCTGTTGCTATCAATATACTATGGTTTAGTCTTCTCAATTTATCGGTAACCGACGACATCTATCACCGTTCCAGGCATACTGAGCTGACGCGCACTACCGTCCGCAATTGGGCGTGCAGAGTTTGGTCTAAATATAGTTACTGGATTACCTTTTTGAATCACAACTCGTTGTGTTAAGCTGTCGTCTCCTGCCAGATCTACTTCATCTAGGTATCGGTACTTTATGAGACCACTGGGTTGTTGGAGGGAGGGTATATATTCTCCTGGTTCTCCCGGGCCCGAGTCATCCGGGTCGGCAAAAGGCAATTCTTCACCTGACCGATAGTTGTCGGGGGTTCGCATGACTGCGCAAAAGAGTGGATCTTTTTGGCCCGGCACTTCGCGTCTCCACATTACTACCTTAACGCCCTTTCCCGGGTCATCGGATAATTCCCATAATGGAACACAGCCGTCAGTATATGTTAATTCTTGAGTAAGGTTTGGTACGAGACTGATGTCGTATGGAATTGCGAGATCATGGGAGACGTGCTCGCCCCTGAAAGCTGGAGATGTGCTACTTTGCGCAATCACCCTAGCCGTAAGTGAGCCAATGTCCAGGCCTGTCGCCCCCAAATTGTTGTCGTGTTGTACATTTTCTTGACTCATGTTCATATATTGGCATACAGCTTGACGTCGAGCAACGTCTTCAAGCCAGAATCTGAAACCTGCCCCACTAATGCCGAGCGCGCCCTTTAAGGCTTTCTCGAGCACTTTATAAAAGCTGCTGTTATCGTATGGGCGACAAGAAAGTAGACTATTCATTGTCTTCCTCCTCGCCACTGGCAGTAAAGGCTTCTAAAAGATCAATATTTTTAAGGCCAACTAAAGTTCTATGATCGTTTTTTATGCTGCGCCAAAAATTGAATCAGATCAGAAAATTTTCTTACAAACCACATGCGGAAGTTTTTTAATAAGGATATCAATAAGTTATAATTACAACTTTATGATTTATTATGAACCTTCAACTAGCGACGCTGCCCGATATGTTGGTATCGAATTTCAGAGAACTGCAGAATTACTGGACAATTTAGGTGGCATCGAACCTTTCGCCACGGAACGACAAGACCGGGTTAATGGACTGCCAACCTACACTGCTGCAAGAACTGAATGAATAACGGCACTTCTGGATAGGGCTCGACTGCTTACCGGGCAAGTATTCTTTGACGGTGATAGTGCAGCGCTTCGGTATTTTTGGCTTGGGGGGATTGAACGAGAGGGCGCACCAACGGGCGTCACGCTTGGTGCGGAGTTCCTGTCTATTGTCCAACGAGTTGCAGCCGGGGCCGATCCGTTCAGGGGGCTACGTCAGTCAGCGAAAAATGAAGATCGGCTTGATCCAGCCGGTGAGGCCATTAAATACTTGTTACTTCGAGAATCAGATAATTCACCCCAGATAGAACAGCTCAGATCCTCAGATGGCCGGACCGCCTTTATCAGGTTAGTAGAGTTATCTGAATTGTGCAGCGGCAAACTACGTGAGGTATCACTGAAAGAGCGGTTACCTTCGGTGATGTTTAAGCTTGCCGAACTAGCAGTAGAGGGTAGTTCGGCAGAAGACTGGCGGTATTACGGAATTGCCCGAGACATGCTGGATATTGCCCATGCCGTACAAGTTCTTAAAACCCAAAGACGCGATCGCGTGCTCAAGGATCAGGCGCAAAGTTTTTATGAAGGAGTCTTACGGCTATATTGTGATCCCGGACTGGCGTCCTGTAGCGGAACTTTAGAAGCTTATGAATCCGATCAACATGCGCTGGTTGATGCCGCAAGGATTTTGGCCAATTTGCTTCAAGGTAGCGGATTGGAATCGATATTTTACTCACGGTATATCAACTTCAAGCAAATCGACAGTCAGCCGCAAACGTAACCCGGAGTTAACAATCAGAAACTGTTGAAAAAGCATTTCTTGTCAGTATGCTAAGGCCTAAAGGTTAATCGCAATTTGACGCATACATGATTTGCCTATTCATCGAGCACGCTGATGACAGGATTGATATGTCCAATATGACTTACGTCGAGGTACATGAAGCGCTCGACGAAAATAATTTTTGCGATAGCATATTGATCTCCACATAAAAACACGCACCGTTGCTAAATGCGCAGATGCGTGTTTTTGCGAATTTTTCCTATACTTTAATTTTCGAACCATTCCTGATTGGATTGGCTGGTCGTTTTACAGGTGTAAATATCAACCGGCGTATGCTCTGCGTCCGATCCGCGCCAGTCGTCGAGACACAAGTCGTGATGAGTGCTATTCCCGGAAGCTAAGTTAGCCAATTGATGCGGAGAATCGCCGAGACTTGTGAACTTTACTCCCCAAACCCATTGTTCGGCTGGATCACTTTTGGCATTGGTGCATGGGTACAGTTTCTGCTGTATCGGATTCTTGCTTTGCCCCCAGTCGTCAACGCACTCATTTGTCCCGGTTAATTGCAAGTCGAAAACCTGAACGTCTGTTTGTCCGTACAGGCTTATTGTTTTGAGGTCATAGCGCGACCATGTCTGGTTTCGTACGTTGGCGCCAGTGCAGACATCAAGCTCTATGGGGCTTTTAGTGGTGACGCCGTTTGCTGTTAGGCAAAAGTTGGAATTGTTGTTATATACCCTTAATCTGCCTTGCCATGCCGGGCTCGCAGCATTCGCGACTGCCGATGTAGAAAATACGGCGACGCCGGCCAGTAACGAACTTGCCAGGATGATCGAACTCACGTTCAATAATCCTTTGAGTAAATTTACTATGTTTATAAAAATGACTGCTAAACTTACTCATAACAACTCCTCATTTACACCAATGATAATGCTTATAATGGTAGCGCTTAAGTCTTTGAAGTGTCAATTGAATATAGCTGCTAAATATGCTGCTAATTTCACCTTTTTGTACTAATAGTTTGCAACAGCCAGCCATCTCTACGGTCCTGGAGTACGGGTTTTAATTAGCTAAATAATTAGGCTTAACACCAAATTCTGGTGTCTACTCTAATCTGTTTTTCTAGAGAAGAAACTCCAGAGGATCGTAATTATTCGTTGTTTTGAGGCTCCACGGTGGGGTATGAGCTTGTCTTTCCAGACGCCGAATCTTCCGTCTAATGGGCTCGTTGTGTTGGCTACTCGTATGCCACTTTCCTGTATGTAATCGGCTTGGTAGGTGAACAGATATGGTAGGTTGCGACACAAGGAAAAATAAGCTCTTCTGGTACGCTCATGGGCATATCTTTTGGTGACCGGATCACGCTCCTTGAGCCATGCCCCATGTTTCTTGTACCAACCAGCGAGTGCATCCTCAAACGTTAGTTCGTCTGTCCGAGCGAGCGTTAAGGCAAGCGCTCGTAACTCAATATTTTGCGTCAGTCGTGGCTTCTTGGTCAGACATTGAGTGATGGTCATAAGCTGGTGAAACTGGCAATGCTGGACCGGTATGCCTTTGCCCTCCAGCATAGTCCGTACGCCTCGTCTGCCGTCAATGGTGACCGCCAGGATACTGTAGCCCATTGCTTCAATCGTATCTGTTGCAACCTCATAATCTACGGTGCGTTCTGTCCCGTCTACCGTGGCGTAATACAGCACCGTATTCTCACCAAGCGTCGCCACTGCATATGGGTCAATAACAACCAGGAGGCCCCAGTCCCCAAAGTAGGTAACATCCATTATGACGGCTACGGTACGCGGTTTCTGGATGATGCGTGGCGGGCTGTAGCCATTGAGTTGAGCGCGGATGCAACCGGTACTTTTCCGGTATTCTTTAGCCAAGCTGTTCACGGTACGACCGTCAAAGGCATACTGGTGCCATAGGGTAGCTCGCTTACGGCCAGGGCGGCCTTTACTGCTCCATGACCGACGGCAGGTACGACAGACGTAGCGCTGTAGACCGTTCCTCACACCGTTTTTCTTTACGTTGGTACAATAGCAAGACGGACAGCTCTTTCGAGTCATCTTCGTTACTCCTTGTTTAGTTGGTACTTACAAGAATAACGAAAACAATGACAAAGAAATCTGTCCGTCTTAAAGCGCTAGCAGCAACCAGTTTTTGTTATTAAGCCAATAATTATAATAATTTAATAATTTTACCGATCGCAAAACTAATAAAATGTATTTAAGTCGCAAGTGATTTTATGGTTAGCCGCGAGCCCGAATAATTGTTCGAATTCGGCAAAACTCTCGGCAACTACGTCGGGTGCGACAGTAAGCGCCACCAAATCGGTTTTACTATAACGCGTCGTGATGGCGCAGGTGTAAAGGCCGGCAGCTTTGGCGGACATGATGCCGCGCGGATCGTCCTCGAAGGCGCACACGAATGAACGATCACGATCAGGTAGTTTCAGCGAAGAGAAAGCCAGATTAAATGCTTCGGGGTGGGGCTTGGCATGGGTGAGTGACTCTAGCGTGACTATCCGTTCCGGCGGAAAATACTTGTCCAGTCCTGAAGACTCGAAAAATATTTCAACATCCTGACGCACGGCCGTGCTTGCAATTGCCAGCATGTCCTCCAAACCGGCCGCATATAAATTGGCTACGAACTGCGTCGCGCGGGGACTTCTTTACCCTCGCACTTCAAAATGTCTTTGTGTAACTTATTCTTCAGTGCCATGATTTCTTGCAGCAGGGAATTGTCTTTATCGGGTATTTTATCTTGCACTAGCCGACACATCCGCAGCATCGTCCATACGGTTGCTTCGAGTGAATGAACCGGCGCGTTAAGAAACGCCTCGCGAGCTTGGCGGGCGGTGAATTTTTGTAAAGCTATAATGCCGTGGCGCTGGCCGACTTCATGTGCTGCGATCAGGCGTGATTTTTCATGCAAACCGTGGCCGCTGGCATTGTCTTTATTAACCAACAGCGTGTCGTCAACATCGAATATGGCACCCTTAACGGCAAAATCAATCATACGGGTCATTCTAGCACGGGGCTTAAAAGATATGTATGCTATCATATCTGCTAGAACAAACTATTTTGCTAAGAGGATTAAACGAAACAGCATGAACAAAGTGGCGCAATACTTGCAGGAGCACGTGGCAGGCGAAGTAATGAGCTCGGGCGATGTGCGGGCGTACTTCTCGACTGATGCCAGCGTACTGCGCATCACACCGGCTGTAATTGTCTTTCCGCAAGGTGAAAGCGACGTGCGTAAGGTTGCGCGGTTTACCTGGCAGTTAGCCGAGCGCGGCCGGATATTGCCGATAACGGCGCGCGGCGCCGGCACTGATCAAACCGGTGCGGCGATTGGCGGCGGCGTGATATTGAACTTCACGGCACACATGAATCGGATTCTGGAGTTTGATTCAAAGACCGGCGTGGTCGTGGTCGGACCCGGCCTGAACTACGGTAAACTTCAGCAAACGCTGCACACGCATGGGCGCTTTCTGCCGCCGTACCCGGCTAGCGTGGAATATTCGACCATCGGCGGCGCGATTGCTAACAACGCCAGTGGCGAAAAATCGGTTAAATACGGCGACACTCGGGGCTTCGTAAAAACACTGCGGGTCGTGCTAGCCAACGGGGAAGTAATTCAAACCGAGCGGCTCTCGAAGCGTGAGCTTAACAAAAAGCTTGGACTAGCGACCTTTGAAGGTGAAGTCTACCGGTCAATTGACGGATTACTGGAAGAAAACCACGAGCTTATCAGTAAGTTGAAGCCATCGGTCACCAAAAACAATGCCGGCTATGACCTGCAAGATATCCGGCGCAAAGATGGTTCGTTCGACCTGACTCCGCTGTTTATCGGTAATCAGGGTACGCTCGGGCTCATAACCGAGGCCATGCTTGAAACCGAAACGTACAATCCTGAAACCACGCTGCTAGTCGGTTTCTTCGACAACTTACAGCACGCCGTCACCGCTGTACAGGAACTGCGCAAGCTGCCAGAAATGCCGAGCGCCATTGAATTGGTCGACGAAAACTTATTAAAGCTCGTCACGAAGCTCAATCCCAACCAGCTGAAAGGTGTGGTTGAAACACCTTTGCCGAAAGTGGTTCTGCTTGTCGAATTCGATAACCCGAGCGATCGGGCCCAAAAGCGCCTGACGAAACGTGCGAGCAAAATTATGCAGACCCACGCCGCTAAACACATTATTGAAACCGATCCTATCGAGCAGGAAAAGTACTGGAGGATACGGCACTCGTCGGCCACGGTTATCGCCCACAACGAAGGTAATCTCAAGGCGGTGCCGGTCATCGAAGACGGTATCGTTCCGGTTGATCAACTCGAGGCTTACATCCGCGGCATTTATGACTTGTTTAGCAAGTCCCACTTAACTGTCGCGGTATGGGGGCATGCCGGCGAGGCCAATTTGCACCTGCGACCATTCCTGGATTTGAGCCAACTGGGTGATCGCCAAAAAGTTTTCAGACTGATGGATGAATACGCACAACTTATTACCAGCCTGAGCGGTTCGATCTCGGCGTCACACGGCGACGGCCGGATGCGCGGCCCGTACCTCGAGCGTCAGTACGGCACCGAAGTATATGCGCTGTTTCAAAAGGTCAAGAAAATATTTGACCCGTACGGCACGCTCAATCCGGGCGTCAAAATCGACGTCGGAGTCGATGACGTCAAGCCACTCCTGCGCAAGGATTACTCCATGTATCACCTCTATCAGTATGTTCCGCACGGTTGATGCCGCGCGTCAATATTTTTCGCAGAGTAATTTTTAACGTTTCTCCATCAAGCCTTTGCTGGGGATTTATTGTTCTTGAGTTTTCCCGAAAAATTTCGTACCATAACTAAGCAAATTCTTGAAAAGGCTACCTGTGGGGCACAAGGGAATTGGGCAGACCAGCTTGGTTTGCCGGCAGGCGGAATCGGCTTTGGTGACTGGCTGAAGATGAAAACCCAGGATTGTCTCATGCAAGCGGACGTGGCGGAATTGGTAGACGCGCTACTTTGAGGTGGTAGTGGCCGTAAGGCTGTGGAGGTTCAAGTCCTCTCGTCCGCACCAGATTTGTTTATGTATAATTCCGAAATTATCCCGAAGGATTTTATGGACCGCTCCTCTCGACTAGGCGAGCTACAATTTATTAAAGTACAATGACATAATGCGAAACGACGTAGCTATAATTGCTGCACTCATCTCGTTTTCGGGCATCTTCCCATATGTCAGTGACGTGCTCAAGGGCAAGACACACCCAAACATTGTGTCGTGGGCAACATGGTGTCTGCTCAACCTCATAAATACCGCTGCTGCCATCTCAGTTGGTGCTACGCAGACGGCGCTACTAAGTGGCGCATCAGCTTTAGCCACCGGTTGGATTACCGTCCTATCCCTCCGCCGTGGTGTGAAGAGCTACACAGTATTTGATGTAATATGTCAGGCGCTCGCCCTTGGAGGCATCGTCGCCTGGAGACTAACTGGACAACCCGACCTTGCTGTCCTAATTGCGGTATCCATTGATCTTGTTGCAGCCCTTCCCACATGGCGTCATGCCTGGCTTGCGCCTTTTGCGGAAACATGGCAAGGATTTGCTGTTGCCGACTGTGCAGCCGTTTTAACGCTTTTCGCAATTACACGCTACAGTATCATATCTCTAGCATTTCCGGCTCTGGTACTTACCAATTGTTCTGTACTCGTCACTATCATAGTCACTCGCCGTATTCAGGCCAGCAGGCACATTCGCCACGCTTCAGGCCCCTCCTTGCCAGGGGGAATGTAGGTTTCTAAAAGATCAACTTCATCAAGACCGAATAAAGTTCTATTATCGTCCTTTATGCTGCACCAAATTGAAATCAACTATTTCAACCAAACCGTGGCAGAGATCACGGTTTTTGTTTTATGTCATAAAGTTCAAGTCCTTTTTGGCTCAGCAACGATGCGTGACAGAGGTAACCATGATTTTTCGAATCCGTCATCCCCGGCCAAGCATTAGCATTTTCGTATCATATTGTACAGACACTAGGCATAGAGCTGCTTTATAGTCGCATGTAGTCCGGCAAATACCATTAACGCTTCATCAGACAAATTAATTAACCCCTGTTCGCTAGATGAAGCAACTGTGCCGGAACGATATACCATTGGGTCTCGCATGCTTTCAAAATCATCGTGCGAGGTCGCAAAGGGTGCACTAAAACTCCCGTCAAGCGATACTTCTGTCAGATCACGCCTTTCACCAACAACATAAAGTCGTGATTGCCGACTGACATATTTTTCACCGTTATCATAATCAGGCTTAACACCAAATTCTGGTGTCTACTCTAATCTGTTTTTCTAGAGAAGAAACTCCAGAGGATCGTAATTATTCGTTGTTTTGAGGCTCCACGGTGGGGTATGAGCTTGTCTTTCCAGACGCCGAATCTTCCGTCTAATGGGCTCGTTGTGTTGGCTACTCGTATGCCACTTTCCTGTATGTAATCGGCTTGGTAGGTGAACAGATATGGTAGGTTGCGACACAAGGAAAAATAAGCTCTTCTGGTACGCTCATGGGCATATCTTTTGGTGACCGGATCACGCTCCTTGAGCCATGCCCCATGTTTCTTGTACCAACCAGCGAGTGCATCCTCAAACGTTAGTTCGTCTGTCCGAGCGAGCGTTAAGGCAAGCGCTCGTAACTCAATATTTTGCGTCAGTCGTGGCTTCTTGGTCAGACATTGAGTGATGGTCATAAGCTGGTGAAACTGGCAATGCTGGACCGGTATGCCTTTGCCCTCCAGCATAGTCCGTACGCCTCGTCTGCCGTCAATGGTGACCGCCAGGATACTGTAGCCCATTGCTTCAATCGTATCTGTTGCAACCTCATAATCTACGGTGCGTTCTGTCCCGTCTACCGTGGCGTAATACAGCACCGTATTCTCACCAAGCGTCGCCACTGCATATGGGTCAATAACAACCAGGAGGCCCCAGTCCCCAAAGTAGGTAACATCCATTATGACGGCTACGGTACGCGGTTTCTGGATGATGCGTGGCGGGCTGTAGCCATTGAGTTGAGCGCGGATGCAACCGGTACTTTTCCGGTATTCTTTAGCCAAGCTGTTCACGGTACGACCGTCAAAGGCATACTGGTGCCATAGGGTAGCTCGCTTACGGCCAGGGCGGCCTTTACTGCTCCATGACCGACGGCAGGTACGACAGACGTAGCGCTGTAGACCGTTCCTCACACCGTTTTTCTTTACGTTGGTACAATAGCAAGACGGACAGCTCTTTCGAGTCATCTTCGTTACTCCTTGTTTAGTTGGTACTTACAAGAATAACGAAAACAATGACAAAGAAATCTGTCCGTCTTAAAGCGCTAGCAGCAACCAGTTTTTGTTATTAAGCCCATAATCATAACCGATGCCTGACGCTGTCTCACTTACATATTTGACCACCGTGGGTTCGGATATATTAGGTGCAACAAATCGCATCGCTTCAACTACTGGTCCATGTAGTGCGGCAACTTCTAGGTGGAGTTGACTAAATAATTCATAGCCATCATCATCCGGTAGGACTAACTGCTCTTCGGAGGGCATGCCGGAGAGGCTTGTTGCACTCACAAACCCGCCCTGGTAATCAGCTGCAGGTTCGTCAATCCGTAACCGAATACGATAAACTGGCGCACAACCAATTTCTACTCGCTCAGGGAATTGCCGCGAGAACATGCCGCCGGGTACACGTAACTTAACAATGAAGCGACCCGTCTTAAACGCGATAGCGTGCTGTCTCGCAGTTATTTCGTAGCCATCGGGATTACTATTAATTTCAACAGCATGAAGATCTGCGTTTTCGGGGTTAACCCGAAAACGTTCACCGATTTCTGCAAGGACTGGTCGTGCCACTGCCACAACTATATTATACAAAGATTACATATATTAAGCAATATCTACCTCCGTATCTACTCACAACCCTGAGCGACGCTGCCTGAGCATCGGCAGCATGACATCAAAGAATGACGTTTCCGGATGACGCTGCATCTCAGTCGCAATCACTGAGGTATTGACGGCATGGGTCTCGGCTCCCTTGGGGCTACGGTTACCGCCAAAGATCTTACGCATAATAACATGCGGCCGGATAGCTCGTTCGGCCGTGTTGTTTTCCGGCAATATGCCGTCGTACTGCAAGCACGCCAGGAGTTGTACGCCGTGCTTGGCGATCCAGTTCTGAACTCGTTCGGCTGTCGGTTCGGGATACGCTTGGCTGGCTCGTTTCTCCAGTTCGGCCGCGAACCACGGCGGATCGCGCTCAGAGACGGGCTTGGTAAGCTCGGACCCCAGACGTTCGTACAGCCCGACAAGGTGTTGGTATAACGTCGGACTGGCGTCTTTGGCCCGACGCAAGAGATGTACCCAGCACTGCTGGTTGTCACCGGGCAGGCTGCCGTAGGCGGCATAGCCGTCGGAGATAATGACCCGATCCTGCTTGGCCACGCCGCTGCCCCTCGTGTTCTCCAGGCTGTAACGGACACCCTGTTCGGTCACGAATGCCCACAGGTACCAGTTCTCGCCGTCCATCCGCCAACCGGTTTCGTCCGCATAGACGGCACGGGCGGTTTTAATGAGCTCACAAATAGCCTCGTAGTCTTTTCCGAACAGATCTTTGGCCTTGTCCAGCTGCGCAATGACCTCACCTTCGGAGATTGCAAAGTTGTGCAGATCGAACAGGCTCTCGCGGATCTTGTTTACCGGCAGTCGTAAGCGGTAGCGGGCGTACAGTACGTAGGCCAGTACGTTGGTGCCGATCCGCTCGGTGTACGGTATCTGCAACGATTTCACGAACGTTTCACAGGAGGGGCACCAGTGCCGGGTGACCGTGTAGTGTTTCACGAGGAGGCGGGGCGCCAGGTCGATGTCTTCTTCGTACTTTTCGACTTGGTCGACTGGCTCGCCGACCAGACCGTTACACATGGGGCAACGTTTCAGGCTGAAGATAATGCGCTCCGTGACCGTAGCCGGGTCGGGTGCCGGCCGGTGAAAAGCAGGTGCTCCCGGCTGTTTCCCTTTCGGTTTGGCTACTTTAGCCGCCAAGGCTTTATCCTTGCCGGCTTTATACAGATAGCTGGCCAGTGTTTTGCGCTCCAGTTCTTTGTTGGCGACTTGCTGTTCGAGCTCGGTGATACGGGCATCACGTTCACCGAGGAGCTGCTTCAGGTACTTGTTGTCAGCGCGCAGCCGTGCCTTGGTGTGCTGGTCACGGTCATGCAACCGCTCCATATTGCGGAGCCGGGTGAGACGGCGTTGTACTTCCTGGTCAAGCAGTTGCTTCATGGTACCAAAGATAGCAGGGCTCGTCGTGGCGCGCTAGGAAGTAATTCATTGACGAGGTGAGTTACTCGGGGTTGTGAATAGATACCTACCTCCTGCTTAGGGAAAGCAATGTAACCGCAAGCTAGAGTCTCCTCAGGCTTCAAACGACAGTGTCGAACTCATTAAAATGGCGTTTCGGTTTGAAATCAGAGATTATTCAGTTTTTATATACCTAGGTCTAGCTGGTGGGAACCATCTGTTTGTGCGACATTGAAATTTGATACGCCTACGCCTAATAGGCGAACTTTTCGATCGATCGGAAATATAGAATCAGTCAATACTAATGCCGTATTCTGGAAGTCTTCAAGACTTGCATGTGGCGCTTTTTCGGTTCTGCTCCGCGTAGACTGTTCAAAATCAGCCCACTTGACCTTAAGCGTAACGGTTCGACCAAATATTTTATCTTTGTCCATCCAATCCCACACCTCATTAACGAGTGATCTGACGCTATATTCGACCTGGGCTTTATCAGAAATATCGTCAAGAAAAGTAGTTTCCGCGCTAAAAGACTTCCGTTCACGATCGGCACGCACAAGCCGATCATCTTCGCCATGGGCAACCTGGTAATACCACAAGCCCAGTTTGCCAAACCTGCTTTGTAAGTCTTCGCCGGTCCACTTTCTCAGGGCAGCGCCAGTTTCTATGCCTAATTGACGCATTTTCTCTGTCGTGGCGGGGCCGATGCCGTGAAACTTGGCAATCGGTAATTTCCCAATAAAAGCTTCACTCATGTCTGGTGTAATGAGATATTGCCCATTCGGTTTACGCATGTCAGAGGCAGACTTGGCAAGGAATTTGTTATAGGAGACACCCGCTGAGGCTGTCAAGCCCGTAGTAACAAATATTTTATCTCTTATGCGCTGCGCAATCGTCCAAGCAGACGGTATATGTAGTTTGTTCTCAGTGACATCTAGATACGCCTCATCAAGTGCAACGGGTTCAATGAGGTCTGTATATTCAGCGAAAATGGTATGGATTTGATTAGACACTGAGCGGTAGACATCGAACCGGGGCGTAATAAATATTAGGTCAGGATAAAGTCGTTTGGCAATGCTGGTTGGCATAGCGGAGTGAATACCATGCTTGCGAGCTTCATAGCTCGCCGTTGCTACGACACCCCGTTTTCCATCATAGCCTACGGCTATCGGCTTACCCTTCAATGTGGGGTTGTCACGCTGCTCCACGGAAGCATAGAACGCGTCCATGTCAACGTGAATGATCTTTCGAACCTTCTTCTCTACCATCATTCATTACCTGATTATATTTTATCGGTAAATTACTTATACCGTATAGACCGAATGCAGTCGGATCGAGAGAAAAGCAGACTATTCATCGTTTTCCTCTTCATCAATATGTGTGTAGATATCTACAACATTAACATCTTCAAGACTAGCTAAAGTTCGATAATCGTCCTTTATGCTGCACTAAATTGAAATTAACTATTTTAACCAAACCACGACAGAGGTCGTGGTTTTTATATTGCCAGAATAAAATTCATGTCCTCTTTGCGTAGCAATGGTCATATAATAGAACTTTTGTGTTAGACGTAACTGATTACATATAGAAATAATTTAGGGTTGAACGTCGGCCTGTTTCGCATTAACAGGTACTGTCGGATTAACAGATTCCCCTATTTTATTCACAAGCGGTCGAGTCCATGCAGATAATGCGAACGAAACTACTACGGCTATAATAATGATAGGTAAGTCAGTGATACCGTCCTTGCCTAATATGATCGCTGCCAATAATACTGAAACGAATGGCAAGTTAAGCATTGAAACGGTCATCGCGCCGATTCCAATGGCAACTCCGGCTATCGTAGGTAGACCGCCAAAATGAGACAACAATACTCCTAAAACAGCTCCGAGAAACATTGCCGGAAAAGTTGGCCCGCCACGAAACGTACTGAGCGACACTCCGTAAGCTAATCCTTTGAAAAGAATAATTAATAGTAATGCTCCGACTGAGAACCCAGCACTGCCAAGAATTAACGGACCAAGCTGATCCTGACCCGAAAATAATATGTATGAATAGCTATGCCCTGTTATATGCGTGAAAGAAATTGCGATTAGGGCAACTAGTAGGGCAACAATAAGCGTTGCTGACAGTACATGCCGATTCACGTGAGGCCTGATGTAGGTAGCTATGCTTCTTATAGCTAGTACGAGTAGCGGTGCAATCAACCCTATAATTATTGCCCACATAATCTCTTTTGAATCTTCACGACCCACAGTAGGAAGATTGGGGATAGACAAAGATAATGTTCCGTGACCAGTAAAAGATCCCAAACCCGTAAATACCAGGTAACCTATCCCAGATGCTAGCAAACCGGGAACTAACACTAGTTCCAGTGTCGCACCGCTTAGGCCACATACCTCCAGCATCAGAAAAGCACCAATAAGTGGGTTTCCGAATAATGCGCTGACGGCTGCAAAGCTACCAGCAGCAGCGATAATCGCGCCGACTCTATTTGGAATATCACGCTTAGCTAATTTGACAGCCATTAAAGCTACCCCACCACCAAGCGCAATTAATGGAGCTTCAGGACCAACAACAGTGCCGAGGCCGATACTTACTACTGCCGCTAAGGCTATACCTGGCAATAGCTTTGGCGTCGGTGTGCCTGCGCTAACATTAAAACCCTCAATTGGCACTTCGCCGCCGGTTCCTGGTAAATATTTTATGATGAGTCCCACTAGCAAGCCAGCCACTGCCAGCGGAATTATGGGCCACCAAATTGCCAAGTTATGAGAAGTAAAGCGCTGGGGAGCATCCGTGAATATCCACTTCTGGAGATCAGCAACTAATAAAAGGAAGTAATAAGCTATTCCGGATACCAGCAGACCGACAATTGCTGAAATTATCAACAAAATCATGTAGCTCTTTTTGCGCAACGGATTGACTTTCGAAGTCGAAGTATCTGCCATATTACCCCCCTCCAGTGTGATAGAAGCTCCCTAGCAGTAAGCATATGCGTAAAAATTGCTGCGGTATGTAATTTAACGCACATTGACCTTACCCATGTGAGTTAAGGAAGTTAAAAGAAGTATTGATCCAGCTCAATAAACCTTATCATCTGTCTGGCTAGACGTTTGGATACTGTTCTCCGCATGATCTCGCTGCTATCATTTTATGACAATATATTCAAGCTGCCTTCCCAAAACGTCTCACCGTCAATAATCGCTAGCTTACGGTGAAGTTTGCCAGTATAAAGTACAAGAATGTCCATCTCTTGCATCGCTTGTATTGAAATGGTTGCTTGTTGGGCATATTCATAGTCATGCTCAACTGGACTACGCGTAGTGACAACTATATGTATGCCACGCTGTCGTAGATTACTGAGTATCGGCAGTAAATCATTCATACGCCTTGTGGTCATGAACGGACTCTCAATTAATACACTACGTTGAGCACTTTTTAAGACTTTTTCAAACGCTTTATAGAAGTTTCTGTTATCATATAAGCGAGAGGAAAGCAGATTATTCATCGTCTTCCTCCTCGTCCATTGCAGTATAAGTGTCTATGAGATCAACATCTTCAAGACCGAATAAAGTTCTATTAGCGTCCTTTATGCTGCACCAAAATTTGCAACTGATACGAAAGGCTCCATGGTTTATACTCGTGGAACATTTGTTTCAAATCTCTGTATTCATGAATTCAAGTCCTCTTAAGCCGGTGTTTTGAGATTTTTTTCTGAACCTACGAGATAGTTGGAGTTGCTATATTAGACTAATATGCTATAGTTAATATATATGACTACTCCAGATACGATTCCGGAACCTTTAGACAGACCAGGACTATATTACGAGGAAGAAGTACTGCAGGCCGGTGTTGTCCGCGCAGCTGGTCGGATAGCTATTACAGCATTGCGAACTGGTGGGCAATGGGGTGTAAGAGTCTATCCCGCTAGTTTTATAAATAGTTCAGCCATACCAGACGATGCGCCACTTCTAGGTTATATAGTGACCGATGTAGAAGGTTTTAGCGAAGACCCACGACGCGATGAAGGTGAAGGGGTACCTCGTGACCGAGTATGGCCGATCACTACTACTTGGTTTGCCGATAGAGAGCTTGTGGGTCAGTTTGAAAGTGCCCAACATCTCCGTGGAGGGATGTACGAAAATGATGCTGTCATGGGTGCGGTACTTGGCATACAGGCTCGCGAATAGCTGACATTCTCAGACAACGTTATTATGGTATATACAAGCTACGCATATTTTTATTTATGCTCCTGCTCTAGAATATTTATTTCTCCATTAAAATTAACAAAGCCCATTCGTAAGAGCTTATCGTGTATGGCAACTATGCTGGGTACAAAATGGTGCTATTTAATGTCGCTCTGGTGCGCCAACATTTGCAACTGATACGAAAGGTTCCAAAATTTATTATTTTGGAACCTTTGTTTTATAACTACCCTGTCTTTATGGTCCAAGTTCTTTCAATTAACGCCTGGAAAAATTGACAAAAATAGCATAAGAAGTTATATAGCATAGTATGAATTATGAGAATTCTAATCCTAGTAAATGAACCGCTCAGACATGGGAGTTAAACCTAGCAGCCGGGGAAGCCGCGATATATGATGAAGACCGTAGGCGTGCAAATGAGCAGTACCCACAAAATCCATAAGTATGGTCTGATCTCATGGGCTGGGCGTTTGAAGGTTGTATTGTGACCGTAGGCGACTAGCTAGCATTCATTGGAGAGTGTTCTAGTGCTTTTCGGTCGATTTTGCCGTTTTGATTAAGCGGTAGGTCGCCAAGCATAATATATTTTTGAGGGGCCATGAGGGTAGGCAGATGGCGGAAGACCAGTTGACGGATGCTAGCTTCATGCACGGTCTGACCTGGTTCAGTAACAATAAAGGCTACCAGTTGTCTATCGCTTTTCCGGTCATCGGAACGTAACTGGACAACCACCGACTTTTTGACTTCGGGCGAGCTGTCCAAAACCGCTTCAATCTCGGCCGGCTCAATCCGCATACCATGCAGTTTAATTTGCGAGTCAGTGCGTTCAATCCAGATGATGTTACCGTCAGGCCGGTACTTGGCCCGGTCGCCGGTTCTATACAACCGCTCGCGGGGACCGGGTTTAAATGGATTGGTAATGAAGTGTTCCTCGGTTAATTTGTCGAGATGGAGATAACCGCGGGCTAGCCCGACACCGCCGATGTACAGTTCACCGGGTTGGCCAACTGGAACCTGCTGTAATTGCTCGTCGAGAATATAGGCGTAAGTATTGGCGATTGGCTTACCGATCGGCAGGAGCGGTTCATTACTTAGGTCGTCGGTCAACGCAGTCGTATATACCGTAGATGTAATGGTAGTCTCGGTCGTTCCGTAAGCTGCCAGTAGGCGTACTTTTGTAGCTCCTTGGAGCGTTTTCCATTGGTTGAGCGTCTTAGTTAGAACCTCTTCACTCCCGGCGATGACAAGTCTGAGACTCGACGGTATCGGCAAGGCATTGGCATGCAAATATTCCGTCCAGTCGCTCCAGAGCGGTGCGGGAATATTCAATATGGTGTAGCCGAATTTCGTTATACACACGGTAAAATCTTCCATCGTAATAAATCGTGAGCCGTTATATACGAGCGTGCAGCCAGACACGAGCGGCGGAATGGTTTCTTCGATGGTCATATCGAAACTTATAGGTGCCATGAGTGTGATACGATCGGATGGTTTCAGTTCGATCATGGTGCTAAAGACTGTTGCATGATTAACCGTGGAACGGTGTGTTATGATGACGCCCTTGGGACGACCGGTCGATCCAGACGTATAGGCTATATATGCAGCGTCCTCGGGTGTGGTGATGGAGTTTAGATTGCTGCCGTCAAGTGCAAACAGCTGCTCACTGATCCGGCGTACGCCCATACTGGGGACCCGATTGGCGATTGCCGCCGGCGGGGTGCTAGTGTCGTAGAGTAACAGAACGGGATGAGCATCCGATACTATATACGCGAACCGGTCAATGGGAGTATGGGCATCGAAGAGTAAGTAGGTACCGCCGGCTTTCCAAATTGCCAGCATGCATAGAATAGTTTGAGTGGGGTCCGCGATATAACAGCCGACAATCGATTCCTTAGTTACCCCTTGCTGACGAAGATGGCGGGCAAGGCGGTTAGTATAGTCGTTTATTTCGTGATAGGAAAAATGCCGTCGGTCATCAATGAGCGCGACGGCATCCGGCGATTTAGAAACCTGGGATTCAAAAAGTTGGTGAATACAGCGATCCAATAAAGGCGTATCGGTATTATTCCAGGCCGGATCAGGCATGGGGGGTAAGTCGTTATTGTGCAAGACATTCCTTACGGTTACGCTAGCATTATACGTAAGTATAATTCAAAAGTGGTTTGCCCTAGAAGATTCAAGACGACAATACTAGTCACATGACCAGCACCAGATTCCGGCAACGGTCTAAGCATTAGCATGTGGAGTGGCTTTCAGATAGCGAGCATGGAAGATCTCTAATTTCCGGTCGGTCTGAATATCTAATAGAAAAAGTAGCTTAAGACGTATGGTGTTTGCCTGTGTGGACGATTTATTATAACGGATCAACAGTAATCATCTAATTGTAAAACGACGAGGCAAAATCGTCAGGACTTTATGTTTGGGCACTATGCAGATAACGCAGAATGCATACAATATTATCGCATTGTGTGGAATGCAGTACGTTACAGTAGTGACAGGGAAGGGTTGTAACGATGCAATGCGAGATGTGGTCGCAAGAGCCGTAGCCGGTCTTTGTGTCGGGTGTACGAGACAATTTTGGTTAGCTCCCTGATTTTCATTCTCGCGTCCCAAAGACGCCGGTCACACTGAACCGTAGTAACTAAGACGTGATCTGCCGCCGCCCTACGTTACGAGTTGAAAAATAAGTTGGCGGTAACTTTATTCCAGACGGACACCGCGAATTCGG
>CAWENB010000002.1:0-327851 GCA_963810525.1 Candidatus Saccharimonadia bacterium
AAAGCTATAACACTACTCGGAGCGAGTTGATAGCGGCGGGCAAACTACCAGTCCCGAATAGCGAGCTCAGGGAATCCGGCGATCTTCCACACCTGCTTGTCGGCTGTCGGCTTGATGAAGATACGCTTGCCGATCTAGCGAAACGACAAGAGCAACTTCTTGAGAAGTCGAGGGCGGCAACCGAAACTTTCATGCAAGGAATTGAGACCGAGAGGGATCAACGACGCGAGGAAAGTCAGAGGCGGCGTGCCGGTACGGTACTCGGTCGAATTAGTCTTTTTGCTCATAGAGCCGTTTCGGACTTGTTCACGCGTGGTGGCACCAACAGGCGCCGTCGAGTTTCGTAATTCGATTAGTTAAATACCTTCCTGATTCATCTTGTATATAAAATAACCGCTGTGATTGCAAGGCACAATCAGTCTTTAAATATTTCCGCTATTGCTTGCTCATAAAAATTTACAACTGCTATGCGGGCTTCATTTGAGCTTAATGCAAAGCGTTCCAGTGAGAAGCCGTCGTTTATCTCTAGAATATACGGATTGCCGTCATGGTTCAGGACTATGTCGACCGCACCCATATTTAATCCTATGGCCTTCATAGATTGTTCTGCTAGTTTTATGATGTCATCTTCGATATCTGATAGTTCTAGACTCTTAGCGGTAGCGCCAAGGGTTAGATTATACATTTTCAAACCATTAATCATTTTAGGTTTAATTTTCTCACAAGCTAATCTGGCTTTGCCATTGAGTACGACGATGCGAATTTCTCTCGCAATGTCTACAAACGGTGATGCACTCCAAGATATTTTGGGATTATCTTCGATATAATTCAGAACTGATTCCGGATTATCGAATTTTGCTATCTTCTCGCCTTTGTTACCTTTATTGGGCTTTACGACCAGACTGTCGTGTATTTCGAACAGTTTTATTAGATCAGAAAATGAAACAGCCGGCTTCATTACGTTAGATAGAAGATGGTGGGGAACTGCAGCAACACCGGAAACAACCATTACTTCATACATGGTTGACTTATCGTTTGCTAACTCCGCTGCTGCTTCCAGATTAATATCAAAGCAATACCCAAATATAAAACGAGTTTTAGAGCCCTTTTGAAGTCTGACTAACCTTACGTCCGAGAAATAGGTATATGTAATGTTTGATTTACTTTCGGATAATCGCATGGCTTCGCGTAGTGTTTGAAATTCTGTGATGGTATTGGACATTTGCTTCAATCTTTCATTATTATCTCTCTGCGCCAATCTGATTTTATATCAAGAAAGACTTCCGAAGAAGTCTTCTTTAACGCGTATGCTTCGGTTGGGCGTAAGCTTCCGGAATTATTATGTTAGTTAGTTGGTTTCTGTAATGGTCTGTGTTACTTCACTTAATTTACGATACGGACTCGCCAGAATAAGAACGGTAACAATTAAATCGAATGTCAACAGGTAAAGGGGATAGGCGATAGCAGTGGTTACCTTGAAATTTGCAATTAGCAAAGTCAAAGCACTACCTATACCAAATAACACATATGTAATATATGTCTCTTCCTGAGGCTTAAACCAGGCGTGTTTAATCGTCAGTACGCCGCCTAGAAAGTCAGTCGTTATTGAGACGAGCACCGCCAGTGAAGGAGACTTAAGAAAGACGAGCGCAACTAGACCTATCAATGTTCCCATAAAGCAGAAGTAATCCAGTCGCTCAAACGTGCGATCTCCATGCTTGGCTCCTAGCACCACAATCGCCCCGCATTCGAGTGAGCAAAATAAAGTATATATAGCTGCCGGTATCTGGTGGTTATTGAACGCGGCAAATGCGCCAATAGCCTGTATTGCGGTCCAAGTGAACCACGATGCTAAGCGTGGCTTAGCGCTACCCCGAATAACATCAATCATATACGGTATGGTAGCCGCAATAGTGAAGATACTACTCAGGATAATAAACGCCGCTCTCATGAATCTTCGGTGGTCATTTTAAAGTTTAACATGCTCTATGAAGCTTATAGTCTGATAAATTATCGAGCAAGAATTTTCGCATGATTTTGTATTCCATGTAAATAATTTTTGGTCAAGTGACTGCAATAGTCATCGCTTAAAATCATCCCTCGAGATTAGCCTTAGTGGAAATATGCTGGAACTGGCGGGAAGCCGTTAAAACGACTTGCCATTGCTAATGTATAAGCACCGGCATTTTCAAAAATGAGTTTATCTCCAACCTTTAAGGACGATGGAAGACGCGTTTCGTCGGCGATGATATCTAAGCTGTCACCTGTTGGGCCGGTAATAGTGTAGAGCGTAGTGGGTTCGTCTTTCTGGGGTGGAGTGAAGGGGTGGGCAGTATAACGGGTTGCGCCTTGATGCACCATAGCCTCAAATAACGCATTATATATGCCGGCGTCTAGACAAAGCCAAGAACGATGATGGCGATCACTCTTAGCAACGATGGAACTCACTAAGACCGTAGAGCTAGCCACTAAACCTCTTCCGGGTTCCAAGAGAAGCTTCATCTTATAGGGCAGTGCAGAGAGCGCCCGATGAACGTCTTTGCTAATATCATCAAGTTGCGGCGCTAATGGGTGGTTGTCATAACGTACCGGAATTCCACCGCCCAGATTTAGAATCTCCAAGGTTATTCCATCTGTGGCCAAGTCTTCAATTATCGGTTGCACTGTCTTGATGCCATTTCCCCATTTGTTGGCATGTGCTGCTTGAGAACCTACATAAAAACTTATACCGTACAGTTTAAGCCCCTTTTTGAGCGCATGGATCAGAATATCTTTAACATCTTTAGGGTGGGCACCAAAACGATAGGACATCTTAAATACACTATCCGTGTCATCCACGATGCTTCGAACGTACACCCGAGCACCGGGCGCACAGGCAGCAACTTTATCGACTTCTTCCTTAGAATCAGCTGCAAATCGGTCAACCCCCGATGCAAAAGCTTGTTTGATATGATCGGACGGCTTAATCGATGTTCCGTAGATGATGTTATTCGGGTTAACTCCAAGGTCGAGCAGATGTTTTATCTCGTGTGCCGACGCAGCCTCAAAACTTGAGCCAAGGCTTTTAAGGTGTGTCAAAATAGCTGGTTCTGAGTTGGCCTTAAGCGCGTAACAGATTTCTGCGTCGTTGCCAAATAAGCGTTTGAAAGACAAATAACTTTGTTCAAGTAAATCCTTTCGTGTAAAGAAAAATGGCGTACCATAATTCAACTTCCGAGCGGAGGCTAAAATACTCATAGTAGATAATAAAGAACCTTATTGAAATATTGTATTTAACTTAACTTTAGAAATATGTTCCAAATTTAAGTCGTGGAAAGAGATGAATAGGGCACTAGCTTAACATAATAAACCCTCGATATTGAAAAAACTTATGCATAAACGTATGTAACGCGCTGTATAAATATAGCATAGTAGTTGATATTTTAATGTGTTGTAGCGGCATTTACTCGCTGCTACAATAGCATTATGAAAATTGCCTTAATAATTATAAGTAGCATTCTGACGATTGCTAGCACGCTCCCTTATATTATCGAGATAATGCGCGGTAAGGCGAAGCCCCGACTCATGTCATGGGTAACATGGTCACTTTTGACCGGTGTCGCTTGTGTGGCTTCCTTCGCAGCCCACCAAGTCCCTGCGGCAATATTAATGCTCTGCGCGACCATTGAAACCATGATTGTCGTGGTGCTCGGATTGAAATACAGTGAACTCGACTACAATAAAAATGATGCCGTATGTCAGTTATGTGCTCTGATTGGTCTCGTATTAGGCCTGGTATTTCACTCTCCAACCATTGCGGTCGCTATATGCGTTCTAGTTGATGCGTTTGGCGCTACCCCGAGTGCCTATAAACATGCCTGGCTTAAACCGCATGAAGAAACCTGGAGCACTTACTTAATATCTGGTCTTGGGGGATTAGCGACGGTGTTGGCTGCTGGGACATGGAA
Organism: Candidatus Saccharimonadia bacterium; assembly: GCA_963810525.1. Lineage (GTDB taxonomy): Bacteria > Patescibacteriota > Saccharimonadia > Saccharimonadales > UBA4665 > JAICLK01. The sequence continues at coordinate 3,948 of CAWENB010000002.1, forward strand.
GATTACCGGCGTTGCGTATCCTTTCTATATTGCGCTAGCCAACTTCATTCTGGTAACCCTCATATTGACGAGCCCTCACCGCAAAAAGCCAATGGTGAAAGAGTCGATTGCCATAGCGGAGACGTAGTTTCTCCATTAATCAGTATTTGAACGCCTGGACCCTAGACACTATGCCTTTGGTTTTCGCACTTTTGTTCTATTCCGCCTTAGACATATAATTCTGAAATGGAGTATTAAAAAATGGGTAATAACGCAATAACTGTAATTTATATCCTAGCTATGGTGGCTACCGTGGTTACTGTGGATATACTGTTCTTCAGCCATCATTTCTGGGAACGTCTAATAGTTAATGTAGGAATTGTACTTGTATATGTGGCTTGCTATTTAGCATTCCTTAAGAATCGTTGACATTTGATGAACGACATAAAAATGTAATGACTAAAACATTGGGTTTACGGTACTGGTGGAAATGGCGATGCAGGGTAAGCGGTTGGAGCGTATTATGGGACTGACCGATGTACGGTATGAACTTGTTATGCTTCAGGAGCCAGATGGGCAATTGAATTTGGAACTTGTGAAATTTCATCAAACAGTAGATTAAGATGCTATTCGGCCTGCCGAGGCAAATGCTTTTGGGCCTAAGATATATCGCATTTCAAGTCGATGACGTCTAAAGCATCGTAGATACTTTGAAACACAAAGGAAGTGAAGTGGTCGACGAAATACAAACCTGCGAAGATTCATATAAACTGTGTTATATTCGTGAACCAAAGGGGATTTTTATTGAACTAACGGAGCCGCTAGAAATCTAGTAAAAGTTTTCAAAGTATCACTAGGTTAATAATTAAAAGGCGTAGTAGAAATTTGTTATATCATACATATCGTGATATAAAATATGAAATGATAACAGAGAGGGTGAAGTTTGAATCACAGGATGTTGTTCTGGGTGGTCGACTAACTATACCCGAAAGCGGCCTAGCTGTAGCCGGGATTGTATGCGTTACTGGTGGAGGCTTTGATCATTGCGATTCGTCCTATTTAGAATGGCAAGACTATATGTCTCAAGAAGGACTTGCTACTTTAGCGTTTAATGCACGAGGAATTGGCGATAGTGACGGTTCTTGGCGCACCGATAGTCAAGGTTATGATGCTGCGACGTCACCGGCTAATTCACAGGCTACCCGTACCGGGGACTTAGTAAACGCCTACAGGTTTTTAGGCAGAGCAATCGAGTTTCCGGGTCAAAGTAAACTTGGAGTCATTGGCGGCAGTATGGGCGGGGATATAGCCGTTCACGCGCTAGATTATATTGAGCCAGGCGCTCTGGTGCTTCGAGCACCAGCTGCTTATCCGGAAGATATATACAATGAGCTATGGACCTGCGTGGGGCGCTAAGATCAAAGAACTAGGTGGTGATAATGCGGCTCTTAATAGTTCAAATTTTGCAAGAATTGAACGGTCTCACGTACCGATGATGTTAATTTATAGCGGTGGAGAATCGATCGTTCCTGTAAAAGTCCAGGAACGTTACAGATTAGCCGTAGCTAGTATAGGTGGTGTAGTTTTAAGTGTCGGAGACGAAACTACGCCTCATACATATATAAACGATGGGAGAAGGCCCGAAAAGGATGCTGTTTCCAGTGCAAAAGCCAGACAACAAACATTTGAAGAAGCAACCAGATTTTTAAAAGAAAACCTAGTTGCATAAATGCTTATCATGGCTGAGGATGAAGAATTGCGAGCTGTGCAAGCCTAAGCTCAGCCAAGGTACCCTATTAACAATTTTGAGGAATACCCTCTTAAAGTGCTACTTTGTCCGAGTTCTGAGGCGGCCCTAGTAGGCATCAGGAGTATGCCGAGTGCTACGGTTGCCGTAGCAAAGTGGGCGCGTACGGCGTGCTACTGTGCCATAATATCGGTAATGCTTCGCCACTTTAATGAGCCGGATATTCACACGCAATGAGGACTGTCGCAATCATTGCAAGCAACGCTTTAGCCCTGCTTGCGACATTGCCGTACATTATCGGCATTGTCAAAGGTCGGCAAAAACCCCGGGTCGCAACATGGCTGGTCTGGGCGGTGTTAGCTGGTATAGGCAGTGCTGCCGCATTCTCGAGCCACCAGATCCCTGCCGCAATTTTTACCCTGACAACTGCCTTTGAATACGGCATCGTGGTCTTGCTTGGCATTAGGTATGGTGATCGCGCATTCGGAAAGTTAGATATCGGATGCCTGCTGGTTGCTATGCTTGGGCTGGCCGTTCTTATTGTGGTGAAGTCCCCCATAGCTGCATTAGTGGTGGTTATCGTGACTGACGCTATTGGAACAATCCCGACAATAGTGCACAGTTGGCGGCAGCCTGAGGAGGAATCGTGGGTGTCATTTGCTCTCTATGTGCTTGCGGAAATCACGACGTTAACAGTCGCCGACTTCAGGCACTTCACGGCTTTCGCCTATCCGGCTTTTTACCTTATAGAGGATGTTATATTAATGAGCATCATGCTTTTCAGTCCGAACAAACAAAGATCGCCTAGTCCCGCTTCGCAACAGGATGGAAGCGTGCATGCAGTTCAGGAAGCTACGGGAATAAAATTGCCCGAAGGAAGTCAGGCTGGTAGTGTTACGAAGCCGGTAGTTGCAACGTCGCCAGTCTTTGGGGCGCCGCAGTGGGGATCTGAAGGATTAAATGAAATACTTATACCGGTGGCTGGTCATACCCTGGGTATTGCTCGTGGCGAGTGTTTCGTCGGTCAGTCTGACCCGGGTGTCGGCAGGGGAACGCCTATTAATTTTATGAATGGTAATTTAGTCGTTCCGATTAATCCAAATTTATCCACGGGCTCATACCGAGTACAAATACGTGTTATGGACACGGCCGGGAATTGGAGCCAGCTGCTTCCGATACAGTGGACCGTGGGCGCTGATAAACGAGTGGAGCCCAGCAGCTTGCCGTTGCCATCGGCCTAAAGCGTCCTTAAGTGTTAGTTGTTGATGAGGTGACCAACAACTAACTATATGCCCAGGTTACGGCATCAGCTAGAACCGGTATGCCGCGTTCAAGCTCCAGGTCTGGCCTGGCGAAATTCAGCCGTATGCATTCATGCGTGTGGCGCCAATCCTTACTAATAGCTCCCGGGAAGAAATAGTCGCCGGCCCCGACCAGTACATCTTTTTGCTTGAGGTATTCGTAGACCTCTCGACTTGTCTTTTTGGCACTTTCAAGCCAGAGCCACATGAAAAAGGAGCCTTGATATTCATGTAACCGCCACGGGAGGCCTGGAGGGAAATACGTATTAATCAGGTCTAGTGCCCTACGGCTTCGTTCTAGGTAGTGGGGCCTGATATAGTGTTCACATATCCGAATGATCTCATCGTGTTCCAGCAGGGGTTTCATGAGGTACTCACCTATACTCGGGCTGGCAAGATTAACGACGGCGTTCATTCTGGAAAGGGCTTGCATGAGCGGGGCAGGGCCGATAAATATCCCGATGCGCATCGAGGGCAGCCCTATTTTAGATAATGTAAGCGAATGAATTGTGTGATCGTTCCATAGGAAATGCACTTGCGGTACCATAATGTCCGGGAAGGGGATTCCGTACGCGTTATCGATTATGAGCGGGATATCATGTTCGGCGGCCAGATGACCAAGGTGGTGCAATTCTTCATCGGTTACGACATTGCCTGTCGGATTTGTCGGCCTCGATAAGCACATCGCAGCTATGTCATCCGCCAGGTACAAGTTGTCCAGGTCGACGACGTATTCAAATTTATGTTCTCCGATTAACTTGATCTTCGGCCGTTTACCTATGAACTCACCCGTTTCCAGTGATTGGTCCAGGTAGCCGACATACTCGGGAACCATTGGAAACAAAACCTTCTGGCGGGAGTGCCCGTGCTTACTCGCCAGCATGTTGAACAGCATGAAATAGCCCGACTGGCTGCCCGGCGTGATCGCTATATTATCATTGGAAATCCCTAGGTGGTAGTGACGGTTCATGAAATCCCGCAAGGTGCTTATAAAGGCAATGTTTCCCTGGGGCCCGTCGTAATTGCCAAGCATGGCGTCGGCGATTTCCGGCTTGGCAACTTGACCAGCCAGTGTGTTGCGTAAGATTTCGGCCACCGCAGGTATATAGGCGGGGTTGCCGGATCCGAACATGGCAAGCGGTTGTTTGATGGCCAGGGCTTTGCCTAGATCATCCTGTATCTGGTTAATGCCGGTTGTACCGCTCATCTTGGTGCCAAAGTCAGATAATTCCATACGTATAAACAATAGCAGTTTACTCTGAGCCTGGCGAACACTATGGTAAAATACGACTAAGCAATAACATTATCCCTGGAGCCGAAGGGTTTGGAACAAAAAGCTCAGGCAACAGATTACGCCTTACCACCGATTGTGCATCCTGCCGTGCACGGCCTGTTACGGAACTATTCGATCGAGCTGTATAAGCTGATTGGGCTAACGGGATCACCGCTCCATCTCATTTTGCCGCAGATAATGTTGGATACCGCCAAGCGGTTTCGTAGCATTTTGGAAGGTAGCACTGCTCGTGGTGGCGACGTTTTCTTTGCTGCTAAAGCTAATAAAGCCAACGCGTTCCTGGCTGCCTGTCCAATTGCAAAGATCGGCGCTGATGTGTCAAGCGCACAAGAGTTCATGGCGGCACTAAGTGCCGGTATCCAGGGGACTAGCATCAGCGTGAGCGGACCCGCGAAGCCATCCGGCCTTCTGGCACTGGCGATCCTGCATAATTCGAGAATAGCTATCGACGAACCGAATGAACTGTTATCCGTCATCGAGCTTGCCGAACGCCTGGCTGTAGATCATCGAGTGCGTGTGCTGCTGCGATTGAGCGATTCAGAGACTTCTCGATTCGGTATGGCCGAGCAGGAGATTGATGAGGTGCTGAGTCGCTTGATTCACCAGAGGTCCCGTATTTTGTTGGAAGGATTCTCATTCCACGTCTCTGTATATAATTCGGCAAGACGAGAGGGCATGATCGGCGCGGCCTGCCAGGCGATCAAGCGGGCATATACGGCCGGATTGAGCCCGACGCACATAGATATTGGTGGCGGCTTTAGAACAACGTACGCCGATCACCACCATTGGGACATGGAGCGAGCCACCGAACGGGAATTTGTGGGCGGTATTAAGCCGCAATTTGTATATCCGTACGCAACCCAGCCGGGTGGCTATGCGCAATTGGAAGCGATTCTTCGCACGTCAAAAACCACTATTGACGATATGACTGCGGCAATCGGTCGTCCGCTGACCGTAGACATAGAACCGGGGAGGTCGCTGCTGGATCAAGCTGGCATAAGCGTGTTCCGGGTCCAAGGCGTTCGCCGGATTGGCGAGCGCTGGCTCGTCATGGTTGACGGCAGTAGCAGGAACTTGGCAGAGTTTTGGCGTAATAGTGAGTTCTTCATCGATCCTTTTATCATAATGAGCGAACCCCGGGAACCCGAACTGTTTGCCGCTGCCGTCGCCTCGAATACCTGTCTGGAAAGCGATTACCTGGCCCGCCGTTTCATTCCGTTTAGTACGAGACCTCGTGAGGGAGACTTACTTGTATATGTCAATACCGCCGGATATCAAATGGACTCCAAGGAATCAGATTTTCACCGAGTACCAATACCCCACAAGGTAGCTGCGCTGCAGGTTTCGGGTGGCTGGCGGTTCATTGATGATCTCCATTTTAGTGCTGCTGATTTGGTCAGTGGTACCGCAGCGGGTGGACAGCCATGAAGCATGCGAAGAGCGTGACCGATCTGGTCGGCTCGACCCCTGTACTCCCTTATCCGCTTGCGAGCGTCTCTTCCAAGCTATTCCTCAAAATGGAGAAGTTTAACCCGACGTTCAGTTATAAGGACCGGTCGGCGCTCAGTATGGTGGAAGAAGCGGAGCGTACGGGAAAATTGTTACCCGGGGGAACTATCATTGAATCTTCATCCGGCAATACGGCGGACAGTTTGGCGATGGTTGCTGCGGCAAAAGGCTACAAGTTCGTGGTCGTCGTCGACGACCTGTGCTCTCCGGAAAAAATCGCCGCTATCAAAGCATTTGGGGGGATCGTGCATCGGGTAGAAACAAAACACGGGGTTCCGGCTATCGATCACCGTCGCGAAATGGCCCGCGAACTCGCACGCAATACGCCAAGAGGGTACTGGACATGCCAGGCCGACAATGAGGCAAATGCTTCCGGGTATTCGGGCCTGGCTGCGGAACTGCTCGAGCAAGTGCCGCAGATGGATACGCTAATAGGTGCCGTCGGCACCGGTGGATCACTGTGTGGTACTACCCGCTCATTGAGAAGAAGGGACCGGAAAGTATGCGTGATCGGCGTTGAGCCGGAGGGCTCTACGTTCTTTTCTGACGAAGGACACAGGTATCGGCAGTCTGGGTCCGGTTTGCCGGAAGGTGGTACTCCTCCAAAGAATTTCGATCGATCGCTTATAGATGTCCCGGCCCAAGTCTCTGATGCTGCGGCATTCACTGCATGTAATTTTCTTGCCAAGAGGCTCGGACTGATGGTGGGCGGGACGGCGGGTGGCGTAGTCATCACCGCGCTCAAGCATCTTTCTGATAATCCGGGCCAAACGGCCGTAGCGATCTTAGCGGATGCCGGTGAAAAGTACCTCGATACGATATTTAATGCGAGCTGGATGAAGGCCCATAACCTGAACGACGATGATACGTGGATGTATTTAACGCTCAGGACAAGATGTGGCTATACCGGGATGAAACTTGATCTCGAAGTTGCGGCTACAGAGTAACCTCGACGAGCGAATCGAAGCATTTTTCGGTGAAAACTACCTTATCACGGCCTTTAGAGCCATGGCGCTCAGGACGACTTCTCTTGATGAATTAGCCGGGCGGTTCTTAGAGTTGTACTACGCGTCGACGGTCAATATATATGCCATGAACCATTTCGCCGCCGTGGGTTGAGATTTCTAACGGTTCGGCCTTGTAGAAGTGAACCGCGTGATGAGCCAGAAACTCATTGTATTTCCAGTACGATGCGGCTTCCGCGCCGCGCCGTTTCAGCAGCAGGTCGTAGGCGAATTTCATTTCATCTTCACCTGATATTCTATGCGCGCGGGCTTTGATGTACGTACCCTTACCGGTCCCGGGTTTCGTCCGCGAATCATAGATAACAATAGCCAATTTTCCGTTCGCTTCGATGTTTCTTGAGTGGGTCGCATGCTCGGGCGAGCCCCAGTAGAAATTATACTGTTCGTCAAATGCGGTAAACACCGGCGAATTCCACGGTTCGCCGCTGTCCGAAACCGTCGCCAGGGTGGCATATTGGATCTCGGCTATCTCTTTTTTAACGCGGGCGGTCAGGTCTTCGTTGTCCGTAAATAGTGTCATAATACTTGTACTATAGGCATTGGCTTATGTGGCGTCAATGAATTGCATGTAAATTACACGTGGGAGGGGGTAGACGCAATGACAGGCTGAAAGCTATCGATATGGTCATGCTTACTTGTCTTAAATGGTACTATAAGAGCGTGATTCCGTATGCTATCAAAGCAGCCCGACACAGCAGGCTGGCGACCATTTCCACCAAGATTATTTACGTTGACTACAAGTTGATCGGAATACATGAAGAATGTAAACCGGGCTGGGCCGAAGAAATCGCGGCATCAATACTAAAACATGGCTATCGCGGTCCAGCTATCTCCGTCTTTCAAGTCGGCAGCGATGAGCTGTATGAGTCTGCCGGTGAAGGAGAAAAGGTGGCCCTGTCATACGGTGATTTAGGCGTTGCCGACGGACACCACCGATTGGCAGCGATTATCAATCTTGGCATAAGGGGGCTATTGAAGGACTCGGCTATTCCGGTACAAGTAATCCCGGCACATGATCAATGCAAGATCCGTACCGTATCCTTTATGGCTGGTGCTGTGCCGACCCCGATCACTGCGATTGAGGCATATCTTCGAAACTCAACTCAAGCTTTTCCATACGGTTCGACGCACTTCCAAACGGTACTCACTACCGGCGAGTGGGTCCCAATTTCGGAAAGCCAACCGGACATGAACATTCAGGCATCGCAACTTTTTCAGGCAGCGGTGCAGCCCGCATAAGGCTGCCAGGTTTTGATAAAAAACGAGTGACGCCAACAATTACCCGGGTGGTGTATTACTACAGCTAAGGTCATTCTTACGGTGATGGATAAGTACCTAGAAAGTTTCGTTGATAATGAGGACGCTGGCGGTGACTTTACCGGGGCGGAGCGTAAAAAAGTAAATGTGGGTCAGGTATCTCGCAATTTGTGATATAGCTTATGGTAAAATAAATTAATAATGCGCTTAAGGAGTCATCTTAGCCGGAAAAAGTTGGGCCGGGTTGTTTCATCGAATGAGCGGGTGGTCCGGATATTAGTAATTTTGTTGGTCGCAGTTGCTGGTTTTATCACCTTACGGGCAATCTATGCCGCGTCGTATGCAGTTGCTGCCGAAACGGAAAGCGGTTCATTAGGCGGCGTAGCTTCTATCGTATCTGACGCCACCGCATCAGGAGGCAGAGCCGTAATGTTCAATTCTAGTTATACTAGCTCATCTGGTTCATCTAGCGGTTCTGGTAAATCCGGTGGTTCTTCCGGCGGATCAGGCTCAACCGGTGGGACATCAAGCGCGGGCGGTTGTACGGTAAGCGGCACTGTCGCTCCCTGTATGAATGGCGGCGCCAGTGGTGGTGGAGCAAGCGGCTATGGGCAGCCGGTGTTTGATGATGAATTCAATGGATCATCAGTTAATACCAGCAACTGGATTCCCGGACGTCGGTTGGGCAGCGGTACCTGCACCAGTTCCTGCGCCGGCTATAATCCGAGCTCCGAGAGCGAGGTATTTGATTCGAGCAAAGTTACCGAATCAGGCGGCAGTCTGGCCCTGACTGCCACAAAGTCCTCCGGTAGTTCTTGGACAAGTGGGGCAGCCGAAATGCAGCACGGTAAAAATTTTGTCTACGGCTATTTCGAAGCCCGCATAAAGGTTCCTGATCCCAGTGATGCGTGGACGGCGTACTGGCTTACGAGCGCTTCTGGCTGGCCGCCGGAATTGGATATATTTGAGTTTAACTTCTGTAATTCAGAGCCGACTTTCAATAATCATGGGACTAGTTCGGGTTCCAATGTCAATGCTTCCGGTTGGCCCTGCAGCGAGGCCTATGGCGGTTCCGGCACGGACTTCACTCAATGGCATACATACGGCCTGCTCTGGACCTCCAGTAGTATTAAAGTATTTTTCGATGGTAAGCAGCAGAGTCTTTCTACTACCGGTAACGGCATTCCATCTACGCCAATGTATCCAATATTTGATTATGCCATCGCGAGCGGCTCCAACCCGCCAAATAATTCCCAAATGGATATAGATTACATGCGTATATGGTGCCCGGGTGGTGGTACTTCCTGCATGACTAGTAATACCTAGGGCAACACCTGAGATTGGCTCTCTTCTTAAGATGTTCCCGGGCGACTTTTAGCCACTTGCGATCTTCACTATTCAAGTCGTCGAACAAGTTGTCGGGATTGCTGCGCCCGCTCTCCTGCCCGGGTCGGGCCGATATGTTATTTTCATGCCTTTCTAGCGGGTCAATTTTTCGCATTAGGGGGGTCACCGGGTGTCCACCCCCAAGTATATTGTCGCCGTCCCATATCTTATACATCACATACCCCCTATACCTATCCCCCCTAGAGCCGTCCCTGACGCTTATTTCTCTGGCGCAATAATAGCAATGCTGCAGCCGTCGCGCCGTGCTTGAAATCACATTATTGGCTGGGGGGCACGCGTATACTTAAAGCCATGGGGAATATGACACTCAGTAATAATGCCAAAGACAGCATCACCTCCCACTTCAGGGAAGGCCCGCTAAAATACTTTTCGAAGGGAGAGATTCTGGTCCATGGCAATGAGGAACCTTCGGGTGTTTATCTCATACAGTCGGGCTATGTGAAAGCCTATTCAATTTCACAACTCGGACAACAGAATCTGCTCCTTATTCACGGCGCCAATGAAATAATGCCGTTGCCATGGGCCTTGGACGGGCCGCAGAAAGTAGGTATCTACTACGAGGCAATGTCCGCCGTGTCGGTGCTTAGAACTTCAAAGGATAAACTACGCACTGCCATGGGGCTTAACTCTTGGCTAACCGAACAAGTTCTCAGACAGCTTGTTGATACTTTTACCGTGTATGCGCTGAGGATTCAGAACTTAGGGTATCGTTCGCCGCGTGAACGTATCATCTCATGTCTGTTAGACTTAGCGGAGCGCTTTGGTGAAAAATCTCATGGAATAATCAAGATAACCGTACCAATCACACATCAAGACATAGCGGATTCGATAAGCATGTCGCGAGAAACGGCCAGCAGGGCGCTCGAATCATTATTTGAGCAGCACCTGTTATCCCAGGAAGATCGTTTATTCATGGTTCTTGATGAAGAAAAACTGCAAGCCGAATTGAGCTAGGCGACCGGTGTGATTAGTCGCACAACCTTAACCGAGATTTTGCTTGCCTAGTATCGGGCAGTAATGAACGTGGTCTCTAAAACAAAAAATTCGTTTTCAGAATTTACGGCTGGCCATTGATATCGAGGCTAGAACTTTGCCGGGATGCTTGTCCGCTCTTCCATCTACATAATAAATGTGCTATAAAACCATATTCATGACTCAATTGATAACAGAACTACTTTCAGCCAAGGGCAGACATTCCCGTATGTTAAAAACCGGTGACGCCGAATCGGCCATTAACACGCAAAGGGCATATGGTACCCTCGGTTGGCTGCGTCTAGCTCGCCTAAGTCTGGCGGTCCAGAACGCCGGTGTAGAAGCATTCGATCCACTAGTTGTGCTGTGTACGGGTGTGGTAGGGGCCAGGAAACTTGCCAGGGCTGTCGTACCGAGTTTAGAGGCATGGGCTTACGAGGGGAATGTCGTGCCACCCTATACCCTGGCCATTGTTGGTTCTCGGTATTTGAGTGCCCTAGCCGGGCTACGCGGTTGTTCCTCGATGACAGAATGTACCGAGCGTGAACAGGGGTTGCCGCCAGCAACGGATGTCTATCTGGGGCCATGCCAAACGTATATAAATCGCGATGTAGTTGCAGTAGAACTTGAATCGCGAGATCTGGTGACGGTAACAGCACTAGGCGCTGCAATTGTCAGGCTTGATTACGCCGGGCCAAATGACTGACCTGCTGCAGAGCGAAAGCATCATTTACATTTCCTTACTATGACGGTCTGGAAAGTAACGCGCATGTATTCAGCTGGCTAAAAAGAAAGATTATGGACATTTAATATGGGTCGATGATCCCATAAACACTGTGAAGTCGACAATAGATACGTAGCATAGATTATTGAAAACTAGTCGTATAATTAGGTAGTAGATAGGGGGTGGAGCGATGAATTTGATTCGCAAATTATGGCCTAGCGAAACAAACGAATGGCTACCCGTTTCGCTCATTCTCTTAACACTGGTTGCCGGGTTGGTTGACAGTGTGACCTATATCAGGCTGGGGCATGTATTTGTCGCAAATATGACCGGCAACATCGTCTTTATAGGTTTTGCCTTGGCTGGAGCCAATATTTCACTCGTCGGCAGCCTTATTGCGCTCGTCTGCTTTATGGCAGGTGCAAGAATAGGCGGCAGAAACGTTGCCAGGTATGGAAAGCAGCGTTTCACATTACTCCATCGTACCGTCTTGAATATGAGTGTTACGCTTGTCATTGCGCTCACGTTATCGATAATTTGGGGCAATCAACTCAAGACTGCCGAGGAGTATATACTAATTACGCTGTTAGGCCTCACCATGGGTCTACAAAATACTACGGCCAGAGCGTTAGCCGTACCGGATCTTACGACTACCGTTTTCACAATGTCTTTGACAGGTCTGGTGGCTGATTCGACCCAGTCGTTTAACAAAAAAAGCGTAATCCGTCGCCTTATTGCTATCTTCACTATTTTTATCGGTGCGTTTGTCGGTGGAATATTTGCGGTTCATCACAATATTGTCATACCGATCGCAATTGCGGCCGCCCTGGTTCTTGTAGCGCTGCTTGTGAGTCAAAGGCAGATTCCTTCCGAGGCACATCATAAATGAAATAGCTTAAGTTACCCGATAAGGGCAAAAATTTTCACAGCCACGGCTTCGAGATTGTGCTAGATTTATTGGCAGGTATACGAGGTGGTGGTCATGGCAAACAGGTTGGGATTCATTGGCTTAGGTAATATGGGAAGCCGACTTGCTGCGAATTTGAATTCTGACCATGGCAGCATGACTGTCTGGGACAGGACACCCGCAGCATCCAAAGACCGGGCACCTAAAAACGCGAAAGTGGCGGATTCCATAGATACCTTAGTGCGTGATAACGATATTATATTTCTTTCAATTTCAGACGATGAAGCCGACGCAGAGGTTATTGGTCAAGTGGCGTCTCAAAACTTAAAAAACAAAACTATAATCGATTTCAGCACTATATCGCCGGCAATGTCCGAAAAACTTGCCCAGACGGTTCTTGACATGAATGGCAAAATGCTGGACGTCGGCGTGTCAGGCAGCACGCCGCAAGTAGAAAAGCGGTCGTTGGTCATATTAGTTGGCGGTGATGAAAAGATTTTCAAAGCGAATGAATCATACTTAAAGCCACTTGGATCATCAATCTATTATATGGGGCCGAACGGCAACGGGCTCAAAATGAAGCTTTGCATCAATGCGTTGCTTGGCATTGGTGTGCAAGCAATAGCGGAAGCAATGGTGCTCGGAGAAAGGTCGGGGCTGGATAGAAATAAAATCATTGAAGTTTTAAGCTCCACAGCAGTCGTGTCTCCGTCCCAGAAACTAAAGCTCGAGCTCGCTAAGAGCGCGGATTACTCACAAGTAGCGTTTGCGCTCAGGCTTATGTACAAAGACTTCGGTCTTATGCTTGACCAGGCGCAAGCAGTGGCTGCGCCGATGCCCATTACTGCCGCCAGCAGACAGATCGCAGCGGTTGGTATGGCTGAGGGAAGCGAAGTGGACTTTGCCGCCGTAATAGGCGTATTAGAACGTATGGCCAGGATTTTCTGACGTGCCCGACTGGATTAACGGCTAATTTAGTTGAATCGTAAAACGCGACCCATATGCGGAAATATCTTAGTTCTAAAAGTAGCCGTGATTAGGTAATGGGAATATCGTTTTGATTTAAAATACGAATTTATGCTGGGCATATAGAATGATTTAAGTACAATCTTGACTTGAAAGGCAGAGGTAGATTGTAGGTAAGAAACTTGAAAAATAATAAAGTAATGCTATAATAAGTATATGTCACATAGTATTGGGCTTCGTAATGCTCGCGACGAACTTATGCTACAAGTGGGTGAAGTTGGTCCCCAATTGGCAGTCGATGAGACGATTATACAGGACATGCTTATCGAGCACCTTGTTTCAAGCGGAGCAAACCCCGCTAGAATGTCCGAAGCTGATTTAAATAAGGGTGAACGGCATTTAATATCAGGCTTCTTTATCGGCGAGCAACGTGCATGCCTGGTCGAAAGCACCGAAGATTTTGATATAAACTATTCGAGATTTAGAGTAAAGCCCGACTCTCCTGTAGTCTTATACAGACAGCGTGGCTCGTTGTGGTTAGAAAAGGATATACAAGATACCTTAGATAATGGGGCTCAGACTGTCGAGTATTGTTACACTGATGGTACGCTTGGCACCTGGTAGCAAGCTGCCTTCTCCCGATACGCCATGCTGGGGTTGCGAGCCGTAACGCTCGCACGATCGAACAAGCCGGATGCTCAGGGTCCCAAAGAAAAGAATCCTATACCCTATGAAGGAATTGATTTACGAGAAGCATTGCGCAGTAGGCCTCTGTCGAAACACATCCCTGAACTTGTTGGATATGTTCGCCTACAAATGCCAGAACAAGAAAAACGAATAAAAGCGGCCCACGATCTATTTTATCTCGTGACAATGTTTGCCGGTTTGCATCTGCAAGAATTCAACATAAGTACTGGGTTTGGAGCTATTAAACATGTGCCCATCCGGTTAGATGGTGATGGCAAATATCGCGCGGACTTGGGAGAGTTCCATGACGCAATGAGAGCAGCTTATCCGCATCTTCCGGTATCGGAATTCGTTAATGCAAAGCTCAAATGTGCGGCAAATGCACATGCGGGTAACGGAAATACAAATCTTGAATATTTTGGGCATGCCGCCATTAATGCGGCCTACGAGCACTACAATATTTGAAATGACGATTCGCCAACACGGCTGTATGGTATATCATTTTTAGCTATTGAAACAGGGTTATTACCGGTTGTCTAAAATTGTAACCGGCCATCTGCCTTGTAAATGACGAATATACTAGAGCTCATCGGACGTCAATGTCCTTGGACGCTTGTACACTAACCTTAAATGTGCGTCTTACGTCTTGCGCGTCTAAAAATAATTGCACGCGATACTCTTTGCCCGTAGCCTTGTCGCTCCAAATGCTGCACTAAGTCTCGTCTGGTCTGTGTAGAGAAACCCTCTAAAGACCCTGCGCGCTCAAAACGGTCCATGAGGGCGTGTAGGGTAGACTTGCCAATCATGAGCGGAGAAGTTTGACCGCTCACTTCCTGCGCTACAATCTCTTTCACGCGCCCTATGCGTGCGGTTACATTCGCCGCTTGACGAACGCCTTCTGGCGCCTCGTCAATTAGCCGGCGTAATATAGGATGACTTATGGTGTGAAGCCAAGCATCATATTTATTTGGGCCGCAGATGAGACGATCTGTCGAATTGCGCTGAATTGTGGCCAATAGCCCGTTCAGTGTAGGCCCGGCATCATAGGGATCTGGCGGAATGGTTTCGGGCAATTGCGGTATGCCGCATAAGGCGGTTATTGTGTGTAGGGCTCGTGGAGCAGTAAGTAATGAATCGGTCTCTTTAAGTTGTGGTATGCCGCCAGCGTCAAAGTCGGCGTTCTGCAACGCTCGTAATATATAGAGATCCCTGACCTTAACGTAATTCAGACCCGGCATGTACCATCGTCGCTCCGATAGTATTGTCTCTACGGCTGCGTCTGCATTCGGGCGTCGATAGCCATGGCTAAAGCCGGACATTAGAGTCAAGGCTTGGCCTGCAAGCGATTCCTTCTCACCCTCACCTATTCGCCACTCAAAACACTTTGGCAACACTCTGAGTGTCGAGTTTCGGGTGAGTCCTGCAGTGTAATTCAATGCTTCGGCGCCAGGAGGCAGGCGATCAATGCGTGCCAGCGACTGCAGTATTGTGGCCGCGTCTATGGCTTCGAGCATTCCACCGACTACAAGACGAGCAATCTCGCGGCCTTCAGGCTTAAATAAATCGTGCATGAGCTCATAGCCGTTCCCTCGGTCTACATGCACGCTCATGGTCATTTGTGAACTGTAGCTTCTGTAATCGTAGCCAAAATATTCCCCAATTGCGCGGAAGGTATTTATAGCTCGGTTGACCCTTGCTAGCATTATGTTCAAGCTGCCCGGAAGCGTACGCTTTTCAAAGCAGTTTGGATTATCATAGTAGCCTCCGGTCTGGTACAATGCTTGACCAAATGCTGGCTCTAGAGTCATGTCCCAACTATCTTCCGTTTGATCCAGCGCCCTACCTATATCGGGCTGATAATCACCTAAATCTAATTTTGTAAGGAAGCTGTACCCTATATATGTCATGATTTCATCCATTGACAAGCGGGGTACCTGTTCTAGCCATTCCTGACGACGCTCGCGATCTCGATCATCTCCCGGTTCCATGGCGGCGATATCTTCATAAATCTCCTGACGAACGGTGGAGTCGGCAAACCGCCGCCGATCCTTAACCTCGGAGTCGGTCAGCCCGTAACTTTCAGCAACTTGCGGCACACCGGCAGCTCCAAAATCCACGAAATGATAATCAAGCTCGACACCAAAAAGAGCTTTGGCTGGGACACCTAGGGCGCGGCCGTTTTCGTATTCCGCCTCCATTTGTAAAGCATCGGCATTGAAGAGTGGCTCCGCCCGAGCAAGCGGTGTAAGCATGTGCTTCGCCATTTCAGGGGAGTAAGGCATAAATATATAGAAACATATATTGGCGTAATAGTCCATTCTTACGGACAGGGTTGCTCGCCTTTACAATGGCATCAAGCGCTAGGCTCCTATTGTTAAACGACGTTCAATCAAAAATGCTAAAATGCAATTTCATGACCAGTCAAGTTTTACGCCATCCAAGTTTACAAGAACAAGCTACCGAAAAGTTAATCGAATTAACAGCGAGCGGCGAGCTGCCGATCGGATACCTCCACAGCACTGATTCGGCGGCCGATATTATGGGCTGTACTCGTACTCCTGTTCGCGAAGCGGTGATTATGTTGCAGGGTATGGGCCTAGCAACTATACAGAGAAGCAAAGGGTTTATCATTGAGAGAGTTTCGGCCAAAGTTATTACTGATACTATGGAATTTTGCCACCCGATAAGAAGAGTTGCCGCTAGAGGTCTTTTCTCTCTTCCTGAAACGGGAGGACTCAATAGTCATAGGACGAATCTGTTGGGTGCATTAGGGCTAATACGTGCAATAGCAGAACCATACGACAATACTGTCCCGCAAGATGAGTTACTAGTGACTGACGCAAATCTCCAGCAGTCGTTATTACTAGATGCTGGCACCTCAGACTATCTGCGGCTACCGATAACTGTATTTGGAATCAGGCGTAGACTATATCATTCGGAAAATCCTCTTGGTCAAGCAGGTAGAGAAACACTTGCAGATTCTAGTTTAACGCTAGCTTCATCGCTGGTTGAGGCACTTGATTTTGATGCGGCTGACGTTAGCTTAGCCCGATACCATTCTACTGAGCTTGAACTGCTTGCTTCTTAAGGATAGTTACGATAGCCGCCAATTGCCCGTAACGTCAAGTTCATGAATGGATGGTCATGGGGGACGATTTACGAATACTCCTGTAATGATTGGAAGCATTCGAAAAGGTAATGTCAATATTGAAAGCTCGGCTATGCATACATTGCAGCTGTTCGGTGGCTTTCTAGAGCTACTTCAATCCCCTAGAATTCAATAAGATAATGGCCGGAAATCATATCTGCGCCTGACGTAATTCCCGAAAAATTATACTTTAGTCAACTTCAGATGTAATAAATGTCAAGCGGCTCGCCGGCTGGACGGGGGAGAAGGTGCGTTGCGGCGCCTTGGAAGTAAACCATTGCCGGTACTTGCGCATCCGGGTCACCGCCTATTTTGCTTGATACAAGTTCGAATATCGTGGGCAGTGCACCGGTGTTTAGGGCATAACCTGGAGTATCCGACTTCCACGCTTCGTCTGTATCCCACAGAACGGCTGAAGTAGCGGTACCGCCAATGGCTACAATGAACTCTGCCGCGTGGGGCGGCGGCGTATCTGGATTTTCTAGTGTACCCCGAAGTGGCCGTAACCGAGTAGCTGTCACTTCGCCAGCCGTTGGGAAAATACTCCCATGCTCGGTGACGGCTCTCGCGCTGTCGATAAAACGGCCAAATTGACCTTGGTCGACCCAAGGGGCAATATCAAGAGAAGCGCCAAGAGTATCGTCGGGATGCTCAACGGCAAATCGTAAAACATTTGGAGCTTTTTCGCGTCCGAGACAATGTGCGTGATTCTCGCCAAGTCCCGGATAACAAGTGTCGAGTACACCATCTAAAAAATGGGTTGGGGGTAGCTGTTCTGCAGAGAGTCCTTTCATTATATGTGCCACCGTATGTGCCACGATAAGACCCGACAGACCTCCCGTAGCTGAAAGGCCGGTGCGGGTTGCATTTGCGGCCATACCCTCAGGTGTCCAAAACTCTTCAGGGTCGGGCCTGGGAGGAATCATTACTAGAGCGGTTTGGCCTTCATTTCCTGCCGGTAAAGCGCTATATCTGTAGCCAATCTGTGGCCGGTCTTCGGTGCAGCGCACCCTTGGTATAATGAGCTGACCTTCGCCCAAGAAGTGTTCTCCGACGACATGCGGATCATATGGCAGTAAAAGGGGACGCAATGCGTCAGGAAGTGTTTTCATCGTCTTTAGCAAAGTCTTATTACAATATATTATACAACTATAGTGGCATAATAGCTATTATTTTTCGAATGCAGTTCGGGCACTATTGAATCTGCCGAATATTGCAGGCTATCCAGTAAGGGAGACAACTTAGACACTAAATAGCTTGACGAAGTAGTATCGAATTAAACCTGTATTACACCCACTGCATACCTCCTAACTTCGTAGCGGACTTCTGTAGGGCACGCCGACTAATCAGCGGGGGTGTTGTATTTTTCTGATATGTCTGAGCGTAGCACGTTTGATAGATTGCCGGGAATGCAAATGTATGACAAGCTCAAGAAGTAACGAAATCTAACGAGAGGGAAGGTAGCAATGTTTAAAAACCGCTATAGAAGTGCGATGTATATCCTATACAGCTTTCTAATTTTTACCGGCGCACTATTGCCCGGACTAAAGCCGACAGCCTATGCGTCAGGTCTTGCAATTGATAATTCAGTGAGCACACATCAAACTACCGCGTCGACAAGTATTACGTCGGGTGCGTTGTCCACGTCTCAAAGTAATGATCTCGTCGAAGCATTTTTGACGTCCGATGCGCCCTCGACGGGCAGGGCAATATCGTATTCGTCGGTAACGGGAGGCGGTCTGACGTGGACCCTGCGCGAGCGAACGAATGCGCAACTGGGAACTGCGGAAATCTGGCAAGCGGTCGCGTCGAAGCCGCTGAGCAACGTCACGGTCAAGGCGACCCGCAGTTCCGGATCATATGTCGGATCAATTAACGTGGTTGCGTTCAGCGGCGCAAATACTAGCGTCAACGGTGCCGTTGCGGGCAACAGCGCGCCCGGTGGTGCACCAAACGTAAATCTGACGACTACGCAAGCGAGATCATGGGTATGGGCGGTCGGGGACGACTGGGACACCCCAACCAGTCGCACCGTAGGACCCGGTCAGACGTTATTCGACCAAGATCTTAATCCAACGGGTGATACCTACTGGGTACAGAGTGTAAATCCGACCGGTGCGCCAGCCGGTACTGTAGTGACGGCCAATGATACCGCACCGACCACTGATCGCTGGGACTTCTCGGCCATTGAAATTGTTCCGGCGGCAATCAACACCAACCCCCCGAGTACGCCTACCAACTTGACGGCAACCGCAAACTCATCAAGCCAAGTTACGCTCAGTTGGACTGCAAGCACTGGTAACGTTGCCGGATATCAGATACTGCGTAACGGCTCTGAAATCGCATCCTCGACAACGAATAACTACAGTGACAACACGGTCAGTCCGTCGACCACCTATACCTATAACGTGATCGCATATAATACTTCCGGCGACCTTTCAGGTCAATCCAATACCGCTTCAGTAACGACGCCAGCCTTGTCAGGAGGCGGCTGTGCTATAAACGGCGTCGAGGCTCACTGTATCGGTGGCCCTTCCACGGGAGCAAGCGGATGGGGATCACCGGCATTTGATGACGAGTTTAATGAGACGTCGTTGAACCCTGCGTATTGGAGCTCGAGCTGGTTTAATGGCGGCACGATGAATAACGTCAAGACGAGTGCAAGTAATGTCTCGCTTGCCAACGGCGACCTGAATCTTACCCTGAGCTCTAATAAAAATGGCGCCACCGTCGATACTGATCCGTCGCAGACACATGGTGGGGGCTTCCAATTCGGTGATAGCTATTTTGCCGAAGCTCGCGTCTATTTCCCGGGCAGCGGATCAACGATTTACAACTGGCCAGCGTTTTGGACTGACGGCCAAAGCTGGCCAACTGACGGAGAGATTGACGTCGCCGAGGGTCTCGGTACGTTAACCTCTAATTACCACTCGAGCCAAGGAGCGAACAACTCAGGTACGATCCCCGGTACCTGGGCGGGCGGTTGGCATACCTACGCGGTTGACCGTGAATCCGGTGTTAATTATATATACTGGGATGGTAACCTTGTAAGGTCTTACGCAACTGATGACGCCGGTTCTCCGCATTACCTGATATTTACGCTCGGCTGCTCCGGTAGCTGTAAAACAGGCGCCAACTATCAGGTTAAAGTAGACTACGTCCGCGTTTGGCAGAAACAGTAGATAATTAGAAACAGGAAAAATAGAGGCACGTGTAGGTGTCTCTATTTTTTGATATAAAATCTGGCAATCGAAAACATCTACCCATGCTTGCCATAGGCTAATTGATCAGATTCTTCGGCTTGCCTTTGAGCCATGCTTCGACATTGTCGATCATCATATCGTTGGCAATGCGGCGGGTCACGTCAGTATTGAACGCCACGTGTGGTGTCGCATACGCTTTTGGATGGCTCGCCAACAACTGGTAGTTCGGATGGCTCGTGTCATAGACTTGTATATTGATTGCGTCATGTGCGGAACAGGACAGCTTGCCGCTATCAAGGGCGGTTATCATTGCTGAAATATCTACCGTATCAATGGCGATAGTAATAAACATCGTGCCATCTTTTAATCAGGAGAAGAATTCTTTGTTGAGTAATTTTTCTGTTTCCGGGTTCGTACTCAGCGTGTCGACAACTAAGTCCGCTTCCTTCACCCGAGCTCTCAGGTCATCATTCCTATGGAAGTATGAAACGTGCATCTCCAGTGCTTCACAGATAGTACCAACACGTCCGCCGATGTTACCTTTACCAAGAATAGTGACGTTCTTGCCGGCAAAACCGAAAGTTGGCGTGGTTGATCCTTCTGGTAATTCTTTGACATTGAGGAATGTATCCAACTTTCTCCACATGATAAGCATCATGCCAATAATCCATTCAGCGACCGCATGACGATTGCAGCCGGGACTATTGGCAACGGTTACGTTGTTGGCCTTCAATGTAACCGGATCGAAGAAACCGACTCCCACAAATGGCAGTGACACAAATACATCATGAAGCTCATCCCACTTATCCCGAATGCCAAAGATACTGGTACAAATGATGTCATATCCTTGGCAGCGAGCCAGCCATTATTCGGGGGTCATCGCTATCTCCTCGTAATAGGTGACATTGCCGAGCTTGTCTAACCGTTCCATGTGATCTGGCGACATGTACATTGGTTGGGTGACGACTATTCTCTTCATGTATTCTTTTCCTCAAACCAATCTTGGTTATGGCTGTACTGCCACGGTTCGCGCGTATTAGATTTTTGAATTGTAATATCACGCCAGACGTCTCCAATTACGTATGGCTCTTTATCCAACCATTCGTGCAGTTCTTCCTCAGACGAATAGTTGACAACATATAGCGAACCTTTCATTGAGCCATCGTCGTTAAGTAATGCCGCACCGTACCAGAGGTTATGTGATGCGAGCAGCTTTTCACCCATCGCAATGTGGTCTTGGCGCACTGCTCGCCGCCGGGCTGGCGCCGCATCATCGGTTCCATCTATCCCAACGACAACAAATTGCATGATTCGCTCACTCCGCCTTCTCAAGCAAGTGCTTCAGTTTCTCCAGTGGCTCCATCGTAAAAGGCTCTGCCAGGTCGCCTTGATCCGTCCACTCGTTGTATTCGAGTTCAGTTGTGTCGGGCGTTACAGGTATAAGAACATAACGGACGTTGTACGTACCGTCTTTTCTGCTTAAGGTGAAGCTTTTGCCCGGCTCGTACTCAGTTAACTCGAATTCTGACCACTCGGTGGTAGCGCCGCTGCGATTGCGATAGACCGTGCCAAGCTTCGGAGGCCACCCATTAGTCTCCTCGACGGTTATAAAGTCAATCCATTTTGGAGTGTTATTCGGATTGAGTGTGAAGTCAAATATTTCCCTCGCGGGCTTGTTGATTTTGATGGTTAGTTTTAGGGCTTTCATGCTACTACCTCGTATCCAAGCCTCAAGTATTAATCATCCAGCGGTCGGGCGTTTCGTATATACCTGATTTAATTTGTGGGTTATATAAAGGTGAATTTTCCATATATACCTCCTTAACCCATTAACTGACAATACCAGCAATATCAGTAATAGGATACTCTAAGTTTAAAGCACTTGCCAATATGCTGTAGCGGATTGTGTTTCTCCTTTCGCGTGCTTCTTTGTCACATGGACTTCACTAATAGTTCGGGCTTAATACTATATAGATGTAGCTCGTAAATGGGACGGAGTGATGACATTTTCGTTGAACCAGTTGAAGAATAAAGTTGTGCCTAAACTCTCATCTATAGCATGGTTATCAAAGCAGTCAAATTATTGTTTAGAATGGCTGGGGGCTGAATATTGGCAATCTTACTCCCTTACGTCGAGCCCTTTCTGGCCCCTTGACCTTACTGCCTAGAGCGGGGTAAACGATATCTATACCGTTTACCCGATGCAGCGTGTCAACCTTAACCGATTCGATCCGACAGCTCGGTTCGGGCTCAACAGATCCAATCGGAAGCGGTAGCGTTAGGCGTGGTTCAAATTGTGTGTAAATATCTATAGTCCCGTCTTTCTCGAGTTTAGTGTCGCTGAAGCCAACTGGCTGAATATAGCGCGTGCCATGACTCGTAATAAATACACCCCATTTCAATGCGTGGTTATACAAGATTCCATTTTCGGGGTACCTAATTCTCGTCTCTCCGTCGCATTCCCCCCCTTGATTATTTAACCAATAAGAGGCATACGGTCTGTTTATAGGAGGATCGGCATGATGGGATGAAGTATCGCCTATCATCAGCTTACCAGGGTCCGAATATTCATAGCGCATGAGTGTTTCTTCTTCCATTGCCACGACACTTCCATCAGGAAGATCTGACTCAAACTCAGTACCCGCCGGGAACTGTACCTCCGTAACGTTGCCCATAACTACTTGCCCAAGTGCGTATTTTAAACTTTCACTGATAAATCGTCGTTCTTTTCTTGTGAATGATCTATATGGCGGTGAATTCTGGATATCTGTGAACATACCGTCATCAATAATATTAAATCCGCTCCAATACTCAGATGTTAATAGCCGGGCGTCGGCGCCTTCTAGCTGTGACATTGATATATTTAACCATAATACTTGAAATATTCAGGGTGAGAATCCAAACATCTGACCAGGAAATCGCTTGCAATATCGAGCAAGTACGCCAACTCTTTGATGATAGCACGGAGGGAAAGCAATGTTAGCTAAACTTTTTTAGCCGATCTCCTGCTCCCATTTCAGATCTGCTTACCTCAAAACTTTACGATGAAACGACTTTTTACAAAGCGTTCCTCAAAGAGCGCAATGTCCGGATAGTAGTCATCGCCATAGATCCCCGGGAACATGACAAAGATTATCTTCGTGATGGTGCTACAGAAGTACTCGCCTGTTTGCAGCGAATGGGCGTACAAGTGATCTACGTGTCGGGACATCACAGGAAGCTCGCTATACTTGATCGCAAGATGCTGTAAGAGGGCTCATTAAACATCCTCTCGCAGAGTGATAGTCGTGAAGCGATGCGACGAATTGAATCAGTATCGTTGGCCTGGCAGATGGCCAGGTTTGTGGGGGCGGATAAAATATAGTAGTATTTTCCGGCTTAATAACAAAAACTGGTTGCTGCTAGCGCTTTAAGACGGACAGATTTCTTTGTCATTGTTTTCGTTATTCTTGTAAGTACCAACTAAACAAGGAGTAACGAAGATGACTCGAAAGAGCTGTCCATCTTGCTATTGTACCAACGTAAAGAAAAACGGTGTGAGGAACGGTCTACAGCGCTACGTCTGTCGTACCTGCCGTCGGTCATGGAGCAGTAAAGGCCGCCCTGGCCGTAAGCGAGCTACCCTATGGCACCAGTATGCCTTTGACGGTCGTACCGTGAACAGCTTGGCTAAAGAATACCGGAAAAGTACCGGTTGCATCCGCGCTCAACTCAATGGCTACAGCCCGCCACGCATCATCCAGAAACCGCGTACCGTAGCCGTCATAATGGATGTTACCTACTTTGGGGACTGGGGCCTCCTGGTTGTTATTGACCCATATGCAGTGGCGACGCTTGGTGAGAATACGGTGCTGTATTACGCCACGGTAGACGGGACAGAACGCACCGTAGATTATGAGGTTGCAACAGATACGATTGAAGCAATGGGCTACAGTATCCTGGCGGTCACCATTGACGGCAGACGAGGCGTACGGACTATGCTGGAGGGCAAAGGCATACCGGTCCAGCATTGCCAGTTTCACCAGCTTATGACCATCACTCAATGTCTGACCAAGAAGCCACGACTGACGCAAAATATTGAGTTACGAGCGCTTGCCTTAACGCTCGCTCGGACAGACGAACTAACGTTTGAGGATGCACTCGCTGGTTGGTACAAGAAACATGGGGCATGGCTCAAGGAGCGTGATCCGGTCACCAAAAGATATGCCCATGAGCGTACCAGAAGAGCTTATTTTTCCTTGTGTCGCAACCTACCATATCTGTTCACCTACCAAGCCGATTACATACAGGAAAGTGGCATACGAGTAGCCAACACAACGAGCCCATTAGACGGAAGATTCGGCGTCTGGAAAGACAAGCTCATACCCCACCGTGGAGCCTCAAAACAACGAATAATTACGATCCTCTGGAGTTTCTTCTCTAGAAAAACAGATTAGAGTAGACACCAGAATTTGGTGTTAAGCCTATTTTCCGCTGCCCGCGTTCCCTTTACGAAAGTTGTTTCATTTCGGGGTGTAATTCGAGCGTGTTACTGTGGCTGGAGTCACGCTTATGGTATATTTAGAATCAGTAAATTAAAAGCTATGAATATACAAACATTCTCATCGGTCATAAACCTAAACCACCCGCAGCACTACTTCCATTGGTCGATCTTCACGATTTCAATCGCTAATCTGATTATCATCGCCGTCATGGTACTTATCTTCGGCCTGGCGTTGCTCTTGCCGTTCCCTAAGGGCGAAGAGTTACCGAGTGAAAAAGAAGAGCACACGGCACCGCCGCATGAGGTTGCCGATGCCGTGACACAACGCATGTGGACGTACAAAGTCAGGCACTTCTTTCAAGGGATTTTACCGGCAAAGAAACTGCTCCCCGATCGACAGCCAGCATACGTTGCGTCATGGATCTATGTCTTCGGCGTGGCGTCTCTTGCCGCACTTGGCGTGGTAATTGCTTCTGGCTGTGTGCTCGCTATTGGTGGCGTCAACTGGTGGCATGAAAGCTCGCTCGGCCACTTTATGAACAGCATGCACTTATGGAGTGTCGAGTTGTTCATGGCGTTCATGGTCATCCACCTCTGGGGTAAATTCTGGATGGCGGCGTGGCGTGGCCGTAGGGCGTTAACGTGGATGACGGGTGTCATTGCCTTTGCTGTCTCAATATTGGAAGCGTTTACTGGGTATCTGTCGCAGCAGAACTTTGATTCGCAGTGGATCGCGACCAATGGTAAGGACGCGATTAACGCCACGGGGCTGGGGTCATTCTTTAATCTTATGAATTTTGGCCAGATGTTAACTTGGCATATCGTGCTGATTCCGATTGCTCTGGTTCTCTTTATCGGGTTGCACATAGTACTTGTGAGAATCAGGGGTGTTTCCCATCCGATCCAAAAAGCCCACGGCCGAAACCGAAAGCGCGCTATGAAAGCCGCCGAGGCAGCCGACTGGAGGGGGACAACAAGGCGTTACGACATCCTGAAAGAAGGTACACTGGCCACCCTTATCGTCCTACTACTAGTAATTACACTTTCCGGTTTGCTCTCGTCACCAGATGATCCACCCATGACTGTGCAAACCTGGGCGAAGCTTGCCCCGGCAGATTTCATGGCGACGACTGTGAGTGAGCTGGATGGCACGAGTGAGACTGCTACATATGGGCCTCCGTATACATCCGACTCTAGTGCGGCACAGCGCATCATATTCTCACCACAAGCAGTCGCAGGTGCACACCAGCGGATAGATGCGGCGCAGGCGTTTGTACTGTCTCCCCTCACAACTCTTGTACCGGGCAATGTGCAACTAGCGAACGCGCTTAAAAAATACGATCAGGCATCCCCGACGCAACAGCAGGCATGGGCAAACGCGTACGCGAAAGCCGTTACAAAGGTGACGTTTAAGAATGGCGCCCCCATGGTGCCGAAAGTGAACGATGGGCCGGTGCCGGTCATGGTCAACGAAGAGCTGTCTATGGCTCAGAGCGGCGCGATAGACGCGGACCTGCTTGCCCAACGACCATTCTACGGTTCCGATTACACGAAACCACTATTGTTTATCGAAGATGGGAACTACTTTTCATCAATTGCACAGTCGGAGCATTTAACCGGCGATCAATGGGGTGTCATGAATGAGACCGGGTCATTCCCGGGCCAGCCGTGGCTATGGCTGTACACACTTTGGTACCAGATACCGAGCTTTGGTGCTTCCGCCAATGTCGACCTGATTGCGATTTATCTGACGGGTCTTGCTACCATGCTGCTTTTGATAGTGCCGTTCATACCTGGGTTACGGGATATTCCAAAGATAATCCCGATCTATCGTCTCATATGGCGAAAGCCGCGCAGTAGCTCTAAATAGTCGTCTGGCAGCTTCAGATGGCCGTATGTACTCTCCGAGATTGAAGCCAGTTTTATGCGCTCTAAGCCGTTGCTTTTACGACTGAGGCGAGTGTCTTGATGAAGAGCGGATCAGTATTCGGTAGTTCAATGCGGTTATAGCTTATGCCATATTCTTTGCACTGTTCGCCACCAGCAATATCGAGGTCGTAGAGGATCTCAAGGTGGTCGGCCAGGAACTGTATAGGTACGATTAGTACTGCTTTATCGTGCTTATCTCGTAAGTCGGCAAGTATGTCAACGAGGTCAGGCTTTAGCCAAGGCTCGGGAGTGTGGCCGGCACTCTGGTAGCCTCTATACCATTCAAGGTTGGCGTCGTTTAGTTTGGCGACTACTGCCTTGGCGGTCGCCTGCAGCTGTTTGAGGTATTGAGGGTCTTTAGCGACGACACGTTCTGGTAGGCTATGAGTCGTGAATACGACTGGGACATTATCGTACTTCTTCTGCAGTTTATTTAATGCAACGTTTACTCGCTGTGCCAAGAGGTCAATAAAGTGCGGCTCGGACGGCCATGGCTCCGCAACAACTACCTCGTCTTCCGCATACCCTTCCTTTAACGCTGCAGCCTTAAGCGCCGTTCGATACCCCTCCATAATGAAGGACGAAAACTGGGGAGAGAGGATAACACCGACTACTTTCTTAGCCCCTGCTTCGCGGCACGCCGACACGGCTTCTTCAATAAACGGATGGGAATGCAGCATTCCGGACTTCACGATAAAATCGTCGCCATTTCCGTTCAGCGATTTACTTAACAGCGCTGCCTGCTGTTCGGTAATTTCAATAAGTGGTGAGTGGCCAACTTGTCGGTACCGGGAGGCGAAGTCCTCGATGAGGCCGTCAGGTACTTTGTCTTTGTATATGTGATGCATATATCCATCGACGTGCTCAGCGGTTGTAGCCGATCCGTAGGTCATGATGATTACGCCTGTTTTTTGGGAAATGTCACTGGGCATGTATGTACTCCACTAGTTCTTTTAGCTTTGCATCGTCAGTCTCAGGCTGTACGCCGTGGCCGAAGTTGAATACGAACCCATCACGGCTCGGCAGACTGCCGATAATGCGATCTACTTGCGAATGTATGGTCTTTTGGTCGGCAAGCATGACGACCGGGTCGAGGTTGCCCTGTAGCGTTTTCTTGCCGAGGATGGCCTGTGCACTAGCGATATCAACACGCCAGTCGAGCCCGATGACCTCACAGTCAAGGCTCGCGATATCTGGAAGCAGCCCGGCGGTGTCGGTGCCGAAGTGAATGCGTGGCACACCTTTATCTTTTAGCGCCGTGAATATTCTCTGTACGTGCGGCAGGACGTATGCACGATAGTCAGCCGGGGCGAGACAGCCGACCCAGCTATCAAAGAGTTGAACGACCTGTACGCCAGCTTCGATCTGCGTCGATAGATACGCGATGATCGCGTCCGTCAGGACGGTCATGAGTCGATTCCAGCCATCGGGCTGCTCGAACATGAAGCGCTTTGTTTTAAGCCAGCGGCGGGTCGGCTCCCCTTCCAGTAGGTAACTTGCCAGTGTGAACGGTGCTGCAGAGAAGCCGATAAGGGGCACCTGTAGCTCGCCGCGCAGGATCTTGATTGTTTCCTGCAGGTACTGGACATTCGAAGGTTCGAACGGTTTTAGTTTTTTAATGTGGGCTGGCTGTATGATGGGGTTGCCGACAATCGGGCCGACGCTGTCGACAATCTTTACGTCTACACCCATTGCGATCGGTAGCAACATGATGTCGGCAAAGAGGATCGCCGCATCGACTTGAGCCGCTCAACCGGCTCCAAGACTAACTTGTGCCGCCAACTCGGGCGTTTGGGTAAGCGTCAATACATCGTACTTCTCTCGGATCTTTCGGTATCCCGGTAGTGAACGGCCAGCTTGTCGCATGAACCAAACCGGAATATGGTCCGTTGGTTTGCCGTAGCACGCCTTTGAGAAAGGTATCGTTAAACATCTACAGCCACTCCGTTAGTTCGTCTACCGTTTTGTATAAGCACGTGTATATGGGCGTGTCGCTGAGCGTATATTTGCGGCCGATAGTGCTGCGCATTTCCATAATAAGCTCCTGGAATGCTTCGAGCGTATGTGTTTCGTAGGACACGAGAAACTCCTGATCGTCCACGCCGTACGAGTAGAGCAGACATTGTCGGATTTCGGGGTGCGCGACGCCGGTTTTAATATGCTGTCCCATGATTGACTTTGCGGTTCTCGAAGTCCAGCAGGTACCAATCCGTTGTTTTCGTAAACGGATACAGTATGAGGTATGACATCCGGTCGGAGTGTTCGCGTATTTCCTGCTCAGGCTTGCCGGTTCGTCCACTGTACGTTGAAGGCCGGAGGACGCCGAAGTAGCTGTATGTCAGTGTCAGCCACTGGCCAAACTTGGTGGTGAGCATGTCGCGCACGAGCGTCTGAACGTCGGCAGGGTCGGCTGTCACTGACACCAGACCATAAAGGTAGTGTGTGGCTTCAATCCAAGTGTGACGTAAGGTGTGATTTGTACGCTTTTCTGAGCGTGAAGGAGTGTTTGAAAGGCTTTCTTCTGGCTTGTACGCTCTTGGGAAGATTGTTGATAAAAACCATTGGCAACATGAAAAAACAAGTAACTATGATAGAGTCTGTCCATTGCTTGTATTATACCAGTCGATGCTGATATTAGCTGTCAAGTTGCTGAAGGATTTCAATAACGCTACTTACAGATGGTGACTTGCAGGTATAGATATTCATATAACCCAGTTTTTTAAGGGCCCCTTCGACACCGGGCCCAATAGCGATTACAGGTAGCTGACGCGCTCTTGTCATTTGTGCCTCCGTAAGTTGTTCGCGAAATCCTCGGACGGCTGATGGACTTGCAAATACGACAGCTTTTACACGCTCGGACTGCAATATATCCAGGAACACTTCGTCCGATCTTTTGATTACCTGAGTTTCATACACGGGTATGGATACAACGTGTGCGCCGCGATTTGTCAAAGCTTTTTCCAACCCGTTTGACGCGATTGTAGTTCTGGGAATTAAAATTCGTTTGCCTCGCACCGTAGGCAGTTCTGTCCCAAGTGTTATTGCGTTGTGCTTCGTTGACATATACTTCACGGGTAAACCTACCGATTCAGCGGCACGCCCAGTCTCGGTACCGATGACAGCGATTTTTGGTCTGTCATGTGGCCACGTAGTGTGAGTTTCCGTGGCGAGTCTAAGGAGCTGTCTTGCGCTCGTAGCGCTCGTTAATACGATCCAATCAAACTCTGGCAAGCTTTTGAGCGTCTCCTTCGTATCGGATGAAAGCGGTAGCGACACCGTCTGAATCGTGGCCAGTCCATATACTTGAAAGCCGGAGTTTTTTATATGAGGCGCCCAGGCCAGATTACCTGCGTCACTGCGTGTGAGTACGACGATTTTATCTGTGAGTGGCATTGGTGTATTCGGCTACGAACGGTTCTTTCGAAAGCTCACGTGCAAGCTGGCGAGCAATCGCAGATGCGTCAGGGGCATCACCACTTGTCGTACTTATCGTGCACTGCTTCCCATCCATACTTCCGACCATGCCGTTGACATATGACTTACCATCTACAAAGTGCACGTAGCATGCCACCGGAAGCTTGCAGCCGGCGCCTATTTCTTGTGCGAAGGCTTGTTCTGCCGCGATCGCTTGCTGCGTTGGTTCATCCTGTATGGTCTTGAGCATATCGAGCAAATCAATTCGTACGGTGCGTGCCTCAATTGCGAGCGCCCCCTGACCTATGGCAGGAGTGAAAGTAGTCGGATCAAAGTATTCTGCTATAGTTTCGGATCTGCCTATACGTTCCAGTCCGGCGGCAGCCATGACGAGCGCGTCGTACTTGCCTGCCTCAAGCTTCTGAAGGCGGGTATTTGCGTTGCCGCGCACACTTTTTACTCGCAGGTCCGGACGCTGTTTCAAAAGTAAAGCCTTGCGACGTAAGCTGTCAGTGCCGATTACGGCACCTTGAGGTAGTTCCGCCAGACCTTTGACATCGAGGGACACAAGGGCATCTCTAGGGTCGTCACGTTTGAGAATAGAGAAAACAATTAGTCCGCCTGGAAGCTCTGGTGGTATGTCCTTCATGCTATGTACAGCAAAGTCGATGTCGCCATTGAGTAGCGCTTGCTCAATTTCCTTAGTGAACCAGGCTTTACCGATAGTATCGAGCGGTATTGGTGCAGTATCTACGTCGCCTCTTGTTGTAATGACTTTCGTATCCATTGTTACGTCAGGATAACGGCTCTTGAGCTGGTCGATAGCATGACCGGTTTGCGTAAGCGCCATTTGACTGCCCCTGGTGCCGGCAATGAGGTGTTTAATTTCTGTCATGTCACAATACTATCACGTAGTACTGCAACAGGAGAGGCTATAAAGGGGTGAAGGGATTCAAACCCTAAGCAACAGGGGTCAACTAAGACTAAACGAAAATTGCAACAAAAATTTGTTAATTTTACCCCTGTAAAAATAAATGGCTAGGGATCCGGTACGTAGTCAAAATTTTCAGCTACGACTACTACGCGAATGGCTTTACGCTAAGCTCTGGAAATAACATCTTGTCGTCTGAGTCTATGACAAACTTGATAGTTTCAACTATCAGGGAAGTGTCGAGGGCTGGGCCGTTTATATTCAATCCGGCTTTCTTGAAGAGGGCAGTAGAAACTGTCCCTGGATAAAATCCCGTCACTCGCACGCCATATTCAGATGCTTCTTCCTGTATCGCTTTAGTGAAGCCGGTCAAGGCCCATTTGGACGCATTGTAGACTGATCGATAAGGCTTTGCGGTGATTCCTGCTTGTGAGATTACGTTGACAATAAGGCCGCTTTTCTGAGGTTTCATAATTTCTAGGCAAGCTTTGGTGACGAAGACAGTGCCTATGGTATTTGTACTGATAACCGTCTCAATCGTGTCGTAAGTGGTTTCTGTTAGATCACCATTCACAATAACTCCAGCATTATTAATGAGTATATCTATAGATTCACAGCGAGACTTAATTTCTTCAAAGGCTGCCTTTACTTCATCAGACTTACGAATATCGCAAATAATAAAATCGCACTCCGTTTCGGCTGCGAGCTCAGCCAACTTATCTGAACTTCGTGCAAGTAGTGTTACGTGGAAATCTGAACTAAGACTTTCGGCAAGAGCTTTACCAATCCCGTCGCTGCCTCCAGTAATAACAATATGTTTCATGTATCAATTTTAGCAGATTCGATAAGGAGGGACTCGTTAGGCATAGATAATATAGACCCGCATCAAAACGAAATTTATAAAAATAAGCTAGAAGAAAGAGCAAAAATGCGGCTAGGGAAAAGGGGCGTTGTCCAAACTATTTTTGAAGATTACAGGGGCCAGGACATCGAAGCAGAAATTCAGGAAATACAACAGTTTCTCGATGCAGATATTGAGGAGGAGCTACTGTGAAACATTAAATGCTACGTAATGATTAGCGTTTGTTATATCTCTGTTGCTTCGGAAAGGCCTACTTGTGTAATGAAATTAGTATTGTGACTAACTGATTTCGGATGTTAACACTATTTGGTACTGAGTGTTGTAGTCTCCCTCAAGGGCTGACTGCTTCATGCCGTAATCGGTTGTATGCAACGCGGCATATAGGCTGTTATTTCTAATGGCGATTTGCCTCTTAAAGGAATCTGTTAAAGGATGCAGTGCGTGGTACAACCGCCTTTCGATGCCGTGAGGCTTTGCGAACATATCCACAAACATCGTAAAGCCGGTGATTGCGAGTATTCCCTCATGCAACTGGGCGTCAATTTTTAGTGTTTCATCCTGCGTTCGAGCATCATGTTCAGTACCAAGTTCTAATTCAACCTCAGACAAACCTATCCGGGCCAATACACATTGAGGATCAGTTTTTCGAATTGCGCCTAATTCTACCAAGTGTCTGGTCTCCAACCCACTGAAAATATCATGTTGAGTTGGTGGTTTTATGACGGCGCCAATATTGCGCCTGAAATCAATGATACCTTTCGTCGCGTGCATCAAGAGTGCCTCTCGAACAGGCGAGCGAGATACGCCTAATATGTCGGCAATTTCTTGCGTCGCTACTGGTTCGCCAATAGGAATAATTCCTTCTGCTGCCAAATCGATAATTCTACCGAAAGCCTGCTGTGCCAATGTGGGGCCCTTTTGAAGAGGCTCCGCATTATGTGGTTGCATTTAGTAAAAGTACCATGAAATTAACAATCTGAGAATAAAGTGTAGTACCTGGCTAGGGAGAAGGTTCTGGAATCAAACTTTTGGCAGGATTTGGAACCGAAGAACGACAGTAATCCAGAACAAGAAATCAAGGAAATCCGTGAGCTTCTTGACGAGGACGGACGGCAGGAGGGTGATCAATGTTAGCTCACCTTCTCCGTCGATCCCCTGCTCCTGTTTCGGATCTGCTGACCTCAAAGCTTTACGATGAGGATACGTTCTACAAAGCGTTCCTCAAAGATCTAGCCAATTGCCAAAGTGAAGCAATTATCGAAAGTCCCTTCGTTACCAACTGGCGGCTTGGTGAATTACTTCCATACTCTCAAAAAGCTAAAAGAGCGTGGTGTCCGGATAGTAGTCATCACCAAAGATCCCCGGGACCATGACAAAGATTATCTCCGTGATGGCGCCACCGAAGCTCTTGCCTGTTTGCAGCGAATGGGCGTACAAGTAATCTACGTGTCGGGACACCACAGGAAGCTTGCAATACTTGATCGAAGAGTACTGTATGAGGGCTCGCTCAATATCCTCTCGCAAAGTGATAGTCGTGAAGTAATGAGACGGATTGATTCAGTAGCACTTGGCTTGGCAGATGGCGAGGTTTGTGCGGATAGACCAGCTCTTGTAGTCGAACAGATGATAAGGTTTCTAAACGACTGAGGGGTAATATAGAAAGTGGCTTAAAGGCAATCCAGCCACTACCTAGCTACAGGGAATGGTAGTAATCAGTGATACTAAAAAACATCAACAGTCTTTCGTCTGTTGACTGAATATGCGACTAAACCCCTATGTCATGGAGGTGTTACAATGATTAAACACCTCAGGAGCATTATTCGATACATGTTGTGGTTACTGCGCCTATGGTTCTTCACACGTTTCGTGGACAAGCAAGATTTGAAGCTTCACGAGAATATGCGTAAGCCGGATAGGCAGAAGTTCAGAGACAATATCTATGTTGGTTATGTGAACATCGACAGCGCCATAGTGGCGTACGCTAATGCCCGTCCGCGGCACAGGTTATTCAGAAAAACTTCGGAAGGTAAAACTGAGAAACTGGCCTTCGATGCTATTGGTTTTAGGCTGTTCATGCCGGTGAAGGATAGACGTCCACATAGAGCATGGTTTGAGGTAAGGGACAAGGTCTTGGAATCAAACTTTTGGTGAAAGTTTGGAGTTGAAGAATGACGCAAATCTGGGGCACGAAATCCTGGGGATCCAAAAACTCCTTACCGAAAAGGAGCCTGATTCTCAATAGAGCTGTGAAAAATATTGCTCAAGTAATTTTTGAGCAGCATGTAGTACGTTTCGAGATGAGTCTGCACTATCGTAATCAAATAGACATAAAATCGTAAGGCATTAAAATGCCACGGTCTATGGTTTTGAGCTACACAGCCACAAACAGATTACTTGAAGGCCAGTTTGACTAGTTCAACAACATCAAGCGCACATCCCCAAGAGAGCGTAAATCCGGAACCGCCATGCCCATAATTATGGATTACAGTCTTTCCGGCAAAATTCTCAACCTCCAGTCGGACTTCATCACGAGCCGGTCTTAACCCGACAGATTCTCCGATAACCTCGACATGTTCAAAGACGGGGTTGAGGTTGGCACATCTACGTAATATGTCTTTCGTGTCTTGCGGGTCAACTTCAGTATCCCAGCGATTAGCCTGAACTGTGGTGCCAAGCATCGTGTCATGTGTGCGGGGAACAATAATCGCCACACTATTAGGCCCTATGTCGTCGAAGACTATCTGGTTGAAGCCTTTAGATTTAATCCTTACAGTCTGGCCTCGGACGGGATAAAGTCTTCTATCATTAAAAAGGTCGCGCGAACCAAGCCCGGTGCAGTTGACTACCAAAGGATTGTTTTCAAGGGCCTCCTGGATATTTTGTACTTGTTTTTCAATGAGTACCCCGCCGAGCTGCTCATACATATCTAAAATATAGCCCATGTATATGCTCGTATCCATTAGAGGCTCATCTATCTGGTAGCCATCAACGTAACCCTGAGGGAGCTCTTCCTGGCTAGGCCTCCGATATGAATCGACAGCATTTTTCCACCAAGGCTCATCCCCGGTTTTATCGAGGAGCTCGGTCATAGTCTTTTTTACACAGCCACTCGACGGGTCCGCCAATATACCACTTTCGCTAAGGTATCGGAGTGTGGCTCTTGCCCATTTGGTGGCCTTATCCTTTGGATCGCAAAGATATGGATACCAAAAGGCCCCGGCTTTGTTAGAAGTTGTGTTTGGAGGAAAATCTTTCGCCCAGATTGTTACGTCAAAGCCATCTTTTAGAAGTAAGATCCCGGTTGATAACCCCGAAACGCCCGCACCGAGAATTAGAATATGTTTATTCTTCAAGCAACGTTCTTACTTCCGTCATTAACTGCGTACTGCGAATGACCAGTATCAAGGCCGAGATCAGACGCGTAAACAGGTAGTAACTTTACTTGCGCACTCACCGTGAACCTATCATTGCTTCTTTTGACTTTTATTGTCTCGCCCGAAGGCTGGATGATATCTTCTGACTTGAGCACGATGCTGGCAGCGATACTACCAGATCCGCAGGCACTTTCATCAATAAGTGAGCCAGTCTCTACTACATAAACATGGGGGGTCATGGTGTTGCCCTTACATTCGATAACACCGAATGCAGGCAGTTTGTACTGTTTAGCCAAATCAATGATTTTTTCCTTAGTTACAATGACTTCGTTGGTATAACAAGCATATCCAATCCCATCGAAGAGGATTATATTACCATCTTGTTTAAAGGGCAGCTGTAGCTCAATGGTGGTCCAATCAGTATTGGTATACGAAACAAGGCTATCTATACCGCGGGTGAAGAATTGTCCACTTTTTCCACTTATGGCCGCTAAAGCCAGTGTGGCGTTAATACATAGTTCATCTCCCATCATCATCAGATATGTAATACCATGTTGATCGGTTATGAACGCGACTTGCTCCGCATCGCCAGCCGCCAGCAGTCGTCTAGATATAGCAACCTGTTCATCTAGTGGGCAGTCCCGCACTAATAGCGTTGGATTACCGCCTGCGATTAGAAATTTTTCTGTTTTCATGCTTAAGATGTATTGTAAGCCATTGGTGAGTGGTTGGTAAAGTAATACTAGTCTCGGTAGCGCCAGGCTCTTGAGGCATTTGACGCCGGACGGATACAAGACAAGCTTAGGGGGGTGTCCTCGATCTCGTGGATAACTTCGATTTCTAGGCATAACAACTATGATATGCTGAATGCATGAAATGCCCGAGCTGCGGCAGTGAAATGGTGCAGTCGCGCGCAGGGTCCCTCTGCCCATCGTGCGGGCACGTTGAACCCATTGCCAAAGATCCCACAAGCGCCACCGCTACCCCTACTAGAGGACTCTCTTCACAACAAGCAACTTCCAGCAACGGCTCCTTAGCTGCAGGCCCAGCTCCAGCCGTAGTTCCGGCTGTTTCCGGCGCTGAACCTACCACCACAGTTATTGCATCGACTAAATCCGGGCAGCCAGCGCCGCCAGTATCTGCGGTAGAAATAAAGGGTCTTTGTAAGTCTTTTGGCAATGTTAAGGTGGTCGATGGCCTAACTTTCAATGTCCACCAAGGCGAGATTTTCGGCTTGCTTGGCCCAAATGGTTCCGGCAAGACGACTACAATCAATATGATTAGTGGCTTGAGCGCACAAACAAGTGGAGAGGTCCAAATCATGGGGCTCAACGTTACTAGCAATGCCCGTCAGGTCCATCGTATGTTAGGTTTTGTGCCACAAGAAACAGCTCTGTACGAAGAATTATCCGCGTGGCGTAATATGGAGTTCCATGCAGATTTGTTCGGAGTACCGCGAGGCGAGAAGAGGCAACGTATTATCAATCTACTTGAGATGGTTCGGCTGCTTGATAGAAAAGACTCACTGGTAAG
This sequence comes from Candidatus Saccharimonadia bacterium, assembly GCA_963810525.1. Lineage (GTDB taxonomy): Bacteria > Patescibacteriota > Saccharimonadia > Saccharimonadales > UBA4665 > JAICLK01. The sequence goes on from CAWENB010000002.1 coordinate 40,600, forward strand.
GACTTTCTCTGGTGGGATGAAAAGACGTCTGGCTATTGCTCGTGCGCTACTGCATGACCCAAAGTTAGTCTACCTTGATGAGCCAACTATCGGTGTGGACGTTCAGGCCCGACGAGCTATCTGGGATTATATTCTTAACCTTCGAGATCAAGGCAAGACAGTGCTCATTACCACCAATTACCTTGAGGAGGCCCAGGCGCTTTGCGACCGGCTGGCAATAATCGATCACGGCAAACTTATTACGCTTGAAACTCCGGACCGTTTGAAGCATTTGTATGGCGGCAAAATTATAGATGTTGATACCGTTGACCCGGCAAACGCCAGGAATGCACTGAGTAATGCATTTGATGATCTCACCCTCGAACAATTATCACATGCCATCTCCATCGATCAGTATGGAACGCTCTTGAAGATCACGATCCGGGGAGAAGAAAGTCTAGTCGCACGTGTTATCAATCTGCTTGCCCAAAAAAACGAGATACAGAAGATCTCCATACGCGAACCAAACCTTGACGACATCTTTCTGCAATTAACAGGATCAGCACTCCGTGATTAGGTCGGATATTAGCTTAGGTGATGTATGTATACACTTATAGATAACCTCAGAATTATATGGGCATGCGCAAAAAAAGACTTTCATACTAGCCTTACTGAACGGATATTCTTGCTTACTTTGATTATGATTCCGCTTCAGTATCTATTTTTATTTATCATTTTTGTGCTGCCATCAGACCATGACCCCACAGCGGTTGTAATGTCAGATAACGGTGTGCACGCTCAACAGCTGTACAATTCGATGAGCCACGCTAGTTCATTTACCTTATTCAAGACATCTCCTCAAGATGCGCAGAGTCAGCTAGCGGAAGGTAAAGTTGTTGCTGTCGTTACTATCCCCCCCAATTTTGATACCAGTGTAGATCAACAACGGCCGGTACGGATAGGCGTTCAGATTAACAATCTTGATACCGATTTTACCGATGATATCCGGCGCGCCGTACCGCTATCCATTACGAGATTTTATGCCAAGGCATTTCCAACTGCAATCAAAGTCGTACCTCATGAACACGACTTATATCCACATGACACCGGGTATATCTCCTATATAGGTGTTTCTGTACTAGTATTAGCCTTGGCACTTGGCGGTGCTATCCAGAGTGGGACCTCATGGGCGAGAGAGTGGGAGCTGGGAACTATGAAAGAACTGTTATTGTCGCCTGCTCCACGCTGGTCGATGATATTAGGAAAAATGTTTGGTGCCTTTTTCATTGCTCTGGCGTCTGCAATCATTGTATTGTTAGCGCTCATTTATCCCATGCATACACATCCGGTTTATATTGGTGAAATGCTGTTGTACATGTTCCTAACGTTGCTCATTTTCTGTGCGTTAGGAACGCTGATAGGGACCCTTGTGAAGCAGCGGCGGCTCATAACGACGATCGTACTCGGTTCTTCCCTATTCGTTTTCTTCGTAAGCGGACCATTAGGACCACCTTCGTTTGATACTGCGGTGATAAACTTTATCTCTCACTTCTTCCCACTCGCATATGCCATAGCGGGAGAGCAACAAGCCTTCCATGGATACAGCACGAATACACTTGGTTCTTGGAATGCGATAATTCTCATGGGCTTTGCAGCCTGCTTTATGATTATCGCAACTCTTGTATTACGTAAAAAGATTAGTGCTTAACGTGATTGTGAGTAAGTAGATGATGGCTTCACTTCGATCAATCTGGATAATCTGTCGACATACTATAAGCGTCTGGTTACGCAATCGTTCACTGATTGTTGCCTCGTTGCTCCCACCGATTGCATTCTTGGTCGCGGGATTTTTTGCAGCAGCAGCGGTATCGGAGAGCCCGGTTGCGCTTGTGACGCTTGACCATGGTAAGCAAGGCCAGCTGATGGCCAAGATTATTCATCAGTCGGACGTATTCCGTGTTGTGGACACTAGCCCACGGCAGGCCCAAAAACTATTTAAAGGGATTAAAGTGTCTGCAATCATAACGATACCCTCTGATTTCACGAAAAGAGTTTCAAGTAATCAGACCACTGCCGTCAATTTTGAAATTAACAATCTCAATTTGGACTTTACAAACGATATCAGGCGCTCGGTTCCTACGGCGATCACGGAATTTTACAAAACTAAGGGATCGGCCAGCCCAATAAAGGTCACAATCAAAGAGCAGGATTTACGGCATAAAGATATTCAGTTATTTCAATACGAAGTCGTACCAATCTTGCTTCTCATGATCCTCATTACGGGCCTCGTCAATACAACCGTCAGCACGGCACGCGAGTATGAGTCAAAAACCATCAAGGAAATTTTGCTTGCTCCTGTGGCGGATCGTGACATAGCTTTAGGGAAAATCCTTGCCGGGTTTTTAATAGGTTTATGTTCAGGTTTGCTTGAGATCGGGATCTGTCTTATTTTTAGATGGCTCACGCTTCCAGCATGGCAGTATTGGCCAACTGCGCTTCTAGTTATATCGCTTACGTCCTTAATGTCTGCAAGCACTGGGCTTGTCGTTGGCGTATGGGTAAAAAAGATTCAGGCTGCGCATGCTCTCTCTACGAATACAGCACTACCATTGTTCTTCCTGGCGGGGGGAGTGGGCGTGCTGGCTTTTGAGCCCCTGTGGCTTCAGAACATTGCAGCATTTGTTCCTTTAACATATGCGAACCACGCACTTCAGATGGCTATGTTTTATAATTCGACGGATCAACTAGGACGGGACGTGACAGTTCTAGTGTCAGTGACACTGCTTACCGTTATTATGTCCGTGATTATGGTCAAAAAGTCGAGATCGCATTTTGTATGAATCTTATAACTTAGATCTCGACAAGTTTAAGTAAAGCATCCGGTATGTATAGCCGGGCGATAATTACCGACCCCATTCTACCTCGGGTAGAATGGGGTCGGTCTGTTATGGGCTCTACAGTGCTGCGGCTTCAGCTTGGTGGTGGAGCCGTTCCTCGTGGTGGTGGCCATTAACTTCTTGAACTAGAAGTTGGTGTGCTTCGTGGAGGTGGTGGTGTACTTGGTTGAGCATATCTACCAACTCGTGGTGATGGTGCGAAAGGTGGTGGTCGGTGTCGTGGACGGCAGCTGCCTGGTGGTTGTGTAGGTGGTCGTTCGCTAGGGCAAGCGCAGCCTTGAGTTCAAGCTCAAGCGTGTGTAGGTGGTGCAGGTGCGCCGATCGTTCGTGGTGACCCATGTGCGACTCGTGATGCTCGTCGTGATGGTGCTCGTCATGGTGTTGGTCGTCTGACATATTGTCCTCTCTAATATTGCTGTGTTTTGATGTATAAGCACTACTATAATAAAAAACGGGTCAGGGCCTTGTCAAGCAGAGCAACCCAGCTCTCCTATTGGCTCACTACTGTGTAACGGCACATTCGTGTCTTATGCAAAGACTAAATTTGGCGCGATTCTTTTACTTATAAATAAAAGCAGCGGTAGATTACTATCGTTGAGAAACAACGAAAGCGTTTCTACGACGCCGTCGAGGGTACACCATGATTCCCGGCAACCAGAAGGAATCCGAACTCAAAGAACGGGGGGAGGCGTCATCTAAATGAAAAACGTTCCGGAACTGGGTCATTTCCACCTCCATTGTCAAATTGGCTAGTGATGAGAGATTCGAACTAGCCGCATCATCGTTGTTAACTTTGGGAACATATGTCACATTTAACTGTATGGCTAACGAGACTTATCTCGTAGAGGATCATCGTGTTTTTGGTGAGCGGGTAATGCTCATAAACGACCGACTATTCGATGCTGCTATGAGCCGGCTTCTAGTGGCAGGAGTGCCGATGCCATGCAAATCTTTTTTCGAAGATCGTTGTTGGGTAATGTTCTTCGGCAACGAAGCGCACAAAAAACAGTTAGCTCTTGCGAACAGTGACGAAATAAGTTTTATCAGCCTGAGAGCCCCAGAGTATCATGCCTTTTGGCCACCGCGTGACCATACCTTTCGAGAGGAACCTCAACGTACAATTGCCCTAAGGTTATTTCAAGGAGGACACCCATATGTGCGGCCAGTTGACCGTGAGGTTTTAGCCGATGGTAATGCTTCGGAAGAGCAAATGTCTAAATACATTATTCTGACATCTCCTGATTCGCCTCCTCAGATGGTTAACGTTTGTCTATGGAATCGGGTTAGCCGCGGCCTGAAAGCAGAACTAACGTCCGTAGGCAAAATTAGAGAGATTGAAGAAACGTACGGGTCTGAGCGGCTCTATAGGTTGGGTGATGACGAGTGTGCAAACATAGCCAATGCGCTGAGTTCTGCACATACGGACATTGCGTACGAGCATTATGTTCGGTTTCAAAATATGATTTGCGTAGCACCGTATTACGATGAACCGGATATTTATGAGGCGTCTTTAGCAATTGCTAGGCAATTACAAGAGACGCCGTAGTCAGTATCGTCAGTTGCCTAGTAGGCTCAAAACATTCATTCTAAAATGGCTGGGGTGTCAGTTCTGGAATCTAATAACTGATGAAGAATTGAGAATGGTTGACGTTAAAGAAATCAGGGGGTTGCTCGATGGTCCTATTTCAGGATTTTGATGTGGGAGCCTCCCTGGTTAGCCAAACGCTTATCGAAAGTAACAAGTTCATTGTTAAAACTCTTGGCTTCTTCGCAGGCATAACAATCCACGATAGAGAGTGCGGGGTGATTCTTTGTATAGAGCGTTTCTATCAAGAAATGGGGATTATGTACAACGTTACTGAAATTAAGGAAGTCTTGCGCTAAATCACAAATATTTTTGCGCGGCAGTTCATACACCTTTTCGAGTACATATACAACTTCAATCAGAACGACGTCAGTTACGTATACTTTTTGAGTTTCGATAAGCTTCAGTTTGATCGGGCAAATCACCGAGTAGGAAACGTAGAACGATGGTTGTGTCAAGACTAATCATTATAGCCGGCGAGCCATGCTTTTGCAGCCGCTTTTTTGTAACTCATCCCCGGAAAGACCTTTTAAATGTTCGGGGATTTTTCGGGATATATTCTCACGCTTTACTTTAAATGCTTGCGTATTAGTGCCTGCGTCAAGAGCTAATCGTTTATTGTCATCGGATAAATCGAAATATAACTACTGGCCCGGCTTAATCCCAAGCGCTTTCCGAAGTGGAGCGGCAATGGTTACGGTACCTTTGCTTGTGACTGTTGTTGAGTATCTCATGTATTACAGTGAAACTTTCGTAATGCGTCATGTCAATTGCTTACGTTGATATGGTGAGGCGAAATGTAATATTGGTTTGGTTGACCTATATGACTTATTAGAAATCGAGCTTTATTTCAGGAGTTAAAATGATTAAATTTCTTAGGCTGGGGACAAGGGGATTCGAATCCTCCGATTACTTCAGTTGATGAGTCAAGCAAATTTTTGAGGTATGCCCAAATGTTCGGTGGCCATGCTGACGGCAAAACCTTTCCTATTTTTTAAATATTACTTAAGCAATAATTGAATAATAATTGCACATCAGTTCGCCTTGGTGTTTACTGTTTCTTAGAAATTATTCAAATTAAACCACAAGAGGGTACTATATGCCAGAAGCGTATCTTGGGGGTGACGAACCCCACAGCTATCACTTTGTCCCGGTCACACTGCTCGTGCAATTAGAACAAGATGGCGGTGCCGACCCTCGTATTAATCAAGCCGGGATGGTGGTCTATGATCTGGAAGACAGCGTTCGTCCTGAAGATAAGGAAGAGGCGCGTGCGTGGCTGCTAGACTACATGAATAAAGGCCGGACTCCTGCGGGAGTGAGATACTGCGTACGCGTTAATGAGCCGGGTAGTCCTTGGCGAGATGCAGACATTCAGGCATTTGGTGATAGGGTTCCGCTGATAGTACCTAAGATACGCTCTTTAGATGATGTGCCGGAAACAGACCAGGGGGTAATTCCGATTATAGAGACGGTTCCTGCCCTCGGCATTGTGCCGGATCTTGCGGAATTACGCGGTGCGGACGGTAGGCGACAGGTGACAACCGTTCTGTTTGGCAAAGAGGATTTATCCGTTGCACTGGGACTTATAAATACGGATCCAAATACCACAGATCCTATACCCTCACCGGATTTACGACGGAATTCGGCTATGCGGGATCTATTTAGCTATATACGGTGGGGATCTGAACACGATCTCAGAATAATTGACGGCGTGACGAGGCGTTTGCAATGGAATCAAGCTAACTTAGCTGATCTTGCGGCTGAGTCAAAATTCGCTCAAATTTTGGGTGCGGTCGGCAAGCTCACGATCCACTTTTCCCAAATTTCAGTTGTTAATGATGTCTTTGCGCAACCGGTCCAGCCCGAACGACCGTCACGGGTTGCCATGCCTGAGCTTGAACAGGACTTGGCGACCGTACCAAGATTGCAAGAGAAGCTCGCCACGGCGCTAAGAATTATTGAAGCGTTTGAGACAAATCAGCGAACGCAAAATATTACGGTAGTTGAAATTGACGGTAATCGTATGATGATTGGTCCGCCGGCCTATCTATTAGCAAGTCACATCGTCGAGCGGGCAGTTAATCTTCAACTTATGGAAGTTTAGGCAATCTAAACAAATTTTTAAGAACTAGCTGGCGATATTGCTCAGTCTCAATAACATACTCTTAAAAATCCGACCCTATAATCCTATATTTCAGTATTAGTTTAGCCCCCAAAGCAACCGTGCATCCAGCGCAGCAAACAACATCTAAAGTCAGCGTACAATTACTCCACCTTTAGGTGGTGTTATACAATAAGGCGTATATGGCTCAAACAAACACCGCAGCTATAACGGTCTCGCATCTCAAAAAGTTGTATGGCCAAACGAAAGCTGTAGATGACGTAACATTTGCAGTCGAAGAAGGTGAAATTTTCGGGTTACTCGGGCCTAACGGAGCCGGTAAAACCACCATTGTAGAGTGCTTAACAGCTCTTAGGAGGCCTGACGGGGGAAGCGTTGAAGTGTTGGGCTTTAACCCCCAACTAGACAAAGAAAAACTGCACCCTCTTGTTGGCGTGCAGCTGCAATCGAGCAATTTGCAGGATAAGCTAAAAGTCAGCGAAATCATAGATTTATATCATTCGTTTTATTACAAACCGGCTAATCCGAAAGAATTGGTGCAAGGACTCGGGCTGCACGACAAACTAAATAGCTACTACAAGAGTCTATCGGGTGGTCAGAAGCAACGTCTATCAGTTGCATTGGCTCTTATTGGTCGCCCAAAAGTAGCAATTTTGGACGAAATGACCACCGGCCTTGATCCGCAGGCCAGACTGAGCGTCTGGGAGTTACTAGAAAAAATCCGTAGTCAGGGAACGACGATTGTTTTAGTTACGCATTTTATGGACGAAGCTGAAAGACTATGCGACCATGTTGCGCTACTAGATAAGGGTCGAATTATTGCTCAAGACACACCGCATGGCTTAGCTGAAAAAGTGACTGGCGGTAAACACGTCAAGTTCGTGCCGTCAAAAGACTTTCCCGACAAACTTCTCACTGAGCTACCAGAAGTAAAAACCCTGGTACATCAAGGAAAACACATTGAAGTTAGCGGTTCCGGTGAACTGGTAAATGCGCTAATCCTGACCTTGGACAAAGCGGGCATAGAGGCTAAGGATGTAACAATGGCAGTTGCCACATTGGAAGACGCTTTTATTAAACTTACCGGACGCCAATTACATGAAAGCGATCAGGTTAAACATAATGAATAAAACGACAACACCTAAAAATGCATTTTCAAGATTAGTACTCAATGAGGCAAGATTGGCCTGGAGAATACCTACAGGATTGTTCGCCGGTTTAGGGCTTCCGGTACTGCTTCTAGTAATTTTTGGCAGTGTACCAGCGCTAACTAAGCACTCGCAACAATTAGGCGGCCTGTCTTACTTTGAAATTTCATTTCCGATACTACTTACTTTGACGGTGCTATCGTTGAGCCTTGTGGCACTACCTCAACGGTTGGTTTCGTATAGAGAACAAGGTATATTGCGTAGGTTTTTTGTCACTCCACCGCCACCAACTTGGCTGCTTAGTGCTCAAGTAATTGTAAATCTCTGCATAGCCCTAGCCGGCTTACTGATACTAATCTTAATCGGCATGGCCGCATTCGGGGTATCAGCTCCGAAAGACATTGGTAGCTTCTTGTTAGCACTTTTTCTGACCATAACCGCGTTTTTCGCCATCGGACTTTGGATTGCAGCAGTGGCAAGAAATTATGGTTCGGCAAGTGCTATTGGCGGAATTTTGTTTTATATTATGCTGTTCTTTTCGGGTATATGGATTCCTCGTGAGATTATGCCAGCTGCGCTTAGGAATGTAAGCGACTGGACACCAGCAGGCGCATCTGTTGGCTCCATTCAAAATGCCATACAAGGTATCCCCATCCCGCTACACCTGATTTTAGTACTTAGTATTTATTCCCTCGCTTTCGGCTATCTAGCTGTACGATATTTCAGGTGGGAGTAGATTATTTAAGAAATCCTGACGTACCGTTGAGTTTAGATTAAGCTGTACGTACCGAATATTTTTCAAAAGTGAATTACAGTTCTTGATACGCTCGATTCTGGTATGATTTGTCTAGACATGCCAGGACCACTTCAACCCGAACCGATCAGTAACGGGAGTATCTCTCAGAGTTTGGCTTAATAACAAAAACTGGTTGCTGCTAGCGCTTTAAGACGGACAGATTTCTTTGTCATTGTTTTCGTTATTCTTGTAAGTACCAACTAAACAAGGAGTAACGAAGATGACTCGAAAGAGCTGTCCGTCTTGCTATTGTACCAACGTAAAGAAAAACGGTGTGAGGAACGGTCTACAGCGCTACGTCTGTCGTACCTGCCGTCGGTCATGGAGCAGTAAAGGCCGCCCTGGCCGTAAGCGAGCTACCCTATGGCACCAGTATGCCTTTGACGGTCGTACCGTGAACAGCTTGGCTAAAGAATACCGGAAAAGTACCGGTTGCATCCGCGCTCAACTCAATGGCTACAGCCCGCCACGCATCATCCAGAAACCGCGTACCGTAGCCGTCATAATGGATGTTACCTACTTTGGGGACTGGGGCCTCCTGGTTGTTATTGACCCATATGCAGTGGCGACGCTTGGTGAGAATACGGTGCTGTATTACGCCACGGTAGACGGGACAGAACGCACCGTAGATTATGAGGTTGCAACAGATACGATTGAAGCAATGGGCTACAGTATCCTGGCGGTCACCATTGACGGCAGACGAGGCGTACGGACTATGCTGGAGGGCAAAGGCATACCGGTCCAGCATTGCCAGTTTCACCAGCTTATGACCATCACTCAATGTCTGACCAAGAAGCCACGACTGACGCAAAATATTGAGTTACGAGCGCTTGCCTTAACGCTCGCTCGGACAGACGAACTAACGTTTGAGGATGCACTCGCTGGTTGGTACAAGAAACATGGGGCATGGCTCAAGGAGCGTGATCCGGTCACCAAAAGATATGCCCATGAGCGTACCAGAAGAGCTTATTTTTCCTTGTGTCGCAACCTACCATATCTGTTCACCTACCAAGCCGATTACATACAGGAAAGTGGCATACGAGTAGCCAACACAACGAGCCCATTAGACGGAAGATTCGGCGTCTGGAAAGACAAGCTCATACCCCACCGTGGAGCCTCAAAACAACGAATAATTACGATCCTCTGGAGTTTCTTCTCTAGAAAAACAGATTAGAGTAGACACCAGAATTTGGTGTTAAGCCCAGAGTTTTGAACGCAAGAGAACCGCTTGGTCTCATTACATACCGATAGGAAGCGCCGATTACCTAGTTAGACATGAAGAAGGGGTCAGGGAAGGGGTTGCGGAGGTAGTGCAACTAGGGCCCGACGATCATGCCATGACGCTTGTTGCCGCAATCCGCGTCGACCCCGTAACCGGACACGGTATTGCGGGGCACGAGTGTGATCCTGAAGCTCGCAGTATGACGGATATTGAAGCAGCATTTAATGAATGGCTGGATAAAACTCCGCCGGAGAAACGTGTCGTTATCTACGAGGGCGATGAGCGAGTATTTGAGGATCGAGACGAAGCGGTGCGTAAGGCCAGCGACTCCGGCTTCATACAGTTCTTAGCCAACGAGCATGGAGTTCCCGCCTTGAGAGGTGAATCGACGGATCGAGAAGAAGCGGCCGCCATGCATGAGACAGGAGTCACGATTCGCGAGTGCGCAGCGCTGCGCGTTATACGCGGGCTTTCATATACGGATATTAACTCTCCGGCTGGACTCGGGGGGTATATTCACTTCCAAGCGGCTTTAATCGGTGTCGATGGCTTTCAACAATATACGGAAACTGACTGGGAGAAGGTAAAAGCAACCGGAAAATTAGGTGAGCGTTTACGAGAAATTGAAACGCGCTCACGAAGCCTAGCCGCTACTTTAAATGAACTGAGTAGACCTGCGCTCAGCGGAGTTGACCTTTTTGTAATCGATGATAAGGGCGCCATAAGAATTAATGATGAGTTTCGAGATCAAGACATGATGTTACTTACGATGGATACCCTGGGTTGGGATGGGCCACACCGCATTAACGAGATTGCGCGGCTGAATATGGAAGTGCGTGATCGAGCAATCTTTAGTAGAACTGTAGGTGTATATAATCAAGGAAAATGCCCTTTGCTAGACTATGGCAGATCACATATTATTTGCCTCGAGGATGCTTTAAGAACGTACGTAATCGGCACTTGAGTAGTCCGTAATAATCGTCGATTAGCACGGGTACCAGTATCAAGTATTAATTAACGCGAGATTTGATCCGTCCGGTATGAGCATCCGCTGACCTGAGTCTCGAAACTTCCTGTCACTCTGTTGCTTTGTCTGAGATGATAAACCAATATTCAGTTCTGATATTTGACTGCCGTACGCTTTAATATTAAGGTATTGCAATGAATAATCTTGAAGTTGCTACTGTAGCTGCTGAAATTGAGCCGATATTTTGGGATGCAATGTGCGTCAATCAAGACCCCGGTTTCCAGGTAGGTCCTGGAGTTTCCACTCGTGAATGTCTTGAAATACTGCAGCTTCTGATGCGTGAGGGGTTAGGCCTCGGCCAGTTTGCGTTTAATGAGACTCTTGATAATGCCGTTTGCGGCTCAATGTTTAACCGGCACATTGACACGCCACAGGCAGAGAGGCGGGCAGGGATTGCTGTCCATGAAGGCATTGCCGGTCCGGAAGGTACGGTTATTCTTGCGCCGGCTAGAGTTGGAGTCAAGAATTATTATATAGGCTCTTCCAGGCAGATCGGACCGTCTCGCAAAGGACAACTTAATCAGGGAATGAAGACGGTTTTTTGCGAAGGGATCGAAGTGGAGGGACTTAACCTTGAAAGACTTTATGTGAGCGGGCTTAGCGAAGAACGGCTGGTGGCGGTCCGAGGCATCGTTGCGGTTCGCATGGGGCCGGCAATTCATGAATTCACGACTAACGACGGAAGTACTACGCGCCAGTGGCGTCGCTACACGTACAACAGCCAGTTGGCCCCCGTTGCTTTAGACAAACTTCTTTCTCGTTAAAATTTGCTTTGCCTGCTACGCTCATGGCTGTTGGTATATGGCGCTCGTAATTCGTCCTCAATAGCAAGTCATAAAGGACGCAAAAGCGATACTTTTTTAGCCGAACGCCTGAAGGTATGGATGTGACCATCATATTGCGCCGTTCAATATTCGTACTTCACTACAAAACCCGGTTCTGGTTCGCTCGAAGTTCTTGCCCGTTGCTTCGTATTCACCCTATTGCTGGGTCGGCGATTGTAGCTGGGTAACCGGCTGATTATTAGAGTCGTTGTTGGTAGCATTGCTTATAGAATTCGTCATGACAAAGTATGCAGCCACGGCGGCCGGCAGGCAGGCGATAATCATGACGGCGACAGAGATTTTGAACCAGGCGGATTTCCGATTCAGCTTCGGCGGATGCACAAAGGCGTACACAAACGCACCAATCAAGGTAAACAAAACAAACATGAACCAGACAACTCTCGCAATGGTCGATAATTTTTTGCTTCTGTATATATCTGCCAGCATCCAGATCCAAAATAGTCCGAGTGCAGCCCCCAAAAAGGAACCGGCGACGACGCCTAGCGATCCCCAAAGCGGACCGGTGACGGGTCCTGAGGTTAACCAGGTTAGCTCTGCCAGCATGTTTATGTTCCTTTTATGCTTAAGTAATTATAGCAACAGTATAATATGCGCAATGGATGATTGTAAAATCATCATTCGGCAGAAGACATATCAATACCATAAACCCCGCACTCGGATACACTATCACACACTAATCCAGCATACTTTGCTCAATATGTTATTACGATAGCTCCCGGAGTCATCGAGGCGCCTGATGCTGGCGAAGAGGGATGTGTCGAGTTATAACGCGCTACGAACGCCACTACCTATTAGCAACAGGCATGCAAATAATCTTCTTCCTGCCGTCATCTATAAAAACCCAGCGCCAACATTTGACGCTGGATTTACGCTAGGCTATGACCAACTAGCTGCCGGTAACGTCGCCAGAGTTGCCGGACAAGGCATTCGTCCAGTCGCCGTTCTGGGCGGTGTGGTAGGTCCATCCCCACGTTGGCTGGGTCCAGCTGATCGAGCCAGAGTTATCGAAGTAGCTTAAGAAACTCGGGTGATCAAGTGTGGCATCGAATGAGCCCAGGTTGCCATTGGTCTTGTAGCCGGGCGAGCCGCTTAACGTTGCCGTAAAGTCGTTCGTGACGTACCTACCATTGATGACGCCATTGTATATTAGCCAGTGCAATGATTACTCAGAATTCGACTCCTGCCTTGTCGACAACATTACTAAGTAATTTTCCTAAGATTCTGGGCAAATCAGCTTCTCTCGGCACTCTTAAGTTACGTGCTCGTATATTTTCTTTTAGCGAACTGAGTGTACTTGGAAGCGTATATCCTAGACCGTCGTGTTCGGTTAGATAGAGTAAAACTCCATGCTCCGTCAAGAATTCAGTGGAGCCGATTGGTGGCTCGAACGGCTGATTTGGTTCAGGCTGCTGTTTTACGACTTCAGCTGTATCCGTACCGTGCTCTTCTGGCGTAGCATTAACATCTGCAGCTTCCTGCCCTGTATCTACCACTTTGCCAACCCTCACACCGCGAATTTTTTTCGGGGCGGCCCTAATGATCCCTTGACCTTCTCGAGAATTTTCGACACTAAGCTGCCATCTTTCCGCTTCTTCCAAGTATCCTTCTTCGAACATATCCAAGAACTGGGGTGTCGTGTGCCGATTTGGCCGTAATTTGCCGTGCATATATCGATAGCTTGTGGGCGTCGTGGTTACGATATTCAATCGTGCGCCACGTCTCCAGGGAATACTTGAGTCGCGTACTCTTACTTGACTTAACTGGCTAAATACTTCGACAAGTCGCGCGGATCGTTGCCGCGCCCCTTCATCAACATGACTTAAGAAATGTGTAGACTCTCCGTCATGGATTTGTCTCGTAGGAGTTTCCACCGTAGCAATTAGCAGGACTCGAGCTGCCAGACGTCCACGCTGCCGGTAGGCTTCTTCTACACCGGACTGGGCCACTCTTGCCATAAGATCTGCTTCTAACGCTTGATCGAAAGCGGCATCTGCAACAGCTCGCAAAATCGGCAGTGACTGATCGGGTTGTGTATTGAGCCCAGGCTCAAAGATGTCGTATACGGGGATCTGGCTGAGTTTCATACATTTTCTACGATGCCGTACTGGTCCAGCGCGGATAGGACAACCGTGCGTTTTAATTAATGATAGTACTTTTACATCCCTTGAATGCATGTGTCAATCACCAAGGCTTGTTTCGAATTGTATGTGTCCATGACAAAGGTCCTTTCCATGGAACTGCCTCATGCGGGCGGGGGTTGACCGCATTAGAAAAGTTGCCTGTAAGTCCGTAACAGTATATAATTAGTATCTTATGAATGTGAGGACTCCTGTCGCAGAACAGCCAGCCGAGGTGTGGGCATATAGGCGTGGGTTTAGTATTTCCGCCAATGAACCAAGCATGGTTGTTCGACGGACGTTTGACCGTGGTTTGATCACACCGGGCGCCAGGGTAGTAGACCTGGGCTGCGGGCGTAATCCCCGAAACGCTCTATTTTTGGCAGAACAGGGTTTTCAGGTTGACTGCGTTGATATTGCACGAGTTGATATGCATCCAACCGTCGCAAGGAGGTTTGCCGGCAGGATCGCTTGCCATGAGGCATCCGCTCTCGAATTCGAATTGACCGCAAAACGATACGGTGGAGCGGTTCTTGCCCGGTTGTTACAGTATGTACCGCCTGATGAGCTGGAGCCTTTGATGACAAGGGTTGCGCATTCATTGGTACCGGGTGGGGCTCTAATGTTGAGTTATACGGCGGAGGGTGGGATACATAGATTTGCGGAAGATTATCAAATCTCGACGTATCAGCACCCTATCGAAGTGGTCAGTGACGTACTTGGTCAAAGTTTCATGGATATCGATATTACAGAAGGTGCAAGGCAAAGTACCAATGTACCTCACGATGCACTTGCACTGACGTACGATATAACCGCGGTGGCGAATTAATTGACTGTGGAATGTTGAGCTGGCTGGGTATGTATGGGGGCTGCAGGCGGTACCCCTTAACCGATAGCATACTGTTAATCACCTAGAGATTTGTTGAGCAGAGCTATTTTTATGGCCCTACCGCATAGGCGACAATCGATTCAAGCTACAAAATATTGCTTAAGAGTCTAAGCTTCCATGCTATAGCGCGCGAGCGCTCGAGACTCAAGCTTTTCGAAAGCCTGTATAAATTGCGCTAGTGGCTCATGCCGATATTTTCCTAAACCGCTAAAATTCGGGTCATGGAATACTACTTCGTTTTCGGTAATATCTAATAAGACAACGCGATGTACCGCAATACCGTCCTCATTGTTGAAGGCTTTGGAATTCAATGTGACATCACAGATGCCAGCTTTGGAATGCTCTGCAACGACATCTTCCCATTTGGGCTGTTGATGTACATAAGTAAAATGTTTGTGATCCAACGTTTTACGCAAATTTTCGGTCACTTCATCTAAGTCGTAGGTATTTTTCTCGTACCATTCAAATTCTTCCAGTGGAAGGGATTTTTTAAGCCCTTCGATACCCTCTTTTGCCCAGGCCTCGTTATCGGCAGGTTCATAGTCGGTTATATTCACTCCCTGGTCAAGTAACCAGTTCCAAGCAGGGAATTCCCAGATGACATGACCTTTTCTCCAATTCCCGATGATTCCTAGTTGCTCAAAAGTTATGCTAGCTTTTGGGAGTAAGTATTGAGCGATCATCGTATAGCAGGCAAGTGCACAGGCGTTTCCTGGATTTGCATGATAGGGAGCTTGCTTCATGCCTTAACTATACCAAAAAAGGACTCACAAAAATGTCTTCAGAGCTTCTATACTCTGCTAAATATAAGGGGTTTACGCTCAGTAAATATTCTAAGCAACAAGACCCAAGCTTGCAATACGTTGACCAGTAGAGGCTATTCTATATTGAATATTTGCTGCTACTTCAGCTGGCGTCGGCGATTCCCGTCCTTCTAACAAGCGAGGGTATACGGTATCCGCCCAGTCATCGCTGCCCGGATGAAGATTGCCTAGGATCGCTGGTGCGCTTGCAGAAGCTTCATGACTAAAATTTAATGCTTGCAATGCTACTTCGTCCCGCGATGCTAAAGCATTGTTTGCATCTTCTTGAAAAATTGGTGGTAGTATCTCGGCTAGACAGTATGCCGACAAAGCGTGTTCGATATCATGGAAATACATATGCGGTTCGCTAGCAATAAGTTCGATTCGGTCTGATAGATTTTCCGCCAATGCCACATTACTGTAAGTTGGTTTTTCATGGTCGCTATAGATTGCGTAGGTAAAACGAGAACAATCCGGAGCAGATTCGGCTTGAAGTAGAGTATTGAGCCGCCCGCACAGTACTGAGGCAGCGGGGTATACCATTGCCGTAGCGTTCAACCCATCCGACCGACTCCGTGATCCGCTTTCCCGGTAATGCTTGACGTACGTTTTTATACCAAGATAATCTAGCGCTGGTTTTAACCCGGCCCGACCAAGCGCATGAATCTGCCGAATTGTTCGATACGTCTTTCCATCGATAAAGGCCCGACGGTTTCTCAGTGCTAATACTATATTCATTGCATCGTCTGACGCTGCGTACCACCTTTGATGAGTTTCACTGTCAGGGTATCGGCGACCGGTTGGCTCATCACAAGGTCTGTTGGGTATGGGGAGCCGGGAAAATGGTTTTCGTAGAGATGGTTGCTCAAACACCTTTACAAGATAATTGATAGTCAGCCAAATTAATAGTAGCTATTGTCTATCGTGGCTCTTTTGGCTGCGCATTGGGGATGATTTACGAACGTTTGAAAGTAAGCGATTACAAGTCGGTATATCTCATTGAAAAGAGACATACGTACGGTAATATGTCGGTATGAACATAATTAGAATAACGCTTAGATTAGATCCAAGACTAAAGCATGACGCTGAGAAGCAAGCCATTAAAAATAGTACAACTCTGCAGGCGTTGTTTAATGATGCACTGGAACAGTATCTTAACAATAAAGCGGCTTAACACCAAATTCTGGTGTCTACTCTAATCTGTTTTTCTAGAGAAGAAACTCCAGAGGATCGTAATTATTCGTTGTTTTGAGGCTCCACGGTGGGGTATGAGCTTGTCTTTCCAGACGCCGAATCTTCCGTCTAATGGGCTCGTTGTGTTGGCTACTCGTATGCCACTTTCCTGTATGTAATCGGCTTGGTAGGTGAACAGATATGGTAGGTTGCGACACAAGGAAAAATAAGCTCTTCTGGTACGCTCATGGGCATATCTTTTGGTGACCGGATCACGCTCCTTGAGCCATGCCCCATGTTTCTTGTACCAACCAGCGAGTGCATCCTCAAACGTTAGTTCGTCTGTCCGAGCGAGCGTTAAGGCAAGCGCTCGTAACTCAATATTTTGCGTCAGTCGTGGCTTCTTGGTCAGACATTGAGTGATGGTCATAAGCTGGTGAAACTGGCAATGCTGGACCGGTATGCCTTTGCCCTCCAGCATAGTCCGTACGCCTCGTCTGCCGTCAATGGTGACCGCCAGGATACTGTAGCCCATTGCTTCAATCGTATCTGTTGCAACCTCATAATCTACGGTGCGTTCTGTCCCGTCTACCGTGGCGTAATACAGCACCGTATTCTCACCAAGCGTCGCCACTGCATATGGGTCAATAACAACCAGGAGGCCCCAGTCCCCAAAGTAGGTAACATCCATTATGACGGCTACGGTACGCGGTTTCTGGATGATGCGTGGCGGGCTGTAGCCATTGAGTTGAGCGCGGATGCAACCGGTACTTTTCCGGTATTCTTTAGCCAAGCTGTTCACGGTACGACCGTCAAAGGCATACTGGTGCCATAGGGTAGCTCGCTTACGGCCAGGGCGGCCTTTACTGCTCCATGACCGACGGCAGGTACGACAGACGTAGCGCTGTAGACCGTTCCTCACACCGTTTTTCTTTACGTTGGTACAATAGCAAGACGGACAGCTCTTTCGAGTCATCTTCGTTACTCCTTGTTTAGTTGGTACTTACAAGAATAACGAAAACAATGACAAAGAAATCTGTCCGTCTTAAAGCGCTAGCAGCAACCAGTTTTTGTTATTAAGCCAATAAAGCTAATAAGTTACTCACCTTACGCAAAACCTCCGGCTGCCTCTGCCTTGAGCATTTGAAGTTCAGCCATGCTGGCTTGCTGTGCTTTCAGGTATAGTTTTGCCTTTAAGGCGAAGTGGTTTAGGTTGCTAGCTCTCGCCAGTCGTTCCAACTTGTGGTAGGCATACGTTGCTGCAAAGAAATGGTTGCCCTGTGTTTTTAATCGCTTGGTTGGTGACCTGGCTAGCCCCAGGTTGGACTTTATGGATTTGTGGTACTCTTCTACTTTCCACCGTTTTTGGTAGATTGTGGTTATGTCGGTATAGCCTAGCGTCAGATCACTGGTAGCGAGATACAAAACACCCTGGCTGCCATCTTCGTTTGTGAAGATTTGACGGGTTACGTGTACTGGCATGTCCATGCCTTTCAGATACCCCGTCTTGGTGGTGTTTTCTTCCCAGGCCAACGATTCGACTGCGTGGAATACGCCTTGTAGCTTATCCTCCTTACTCTCAGCAAATGTACGGTTACTCTTGAGGGCAAAGATGCAGTGTTTGCCTTTGCCAACGATGAACTCCATATTCTCCTGTGAGCTAAACCAGCTGTCAGCAAGGCAGTAACGAAACTTCACTTGGTTGGTGACAGCTGTCCCGATGAGCTCACGGGCCTGCTCATTCTTGGTAACAGAGGACTTGCGTTTTTGTTTGCCTGTCTTTGGGTCGGTGAATGGCACATCTTTCTTGACGATGGCATACCCCAGGGGGACTGTTGCCTGGTCGTTATGGTAGAGCATATTGAGGATGTTTACACCCTTCACGTTCCGGTTAAAGACGTGGTCGTAGTGCCAGGCGATGATGTCGTTTTCATCGGTGTATAACTTCTCTTCGATGGTGTCATCCAGAGCCAATATGCCGTCGTTAGTTTCAATCTGTCGAATAGTTGGCTTAACCAGTTTCCAAAGATCTTTATTGGTGTATTCCCGGGCAGACAGGAAACGAGTGATATCATCATGGCCGACTGCTCCATCCAGAGCGGCCGACATACCGGTTGCCGTGGTCAATCCGAACGAGCTGATGAGGTAGTCGGAATACAGGTCGAGCATGGGCACGTTGATGGGTTTGGACGATTGGACTGTTGGTTTTTGTTTTGGCATAGCAGCATCCTTGGTGAAAGGTTGACTGCTTTTAGTATGCCTCAGGACTCAAGAAAGTGGGAGAGGTGCGTAAGGTGAGTAAGTTATCTACTTACTTATCGGAGTTTGATTTATTGGCTTAATAACAAAAACTGGTTGCTGCTAGCGCTTTAAGACGGACAGATTTCTTTGTCATTGTTTTCGTTATTCTTGTAAGTACCAACTAAACAAGGAGTAACGAAGATGACTCGAAAGAGCTGTCCATCTTGCTATTGTACCAACGTAAAGAAAAACGGTGTGAGGAACGGTCTACAGCGCTACGTCTGTCGTACCTGCCGTCGGTCATGGAGCAGTAAAGGCCGCCCTGGCCGTAAGCGAGCTACCCTATGGCACCAGTATGCCTTTGACGGTCGTACCGTGAACAGCTTGGCTAAAGAATACCGGAAAAGTACCGGTTGCATCCGCGCTCAACTCAATGGCTACAGCCCGCCACGCATCATCCAGAAACCGCGTACCGTAGCCGTCATAATGGATGTTACCTACTTTGGGACTGGGGCCTCCTGGTTGTTATTGACCCATATGCAGTGGCGACGCTTGGTGAGAATACGGTGCTGTATTACGCCACGGTAGACGGGACAGAACGCACCGTAGATTATGAGGTTGCAACAGATACGATTGAAGCAATGGGCTACAGTATCCTGGCGGTCACCATTGACGGCAGACGAGGCGTACGGACTATGCTGGAGGGCAAAGGCATACCGGTCCAGCATTGCCAGTTTCACCAGCTTATGACCATCACTCAATGTCTGACCAAGAAGCCACGACTGACGCAAAATATTGAGTTACGAGCGCTTGCCTTAACGCTCGCTCGGACAGACGAACTAACGTTTGAGGATGCACTCGCTGGTTGGTACAAGAAACATGGGGCATGGCTCAAGGAGCGTGATCCGGTCACCAAAAGATATGCCCATGAGCGTACCAGAAGAGCTTATTTTTCCTTGTGTCGCAACCTACCATATCTGTTCACCTACCAAGCCGATTACATACAGGAAAGTGGCATACGAGTAGCCAACACAACGAGCCCATTAGACGGAAGATTCGGCGTCTGGAAAGACAAGCTCATACCCCACCGTGGAGCCTCAAAACAACGAATAATTACGATCCTCTGGAGTTTCTTCTCTAGAAAAACAGATTAGAGTAGACACCAGAATTTGGTGTTAAGCCGGTTTTCTAGCTCTAAGTAGGGCAGGTGGGGTGGATAGTAACTGTAACTCTCCGAAGTAGAAAATCGGTTTTTACGAGACAGAAAAATTACTGTTAATGGGATAGTCTTAAAAATATGGCTACACAAGAATCTGCATCGCTGCTAACCACAGACATTGAGGGATTTGAAGTTCCCCTATTCGACGAGGCGCAAGGCGCAGCTTGTCTAGCGGCAGCCAGGAGTTTTGTGGAGGATAAGGATACATTCTCACTTATACCTGGTATAACAGAAAAACTACTACCAGTTTACGGTGTAAATCACGTCGGTCACTTTGTGTGTGCGGGCCTCCGATGGGCTCTCGACCCTTTCGATGAAGCAGCGACTCATGATGCCCGCAATGGACGCGTCAGGATAGGAGTGGGGCAAGTGGCTAAACTTGTATACTCTCTACAACCGGCGTTGCATCAAGTCATTGTGGGTGACTCCCATATTACTGATTTTTCAACTTCAATAGAGGCCGCCACCATTTTAGCTATAGAAACGACTGCGAATGGGGAGCCAATTAGGTTGACTACGCCCACCCGAACCGGTACGGGCGTACTACCTACCTACGGAGGAAAGCTCATGTTCCCGATAGGCAAAGACGGTAGGCCATTTGTTCCTGAAGAGGTTGTACGAGCCTCAAAAAAACTGGGGCGGTCAAGAGATAACTATACTAATGAGGAGAGGTACCTCAGAAGGATATGTGCGTCATACGAACCCCATTGAGTTCTTTGGGTGTAGAGTCGTATCACCCGTTACGGGAAAACATTACTATCAGTGTGCACAATGGATGGCTGAGGGTGGTTGAAATTCTGCGAATTAGTATAGTGAGTGCATGACAACAGAGCAGGGACCGTTATTCGATTAGCGCGGGTACAGAGTGGACTATTCTATCGAGCCACCGACTCCCGGTATGACCGTTATAGCTTCTTTGCCGGCCTACTTTGCTTACCTGATCAGCGGGCAAGTTTAATGACACGGACTTCATATAACACTCCGACGGACGTAGTCGGTAGGTAACTTTATGGCCAGGGAGAAGGCCCTGGATCCGAGGCAATTTTTAAGCAAAATGTCGATGCAAAGACTTCAGGATTTGAGCAACCATGCCGTTATGGCTGTTGAGCTCTGTATTTCGGCTGTATAATCGAAGATGTAATGGCGAGCGATAGCAGTAAGCTAATAACGCGGAAGCAGACATCAGCCAACGGGAATATAGTTGGGAATGGCGAGGTGGCGAAGCTGATTCGCAATTTTAGCTGGTCTCGCACTGCTTTAGGGCCGATTGAGCAGTGGCCCCAAAGCCTCATCACTGCCGTTAATATGATTTTGCAATCTCCCGTTCCGCTTGTGATACTTTGGGGGCATGACGGCTATATGATATATAACGAAGCTTACTCGGTGTTAGCCAGTAAGCGACACCCTGAAATACTAGGCAATAAGGTAGTGAAGGGTTGGCCGGAAATAGCCGATTTCAACCGAAATGTGATGCATGAGTGTTTGGCCGGCAAAACGTTGTCCTATGTCGACCAGAAGCTTACGTTAAACCGAAATCGCTTACATGAAGAGGTCTGGTTTGACCTTAACTACAGCCCGATTATAGATGAAAGCGGCAAGCCTAATGGGGTTTTAGCTATCGTAGTAGAGACGACTGAACGTGTACTCGCAGAAAAGCGGCAGCATAGAGCAGAGGAGGCGCTACTAGCGGAGCGTGAACATCTGCAGTCATTACTGCAGCGGGCGCCTGCCATGATCGCCGTCCTGCAAGGAAAAGATCTTATGTTTGAAATGGCCAACAAGCGTCTCGTCGATACGTTCTTACGCGGCAAAGATGTGACCGGCAAGCCCTTGCTGGAAGTCATGCCGGAGCTTAAGGGCCAGGATGCTATTAAGCGCTTGGGTCGGGTACTGAAAACCGGACAGCCATACGTCGGCGAATTGCAAGTTAAACTTGACCGTCATGCTGACGGCAAGCCGGAAAAAGCATACTTTAGCGTGTCTTTTCTGCCGAATGGCATTCGCACTGACGGCAAGCCAGACGGAGTATTTATACATGCCGTTGAAATAACCGACCAAGTGGTCAGCCTGCGCGAAGCCGAACGGCTGAGCGCTCAGTTACAGGCTGTCATTGATAGTTTGCCTGATGGCGTATACTTGGCCATGCGGAATGCGCCGGACAAGATCGCTCATATTAATCAGCGCGGCGCGGAGGTATTAGGATATGATTCTCCTGACCAGGTGCCGCGTGAAATCAGCGAGTTGCATGCGCAAGTCGCGATGCAATACAGTCGCGGCAAAGGCAAAAAAGTCACCGTTAATGATAGCGCGCTACTCAACGGAATGTCTGGAAAGTCGGTGCAGCGTATTGGTGTCGAGGTTTACAACCATATTACTGGCAGAAGACTGATAATACGAACTGCCGGATCTCCGATTCGGGATAAAAAGGGTAATATTATAGGCTCCGTCGCCGTGAACACCGACCTGACCAAAGTATACAATCTGCAGGAGAAAATCCAGAAAGCGGTAATTCAGCGGCGGCTATTAACAGCGACGACGCGGTTGTTAGTGGAGCAAAACGAGCAGTTGACGCAGCTTAACGCCACAAAAGATGAATTTATTGCTTTAACTTCGCACCAATTGCGGACGCCCGCTACTGGAGTTAAGCAATATGTCGGGATGTTATTGCAAGGCTTTGCCGGTTCACTGACACCTGTACAAGAAGAGTATCTGGAAAAGGCGTTTGAGAGCAATGAGCGTCAATTGCTTATCATTGATGAAATTCTGCGCGTCGCCAGACTTGATATGGGTAGGACAAAAGTCAGGAAAGAGGCTTGCGACATAGCCAAATTGACCCGAAGTGTACTTGAGGAGCAAGCCGATAAGTTTAACGAACGCGGACTACAATTATTGCTGGACTTCCCCGTAAAACCTATAGTGGCCCAGGTTGACCCGATCCAGCTGCATATGGCAATCGGAAACTTAGTGGACAATGCCATTAAGTACACTCCTGATCAGCGGAAGATATGGGTTCGCTTACGCCAAGTCGACAACTCGGCGGTAACTATCGATGTGCGCGATCAAGGCGTCGGCATAGCCGAGAAAGATTATGATAAGTTGTTTCTAAAATTTTCGCGCATACACAATCCTCAGTCAGTGGCAGTGGGAGGGTCTGGCTTAGGGCTGTACTGGACCAAGCGGATTATTGAGCTTCACGGGGGTGAAATTACAGTGCGGTCAAAGTCCGGCCGGGGGTCAACTTTTTCGGTTAGGCTTCCGCTGGAATGAAGGAAGCAAGTAGTCTCAGGGTAACGCCCTAGCGTAATCATACATAGTTGTTCCGGAGAAATATTTTACCTGTTGAAGTTGCACTATATTTTTAAATAATGTCATAATATTTTTTGTGAATATGGAAGCGGACTTTCAACAAGTACTGAGTACGCCTGACATTGTCGGTTTGCCCGAAACACTGTTATCCCCCGAAACATTAGGGGTTGCTTCCGGGCTTATAAACCATGAACTTAAAATGCTGGGCTTACTGTACGTGGCAAGCCTTCGGGGATCACCTACATTCGGCAAAGAATTGAATGATGGCTTTATAGATTTTCTAGGTTCCGATCTGGAACATGACGTAAGTACCGCAGCGATATATTCGATTTGCAGTAAGATGCTACTGCCAAGCGAACTTGTTGAAGAAACTACGGGAGTAAGTGGTTATGGCAATACCGCGACCGGATTTAATATTACGGATCTCGGAACGAAATACTTACCGCTCGCCGGTGCAGTACTTGATTGGAGTTTCAGGTATCCTGATATTTCTACGCAGCAGATACTCGGGGGCACGCAAACAGCCGGACGACATACGGCAGCCCGTAATAGACTCAATTTACTACTACACATTCTCACCGCGCCTTCGTTGTCTGCTTCAACGTTGGACATTGCCGATAATATGGGCTATCCGGCCGGAACGAAAGAACACGTCGGTAATTTAGTCGACGTAGGGGTGGCGGTACGCGCGCTGGAGCAGTTTGGGACAATAGACGTAAGGCATAATCCTATAAGCAATGATCAGGTATTCGAAATCATTTCCGCTGAGCCGCCTGTGCAGGGATCGACATTGCGCGGCCCTATCACGAGCACGCTTTATAGTTTCCTTGCCGAGCTTAGTGAAGGCGGCAGAAAGTACTTTGATCTTGGAGAATGCACCGATTTCATTATAAAAGTACTGGGGAGCGAGCAACCTCAATTAGATCCGGCTGAAGTTCGGGCAAAGCTGTACGCGAAACTTACCGGACGTAGACTGAGCCAAAGCAACTACCGGCTGATTCCTGGAGTTCGACGTTTAACGCCATCTCGAGGAAAGCGATTTAACACCATTACGGTGCCGACGGAATATCAAGTTCCTCTCAGAGAGCTTGCCGAAATAATAATTGACTTTGATACGCAGGACGAAACCGCTTTGGCTAACGGTAAAAAGTATGCAGATGATCTGATGTTAGAGGATTTAGGCATAGTACGGTCTGCAATAGCAGAAAAAGGCTATAGTTTTTCGCTATCCGGAAAAAGACAGCCGAGGGCCCGGAGTCTCGGACAGGTGATTATGCTACTGGGAGATGGCGCTATGGATGCTGAAGCACTGCGAGCAGCATATAACTTGTCAAGAGATGGTCAGGAGCAAGGGGAGATCATGCTCGGTACGGTTCGCGTTATGATGGCCGCCTTGATCAAAAAAGGGCTGGTAACGGCAACGCGTGAACGCACCTCGGATACTTCCAAAGTCACCAGGCTAATGTATGTACTTACCGGTCCTGAATTGACGGGTAAATAACATAGGTACACAAATTATTTGAGGTGCCGGAAATTACTGCGTCACACTGATCAATAACTTCGAGAATCCTTTCAGTGATTGATTATTTTGATCAAGAACTCAGATATAGCGAAGACCAGCTATCATTAAGACTGTAATATTTTTACACCAAAAGCAAACTTTTACATCTATCGAAGATGCTGGTTGGGGTCAAGTCAGTAGCCAGAACTTTCATGGATGAGGAGTGGCAAAAACTATAACAGCTGCGAATTATTCTCTGTCCAGCTTGAACGTATCTCGATTTCCTCAAGGTCGCCATTCGCTACCCAATCAACCTGAGGCTGTACGCCTCGTCCCGCCAAGTACGCTTCGCGTTTGCCAACAGTTCGCTGCATATTTGCTACTTTGTTGGCTATATCAGGTATGGGGCTTGTACCATAAGCTTCAAGGAATACTTCGATGCGATGGTGTCTGTCTGGAACTTCAGGGAAGTGGTGCCACTTTATTGTGGTTTCGTCATCTCGAAATGGAGCAGAGTACTCAAGCCCATAGAGAATGTCTTCCTCGGGCAAAGCTGGATGCACGAGATCCCAGTCGATTATCCCTACTGGATCGTCGCCTTGCCAGACGATATTCCACGGGCCAAAATCGCCATGGCAAATAACCTCCTCCGGCTTAAGTCCCTTGGCGCCAGTCGCCCATTCTAGCCGTGGTTCAGGTTTATAATTAGCGACGGCATCATGATAGGAACGAAGTAGCTTGGCAAACTTTCGGAGGCCTTCATCGTTCACTATTTTTCCCCATCCAGCCTTACCGGATTCGCCCTTGATATGGCTGAGGATTTCTCGACCCTGAGTGTCAAAACCAAAAACTCGTGGCGAATAAATAAAGCCAATCGATTCAAGATACTTCAGTAGGTCGTGGACAGCAGGTGTCCACCAATGAACCGGACGATGAACTTTATCACCAATACGTACGATAGGATGTTTTTCGTTAGTAGTTAGTTGTTCTTCATCCACCAGGTCATCATACCAGAAATAGGATAGGTTACAGATGAAAGAAGAAGTAGTATTTGACCGAATAACAAAGTTTCGGCTGGGGCTTCTAGGCGGAGGTTGAACTTTTCTCTCCTTTGACGAAAGCGTTAGCTTGGAGAGAATTGGAGAGAAATCATCACCGACCCAGCAATAATGCAATATTGATATAATAACGTAATAATGCAAATATTATCCATATGTCGTATGTAGCTGTCAGCGACTTTCCTTATCCAATTGATATTGAAACGTACCGGTCCGAAATGCTTCCCGCTCACGAGGGGGATACTTTTGAATTACGGACTAATCCAGGTCGCGTATTTGAAAAACCCAGTGACCTGCATAATTTAAAGTTTTACGACCGAATAGACGCCGTAGACATGGTACATGTGTTGGAGGGCTTGAATGCTCATAAGCTTTATAAGGGCAGCAACGAATTAATCGTTGCCATTATAGGCACCGGTGGCACGATTGCTATGGTTAATGAAAATGGAGTACTTGTTCCCAGACTCGATGCTCGTGTCTTACTGAATGAATTGCCTGGTTCAAGACGCAATAGGTATAGTGCTGCTTCTATTCAATTACCGCGAATGATTGACAGCTCTATGATGCATCCTGACGTTATCGCCGACACTGTCCTGCTAATGTCTGCAACCTGGAAGCATATGAGCGATAGTTTACGAAAGAATTTTGCAGGCTTCCTCATTACCCATGGCACTGATACGCTCGCCCAAAGTGCTGCCCTATCCAGGACTATGCTCGGCCACCACGTACCGTTTAATACTGGATTTGTAGCGTCTCAAAAGTCAATTCTTGATATCCCTAACGATGTGGCTGCTAATATTGACGGCGGGCTTTTCTGTCTCGCACTCGCACACGAAGATGAGGCAGCTTCTCACCACTTTGTATTCATGAATGGCACTTCCGGTGGCGCAATGAACCCAATGGGTATCGTAAAAACATCAGATATCAGAATTGAGGCCTTTGCACACCCCTTGCATCCTCCATTAGCAGAAGTTCATAACATCGCAACTCAGGGTATTAGCCGGATTAAGGCTAACATGTTTATTAATGGGGGCGAATTCAGGCCTTTAATTGTTCGGGGAGATATCAACGTTGAAGTCATTCACGCTCAGCCAGGCAGGAACCCTGACCTTGACCGTTATACTGTTGAATCTGCTGGTAAAAATGGCAATCTTACGGCAGTTGTGGTCGTAACCTACGGATCTTTCACGTACCATCCGGCAAACTTTCAGGCCATCAAGTCTGCTGCTGATTCCTTGGATGTTCCCGTTTTCGTAACCAACCCATTCCCATCCGGAAGAACTGACCACAATTACGGACCCGCTCGTAAGATTCGCGAATCTGGTGCAGAGCTTGTACAAATTATGCCCGCAGCTTTAATCGCCAAGCTTCACGTTGGCAGTGCAATGTTCGGTAGCACTAGAAGGGCATTAATTGACTTTATTCACAGAGACTATGTGGGCGAGATGCCTGACAGCACACTTTAAGTTTCCCGGTATTCCTGACGAACCTCAGACTTCGTAAAAGCAATAACGTCACCAAAAGTCAAACTAGCTGAACTTCTGGATTCTATACACATCACCGAGTTGTTGACCCTAGGCAACGACATTTGCTAAAGAGCACTACTTCCTTACCGGCGAGCCATAGTGGTGAAACTTGTTGCGCACTGAATTACTTGTGACCTATGACACAGTGGTTATGCATAAAGAGGGCTATATTTTCTAAAAGGAGGGACAAATTGTAATAAAAAGATCGAGTAGAATTAATGTAATTGCTATGGTGGGATGATTGTGTCGTTAAAGCAAATTCCTGGCGTGCGAATGCTAGCTAATTACCAAACTGCATGGTTGCGCAGCGATTTGATCGCTGGTATCGTTTTAACCACTTTGTTAGTCCCGCAAGGGATGGCTTATGCAGAACTTGCGGGATTGCCAGTAATTACCGGTTTATACACAACCATACTTTGTTTAATCGGCTATGCTCTGCTCGGCCCTTCTCGAATTTTAGTACTTGGCCCGGATTCGTCACTTGGCCCGATGATCGCTGCAACGCTCATACCTATTATTGGGGCTGGCGGCAGCCCTGAACGCGCCGTTGCCTTGGCATCAATGCTTGCGCTGCTTGTGGGTGCCATTATGATTGTTGCCGGCATAGCAAAACTCGGTTTCGTCGCCGATTTGTTATCAAAACCAACCCAGATCGGATATATGAATGGCCTTGCCATAACAATACTTATTGGGCAGTTGCCTAAATTATTTGGATTTTCTACTGATGCAAATGGATTGATAGGTGAAGTGCATGCGTTCATACACGGGCTTGCATCAGGCGAAGCAGTCGGTGCTTCGATCGCTATTGGTCTTATTAGTTTTGCATTAATTGTGATTCTCGGCCGGTGGCTACCAAAAATTCCCGGTGTGCTTGCAGCGGTGCTTGTTGCAATTGTAATATCAGTTATTTTCCATCTAGGAAGCCATGGCGTATCACTCGTTGGCACGCTTCCAAAAGGTTTTCCGCCCTTCACCATTCCGAGTATTTCAGATTTCCCGCTGTTATTGGCTGGTGCATTGGGGATAGCGCTTGTTGCGCTTACCGACACAATATCTACTGCATCTTCATTTGCAGCAAGAAGTGGCCAAGAGCTGGATGGAAATGGGGAAATGATTGGAATTGGCACCGCAAATGTTGCCGCTGGATTCTTTCAGGGTTTTCCTGTCAGCACCAGTGGGTCGCGGACTGCGGTCGCTGAACAGACGGGTGCGAAAACGCAAGTTACCGGTCTGGTAGGTGCCGTTGCGATAGTACTCATGTTACTGTTCGTCCCCGGACTACTAAAAAATCTTCCCCAGCCGACGCTGGCGGCAGTTGTGATCGCTGCATCATTGTCGCTCGCCGATATTCCCGGAACTGCTCGTCTTTGGAATCAGCGCCGGAGCGAATTTGCACTGACAATCATTGCGTTTCTTGGCGTTGCACTGCTTGGCGTCCTTCAGGGTATTGCAGTAGCAGTGGCTCTATCAATTTTCAATGTATTTCGGCGAACCTGGTGGCCATACCAAACTGAGCTTGGTCGAGTGCCGAAGTTACCTGGCTACCATGATATTCATCAGCATCCGGATGCGCAGTTATTGCCCGGTCTGACGATCTTCCGATTTGATGCGCCAGTTTTCTTCGCCAATGCGCGAACCTTCCGTGAGCAAATTCGGCGCTTAGCTAGTGATAAACCCAAACATACGTGGATTTTAATTGCCGCTGAACCTATAACGGATATCGATTCAACTGCCGCAGAGTCTCTCATTGACCTCGATAAAGAATTGAATAGTAGAGGAATTTCTCTGGTATTTGCGGAACTTAAGGATCCTGTATTTGCGAAATTCAAACGCTATGAAATTGTTGGCGCAATCAATCCAAAGCATTTCTTTCCTACCTTGGATGCGGCCGTAGATGCGTATCAGAAAACAGCCGGGGCAAAACGGAGGTACCCCAAAAATGTCAGTCGTAAGGCGTAAGTAATATATTGGTCAATGACCTTTAATGGATAAGGCATGGGGGGTAATGATATGGAAGTGTCGTCTGCAGTTAACAAAGATAGTGCGGGTAATAATCGTCTTGCCATACTTTTGTCGATGGCGATGTTTGTGTTGGTTGTCGATACTTCACTCATGAATGTATCAATATCATACGTTGTACGCGATCTGCATACCACTGTCAGCGGTGTTCAGTCGGTAATAGCCCTTGAAGCACTCGTATCGGCAGCTTTTATCCTCATTGGCAGTAAGGTTGGAGATCTCATTGGACGTAAGCGGGCCTATATTTTGGGTCTCCTCGGTTACGCAGTTGGCGCACTTTCTATGGTTTTAGCCAACGACTTGTCAACGATAATATTTTTTTGGGCTATTGTGGGCGGTCTGGGTGCCTCACTTATGCTGCCAGCAATGCAGTCGCTAATACACGGTAACTTTGAAGGTTCTGCTCAGCGTAAAGCCTATGCGCTAGTGGGCGCCGCGGCAGCTATCGCGGCCGCAGTCGGGCCGCTAATCGGCGGGTTTATAACAACCTATCTGTCCTGGCGAGTCGGTTTTTTCTTAGAAGATGTAATAATCTTAATCGTGCTTTTTAACAGTAAGCTCGTCAAAGAGGTAAAATACACGGGTTCCAGGCAGGTTGACTGGGTTGGTGCGGGTCTGTCGGTCGTCGGCATGGGAGGTATTGTACTAAGTATATTAGTTTGGCAGGAAGGCGGAGAGGCGGTCGCTGAGCTTATGATTCTCGGCGTCGTTGCGTTGGTGGCATTTGGTTATTGGATTGTCCGCCGAAAGAAGCAAGGCAAGGCCGCCCTAATTGACCCCCACTTATTTAAGGCAAAAGTTTTTCGACTTGGGATCTCGCAACAAATGCTTCAGCAGATCAGCCTAGGTGGACTTATGATTGCCTTGCCGATTTACTTACAAATGGTGTTTGAATATAGTGCAATGCAAGCAGGCCTGTCACTCGCGCCTCTATCACTCAGCATGTTTGGCGTTGCAATAATTGCCGGGAAAAGAGCTGGTAAGCGGCGCTCCAGCCGGATAGTGCAGGTTGGTTTCGCGTTACTTAGTCTTGGAATATTATTACTCATACCGATAATACCGAGAGCTGACTCGGGATGGTATCTCGTTTTGCCGTTGCTAATTGCTGGGTCAGGTCTAGGATTGTTGGTATCCCAACTCAATAACTATACCTTGTCGCCTATTTCGGAAGAGCGTGTCAGCGAAGCTGCCGGCGTAAACTCTGCGTCCGGCTCATTTGGACTGTCTTTTGGCTTAGCTTTTACTGGAGCGATTTTGCTGGCAGTGTTATCGCTAACATTTACGAACATGGCTCAGTCCAGTACGGTATTATCGCAGGCTGATCAACAAAAGGTATCGACCACACTAGAGCATGATGCGGAAATCATGAGCAATACACAGCTGCAGTTGCGACTAAGTGGCCAGCCGACTGCTGTACAAAACGAAATTTTGCACATTAACACTGAAGCGAGACATGTGGCGCTTCAGGTGGCACTTGCGATTCCGCTTGCTGCTGGACTGCTTGGGTTGATCAACTCATTTAGGATGGTAAGAATACCGGAATCTAAGCCATTGAGCACTTCGGAGCCGGTATTAACCTAGCAGATCGGACTAAGGGCAATTCGCTAGGTACGACATGTCGGAGGTGCATTTGAAGTATTCGATGGTAACAGAGAAGAACTTACCACCCTAACTCGTAATGGTCGATTGCTTTCAGTCGGCGATTACCTGCCTGACATATCAGGCCTAGAACCTACTGACGGCCCTATAATTATCCACACTGTTAATGCTTTTGGAACTGAGACGTGTGATAATTGTATAAATGTAATTGAGACATTCCACCTTGCTCATCCAGATATTCCAGTGTACCCACTTACTAAACAGGATCTAGCAAAAATTGCGGCTGAAGAGGCGAAAAGTGGTCGTTCAGTCACACATACTAGATTAACAATAGACCAAGAAACGGCTATTGACCTGGGAGTGGCCCTGGCTCCTGGTGCGAATGCTGATGAGGAGTTTTGGCCTACTGCTTTGCGACGTAGCTTAATAGTGGTAGGAGAAAACGGATTAATCATTCATATACAGGAGCCGGATGATCAAGAGCAGGAACCTGATTTCTTACAAGCGTTTGAAGTGGTAGAATCAGCTATACGATCATAGGCATATACTTGTTGAGTGCAACTTCACAGGTAGTCGGGCGGTGGCATGCTCTGTCTTATAGACTCATTGCTCAAATCAATGCTGCATGGAGGTTGGGTACACCAATGCACTTAAAAATATTACATCATATTCTCGCATTGTTCTCATTTTGTCGCATTTGAACACTACTAAACATACGCTAGACCTCAGGTGTTACTTAAGGGCTACAACTGACATATTAGGTATTTGTGGCTTAATAACAAAAACTGGTTGCTGCTAGCGCTTTAAGACGGACAGATTTCTTTGTCATTGTTTTCGTTATTCTTGTAAGTACCAACTAAACAAGGAGTAACGAAGATGACTCGAAAGAGCTGTCCATCTTGCTATTGTACCAACGTAAAGAAAAACGGTGTGAGGAACGGTCTACAGCGCTACGTCTGTCGTACCTGCCGTCGGTCATGGAGCAGTAAAGGCCGCCCTGGCCGTAAGCGAGCTACCCTATGGCACCAGTATGCCTTTGACGGTCGTACCGTGAACAGCTTGGCTAAAGAATACCGGAAAAGTACCGGTTGCATCCGCGCTCAACTCAATGGCTACAGCCCGCCACGCATCATCCAGAAACCGCGTACCGTAGCCGTCATAATGGATGTTACCTACTTTGGGGACTGGGGCCTCCTGGTTGTTATTGACCCATATGCAGTGGCGACGCTTGGTGAGAATACGGTGCTGTATTACGCCACGGTAGACGGGACAGAACGCACCGTAGATTATGAGGTTGCAACAGATACGATTGAAGCAATGGGCTACAGTATCCTGGCGGTCACCATTGACGGCAGACGAGGCGTACGGACTATGCTGGAGGGCAAAGGCATACCGGTCCAGCATTGCCAGTTTCACCAGCTTATGACCATCACTCAATGTCTGACCAAGAAGCCACGACTGACGCAAAATATTGAGTTACGAGCGCTTGCCTTAACGCTCGCTCGGACAGACGAACTAACGTTTGAGGATGCACTCGCTGGTTGGTACAAGAAACATGGGGCATGGCTCAAGGAGCGTGATCCGGTCACCAAAAGATATGCCCATGAGCGTACCAGAAGAGCTTATTTTTCCTTGTGTCGCAACCTACCATATCTGTTCACCTACCAAGCCGATTACATACAGGAAAGTGGCATACGAGTAGCCAACACAACGAGCCCATTAGACGGAAGATTCGGCGTCTGGAAAGACAAGCTCATACCCCACCGTGGAGCCTCAAAACAACGAATAATTACGATCCTCTGGAGTTTCTTCTCTAGAAAAACAGATTAGAGTAGACACCAGAATTTGGTGTTAAGCCGTATTTGTTGAGGATAGTAACTAGGGCTGAGGGATTTGAGAACCTAATCGATAATTATTGGGGTATCACCCCGTTTAGTGTGTAAATATATCATAGGCTCCGTTTAGCGTCCGAAAAGTTCCGTTGCTGTCGGAAGGCCAAGGTCGTTCTACTCATCAAACAGCCAGAAGCCTATATGTTGATGGTTCAGTTCAGTTATGAATTGGGTTAATACGGGCGTAGAGCGTGAAGTGAATGGTTGGTTATTGCTCCAGTATGACCAGTTCGTTTCTTCCGAGGCCTCAGTTTTATTTTGAGAAAACAGGTTTACAGAGACCTTGTAGCCCTGCTTAGTCAGTTCTTCGGCTTGGCCGTCTACTGTTGTCAGGATAGCCTCTCGTTGTTGGGGTGAAAGGTAGGCGATTTCGCTCGGATCAAGCGCATATTTTTCAGAAAACGTGCCTGTGTTAAGCCAGATATTTTTAGTTCCTAGGTAGTCTGCCGCCTCACTGATAATAGAGCTGTTCAGGAATGTTGCGGCATTCAGTATAGGCGTCGAAGTTTGCCCCTGTGGGGGCACCCACGGAAAACCTTCCAAGCCCGCGTAGCTAATAGACCCCGGGGTAATACCCTTATAGGGGTACTCAGGACGGGCGATGTCACTCATGCCATGTCTTCCTTTCCATTGGTCACGAAACCGCTGTCAGCCGCCGATGCGCTGTTCGTTGGTCCCATGTGTCTCCTTGGCGGGTCGTCACCACTTACTCCCCGTCACCTGAAGCCCTGGTCAGCCGCCGAAGCTCACTGCTTCGACCCTGCAACTGCGTTGAACTCTAACGTTTGGAACGAGATCGTGTCAATAGTTATACTCCGTGGCAACCCGCCATAGACCAGGATGCGGCGGCAGACCGGACGGCCGTGATGACAGTTCGGGCGTCGCTTCGGCGTCATACTGGCGGGGGAGCCTCACACCGACGAGCAGGGAGTGTTACATCATGGGCATGCCAAACACCACCTTGCGCGCGGCGAGCATCAGCCGCCGGATGTCACAAGACGACCTCGCCCGTGCCATCCGCGGTGCCGGAAGACGACTTGGCGAACCCAACGCATACGCCAAGCGCGTTGTGCAGCGCTGGGAGAGCGGAGCCGTCGCAGCACCGCGCGGTGCATACCTTCGCGCGCTTGAGTATGCGATGGACGAACCGGCCAGCAACCTCGGCTTCGTAGACGAGCGCTATGGCCTCAACCGCGACCAAGCCATGGCGTTCCCGCAGGAAGCCGGAAAGTAGCGGTCATGGCATCACAGCGGCAACAGCCGCCTGACGAACCAGCAGAAGACCCTAACCGCCGACCCAGCATGGCAGAACTCGACAAGCTACTAGGAATTGGCCCACCATTGCCGCCAAACCCACTAGATAGGGCTTAACACCAAATTCTGGTGTCTACTCTAATCTGTTTTTCTAGAGAAGAAACTCCAGAGGATCGTAATTATTCGTTGTTTTGAGGCTCCACGGTGGGGTATGAGCTTGTCTTTCCAGACGCCGAATCTTCCGTCTAATGGGCTCGTTGTGTTGGCTACTCGTATGCCACTTTCCTGTATGTAATCGGCTTGGTAGGTGAACAGATATGGTAGGTTGCGACACAAGGAAAAATAAGCTCTTCTGGTACGCTCATGGGCATATCTTTTGGTGACCGGATCACGCTCCTTGAGCCATGCCCCATGTTTCTTGTACCAACCAGCGAGTGCATCCTCAAACGTTAGTTCGTCTGTCCGAGCGAGCGTTAAGGCAAGCGCTCGTAACTCAATATTTTGCGTCAGTCGTGGCTTCTTGGTCAGACATTGAGTGATGGTCATAAGCTGGTGAAACTGGCAATGCTGGACCGGTATGCCTTTGCCCTCCAGCATAGTCCGTACGCCTCGTCTGCCGTCAATGGTGACCGCCAGGATACTGTAGCCCATTGCTTCAATCGTATCTGTTGCAACCTCATAATCTACGGTGCGTTCTGTCCCGTCTACCGTGGCGTAATACAGCACCGTATTCTCACCAAGCGTCGCCACTGCATATGGGTCAATAACAACCAGGAGGCCCCAGTCCCCAAAGTAGGTAACATCCATTATGACGGCTACGGTACGCGGTTTCTGGATGATGCGTGGCGGGCTGTAGCCATTGAGTTGAGCGCGGATGCAACCGGTACTTTTCCGGTATTCTTTAGCCAAGCTGTTCACGGTACGACCGTCAAAGGCATACTGGTGCCATAGGGTAGCTCGCTTACGGCCAGGGCGGCCTTTACTGCTCCATGACCGACGGCAGGTACGACAG
The DNA here is from genome assembly GCA_963810525.1 of Candidatus Saccharimonadia bacterium. GTDB lineage: Bacteria > Patescibacteriota > Saccharimonadia > Saccharimonadales > UBA4665 > JAICLK01. Next base: position 75,833 of record CAWENB010000002.1, read on the forward strand.
ACGTAGCGCTGTAGACCGTTCCTCACACCGTTTTTCTTTACGTTGGTACAATAGCAAGACGGACAGCTCTTTCGAGTCATCTTCGTTACTCCTTGTTTAGTTGGTACTTACAAGAATAACGAAAACAATGACAAAGAAATCTGTCCGTCTTAAAGCGCTAGCAGCAACCAGTTTTTGTTATTAAGCCCTAGATAGCTATAGCAAGCCAAAGAGTCGGCCCGCACAATCAGAGCCAGGCAAACCAACGAGATTGCGTAAAAAGCCAAAAACGGTTAAAAATAGAAAGAGCATGGAAGGAAGTACACAACGTGTTATTAGAGAGGCCCAAGCCGCCGCACAACAAGCGGAGCATTCAGCACACCCTCAGCCCGATACCGAAGCTGCACTAACAGCTATAACGGCTGAGGCAGCCGAACTACAAGACATGCGCGGCAAGCTGCAAGAGCAAGACCTACCGCTTACCACCGCAGAAGTTGAAAGAACTATCGCCGGACTTGGCGACATTGCCACGCGCAGCTTTATGGCAGCGCGGCAACTCGGTTTGCACGCTATTGAGCAACGCCTAATGAGCCAGGCCCGACTTGCGGAACTGCTCGGCGTCAGCACAATGACTGTGAGCCGGTGGTATAACGAAACCACCGACGAAACCGAACAACGACGACGGCCAGGTGTCGTCATGGGCAAATCACGCGAGCCATCGAGCGAAAACTAGTTATGATTCCACGGCTGCCGCCAGGCGTCGAGGACGTTTAGGCGTCGTGGGCTGCCTGCCGCGGGTACCGCTCGGCCAGTGCGGTTCATCCGGCCGGACAACAAAATGGGCTTAATAACAAAAACTGGTTGCTGCTAGCGCTTTAAGACGGACAGATTTCTTTGTCATTGTTTTCGTTATTCTTGTAAGTACCAACTAAACAAGGAGTAACGAAGATGACTCGAAAGAGCTGTCCATCTTGCTATTGTACCAACGTAAAGAAAAACGGTGTGAGGAACGGTCTACAGCGCTACGTCTGTCGTACCTGCCGTCGGTCATGGAGCAGTAAAGGCCGCCCTGGCCGTAAGCGAGCTACCCTATGGCACCAGTATGCCTTTGACGGTCGTACCGTGAACAGCTTGGCTAAAGAATACCGGAAAAGTACCGGTTGCATCCGCGCTCAACTCAATGGCTACAGCCCGCCACGCATCATCCAGAAACCGCGTACCGTAGCCGTCATAATGGATGTTACCTACTTTGGGGACTGGGGCCTCCTGGTTGTTATTGACCCATATGCAGTGGCGACGCTTGGTGAGAATACGGTGCTGTATTACGCCACGGTAGACGGGACAGAACGCACCGTAGATTATGAGGTTGCAACAGATACGATTGAAGCAATGGGCTACAGTATCCTGGCGGTCACCATTGACGGCAGACGAGGCGTACGGACTATGCTGGAGGGCAAAGGCATACCGGTCCAGCATTGCCAGTTTCACCAGCTTATGACCATCACTCAATGTCTGACCAAGAAGCCACGACTGACGCAAAATATTGAGTTACGAGCGCTTGCCTTAACGCTCGCTCGGACAGACGAACTAACGTTTGAGGATGCACTCGCTGGTTGGTACAAGAAACATGGGGCATGGCTCAAGGAGCGTGATCCGGTCACCAAAAGATATGCCCATGAGCGTACCAGAAGAGCTTATTTTTCCTTGTGTCGCAACCTACCATATCTGTTCACCTACCAAGCCGATTACATACAGGAAAGTGGCATACGAGTAGCCAACACAACGAGCCCATTAGACGGAAGATTCGGCGTCTGGAAAGACAAGCTCATACCCCACCGTGGAGCCTCAAAACAACGAATAATTACGATCCTCTGGAGTTTCTTCTCTAGAAAAACAGATTAGAGTAGACACCAGAATTTGGTGTTAAGCCACAAAATGTGTGAACGCTACTTGGGTTTGTGTCGTCTACGCGGGCGCCTAGGCAACTAAAACCCAAGCGGCGCGCTACGATATCCTCATGCGACTGCTGGCCGTAGTTCGGCTCTCCGACCTGACCGATGAGACGACTTCGCCGGAGCGCCAACGGACCAAGATCGACACCTACGCCCGGCTGCACGAGCACGAGGTAGTCGGTGTGGCCGAGGACCTCGACGTCTCCGGCGCCGTCAGCCCTTTCGATCGTCCGCAGCTCGGCCCGTGGTTGGCGCGACCGGATGAGTGGGACGGCCTGATCGTTGCCAAGTACGACCGGCTGACTCGTTCGCTGCTCGACTTCCTGGTGCTCTACAAGTGGCTCTCGGACCGCGGTAAGACACTCATCTGGATCGATCCGCCGCTGGACTTCTCGACGCCGTTCGGCAAGGCCATGGCCAACGTGCTGATCACCTTCGCTGAACTGGAGTTGGCGGTCATCAGCGACCGCATCCGGGAAGCTTGGCATGTGCTGCGGGAGGCAGGGAAGTAGCCTGGCGGTACGGTGCCGTTCGGCCGGATACCGGTTCGCGCTGAGCCGAACGGCTGGCGGCTGGTAGCCGATCCGGAGTATGCGCCCGTGGTCGTCGAGATGGTTCGCCGCTACGTGGTTGGCCACTCGTTTCACATGCTGGCTCGCTGGCTGAACGAGCAGGGCATCCCGTCATCGCGCGACGCACAGCGGCTACGCAAGGGCAAACCGGCTGTAGACAAAGGATGGACTCCGGCGACGGTCTCGAAATTCCTGACCTCGCCGGGTTTGGCGGGTCATGTGGTGTCCGGTGGCCAGCCTCTACGCGATCGTGACGGACTCATCGTCCGCATCGACCCGCTGATACCCCAGGAGGACTACGAACGCCTCCAGGCGGCGCTAAAGGACCGTGCGTACGGCCGAAGGGCCAATGCCTCGCGACTGCTCCGAGTGGTGTACTGTGCCTTCTGCTCATCCCAGCTCTATGCCACGTCGGCCAAGCCCAGCGCCCGTTCGGAGCAACTCTTCCGCTAATACCTCTGCGCTGAAGGCCGCAAGAGTGCCTGCCCGGCCAATCGGGTGCCAGCCGAATACCTCGAAGACCTGGCTACGCGTCTCTTCCTCAACCTGGTCGGCAGTCAGGAAATTCTGGAGCGGGTCCACATCCCGGCCGAGGATTCCAGTGCTGAACTGGCTGCGGTGGAAGAAGCCATGGAGCATCTCGAAGAGCAGTACGCAACCGGTGCGGTTTATCGGGGGACGGCGGGAGCGGAACGGTTCGCGGCCTTGATGACGCGTCTTGAGGAGCGTCGGGACCGGCTCGCGGCGCTTCCCTCCGTACCGGCACGAACCGAGTACCGGCCGACCGGACACACGTTTGCCGATCGATGGCAGGAGGAGGACGAGGCCGGTCGGCGGCAGTTGATGGTCAGCGCGGGCTTCCAAGTTCGCATTGCCCGGACGCCGATCGCTCCAGCAGACATTGCAGCTGAGGCTCGCCGACAGGGCATTACCAGGACCACTCAGGAGCTGCGGAGCCGGGCGGCCAATCTCAAGTCGATGGCGACGAAGGCGACCAACCAGGAGCGGCTGGCCGTGCTCAACGCGGAACTGGCGGCCGTCGAAGCGCAGCGGCAGCGACTCCGCGGTATTCGCCGATACAACGAGGTGGTCTCGTTCGCGCTTGATGAGGATCTCGCTCGGCGAGCTGGTCTAGCGGCGGCAGGCAAGTCGGTGGAGATACCCGATCTATCGGTAGCTTGGGACGAGGCTTTGGCGCCCTTGCGTGGAGTTTTGGAGGCAGGCGTGTCGGCTATAACCGGGGAGTCGATGAGCTAGCCATTTACCGTTATAGTTTTCAGCGCTTCTTCTACGTTCGCATGATAGTCGGTCTGTCCGGGGGCATAGTAGTTGAGTACCCATACAAAGCCCGTACCTTTTTTGATGACGTAGTAATAATAGGTGCCGACTTGGGGCTGTGAGATGTTTTGCGGCGGCGTGGTCACGGACATGTAGTACTTCTCGATAGTAAGACCAGATTCCGTCCGCAGCGAAGTTTGCTGTTGAAGACCCTTGGTGGTAGTGAAGCTGTCGAGAAATTTCTGCGCATCTTCAGCCGGGTCGGCCAAGTTGTCCCACTGAACGCTGAGCGTCGGGTTGCCGTCTTTACCGAATGACGAAACGGCGATGGTCGCCTTGGTGCCTGGTTTAATAGCAAGCGTACTGTTAGAACTGTTAGGCGTGTACAGGACGAGTGGCGACCATGAGTCGGTGCCGTTTTGAATTAAGTTCCAACCGTCTGGAATCCGCATGGTGTAATGATTGCCAGGCGATGTGTATTGATACCAGCTGAGTGTTGGATCTGTTGCTGTCGGCTGAGAGGAAGCGGTCTTACTGCTTGCTAATTCTAGTTTGGTACTGGGTCGGCAGCTAAGGTGTTGAAAATAGCGGAAATTGACCCTCGATTGAATGTAGGGAGCACTTTACTAATCTCAACGTTTTGACTCGTAGTAGCGATGCATCCAGATTGTGGGTTAGAATAGCCGTACCAGTACTTACCGATGTGAATTTTTCCAGGAACTTCATTAGCAATATCGCCTGCAGTTGGGTTTGCTAGGACGTGTTGCTGCTCGGCCTCAGTCAATCTTGATATGGCACCAAGTGAAACGTCGTTAGCTGCACAATATGGCGCGATATCGCTAACGGTCTTAAGCGATAGGTATGCAAAATCAGGATACTTTGGGTTAATGTAGTAATAGAGGCTAGCCGTAACATTGTTCAGCGTTAGATGTACTCCCCATTCTTTGATATCGAGGTAGTGAGTTGTCGGGGCTGATAGCGGTGTGGTCGTAGCCGTCGTAGGTGCGGTTTTATTGCTTGTGGCCGGTTGGGTCGAGTTCGATACTTTAGCTATCTTTTTGCTCGTGTCATGATGGTAGATGAACAAACTCGCTCCGCTAAGTACCGCGAGCACTACGATGATGACAAGCGCTTCAATTAGGCTGAAACCTTCGGTGCTGAGTCGTTTCTTTGGCATGATTAACAATCGAGATTATGGGCGAGCTGGTAATGATTATCAAGAGGATGGCGCCCGTGACATTTGCAAAAGGCTTAAGCATTAGCGTAAGCTATGTAGTATCTACTATGCGAAAGAACCATCTAACTAATCAAGGTTTTACTGTCGTTGAGGCTATTATAATCATTGTCATGTTAGCAGTAATTGGCGGCGCAGGCTATTACATCTACCATCGCAACCATAAGGCTAATGCCAGTAGTTCGCAGACGGACAGTACGGTTACTACAAATAAATCTCAGGGTTCGACAACCACTGAAACTACTCCACCAGCATCCGAACCTAACCCATATGCCGGTTGGAAAACGTACACACTGCCAGAAGACAAAACCGTTAGTTTCAAGTATCCCGCCGACTGGACAGTCGCAGGGAACTCTAAAGACACCACTACAACACCGTATAATCAATCCTTCAAAATTGTATCTCCTGACACTTACCACACGAATAACTTCGTCTTCATCTTCCGCTATTCGCCAACACAGGTTAATACACTTACACAGGTTTGTGGCAACGGTGGTATCTATACCAATATCGTGCAGTCTCAAGATGTAACTGTCGGAAACGACAAACTGAAAATAGTTACCAATGCGGGGAGCATTGATAATATAAAGGTCATTAACCAGGCGCTTGTAGACAGTTCAAACTGCGTAGTACATGTACCGAGCGGTGTGATAACAGCGACCGGACAGCTTGGTGTGGAGTCAGCACCGACGTACAGCATCGACTTGGGCACCTGGGATGCACAACCAGAAGCAAAGACCTTGGACTTAATCTTTAAGAGCATTAAGTTTAACTAAATATTTGACGAGGATAAGGGTAGCGGTAGATACTGTAATTATTCAGTATATCTTAAGGCTAAAACTTTAAGCGGGGGCTTAAATACATGAATAAGTCAAATGTAAAATGGCGGGGTTTCGGTACCGTCGAGACTATTGTGATCGCCTTGGTAGTGGTCGTTATCGCTGGCGCTGGGGTGGTTCTATACAAGAATAACCATAAGAATAGTAATACTAGCTATAATAAGGGCCTCACTGACTCACAGATAGCAGAATCAACAAAGTTGCAGACTGATAATACTAAGGATATGACGGTGCAGCCTGCGCAGACAGTGACAGGGTATGTAGTTATTAAGGAATGGGGTGTTGAAGCTCCGTACTCGGGGAGTCTTACTCTTGGCTATACGATGAATTCGAGCGATACAGTAGCTACCTTTTCGTCCGACCAGTTAACCGCTACGAGTAGTGCTTGCACCGGCCGTGGCGGGTCTATTGAACGGTGGGCGTCAACCGATAAAGTGACAGCCTATCCATCAGACCCGAGCGCTCCGACGGCTGCGCAAGCGTTTGCGAGTGCTGCTGCGTCAACTTATGCTCATATCGGGAACTATTACTATGCTTTTGAGCATGATCAGGCTGCTTGTGGCGATCCCACCACTACGTCATCTCTCTACTCGCAGACAAATAATGCGGTACAGGCGTTGGTGCCAAATCTTCAAGCCGTTAGCAGTAGTAGCAGTAATTAGGAGGGGTATAGGAAATGAAAAGACTAAAACGTGTGGGAATATTTGCCACTACTTTATATCTTGCGCCCGCTATTGCATTGTTTGTAGCTCCACGAGCGGCTTTTGCGGGTACTAACACGTATCCTGCGTCGATAGCGGGTTGTCGATACGTAAGTACGGGCGGTTCGGCAGGTACATGCGATCTCAAGGACTCAGCCCAAGATTATTACTACGACCCATGGAGCGAAGAAAACCGAGAGTGCACATCATACGTTGCATGGATGTTGTCATCGGTTAATGAATTTACCATGCCTTTCTTCGACAACGCAGCAAATTGGGGGTCTGATGCCGAAACTGACGGTTACACAGTTAACATGGTTCCTGAGGTCGGCTCTGTATACTGGTCATCACCAAATAACCATGTAGCATACGTAGAGTCTGTGGATTCGAGCGCCGGGACGATAACGACTGAGGATTATAATTCCGGCTGGCCTACTGACCCTGGCCAATGGAAAGAGCACACAGGCGTTGCCATAAGCTCGGCGTCTGGATATATTCACTTCAAGGACGTAGATCCAGCGGATGACTTGTACCAGTTCTACGTCAGCGGTGGCTCCTGGACGGCGTTCGACGTTAGTAATGCTACCAACACGGGAGTTCTTGGCAGGCCATTTGAGGACTCGGGTGGTGGTGTATGGGCTCGTGATGCTAATGGCGACTTACGACAGTTCTACGTCAGCGGTGGCTCCTGGACGGCGTTCGACGTGTCAAATGCTGTAGGTGGGATTGAAATAGCTGGCGGCCCGGTGTATGCCAATGGCGCTGTGTGGGCACGTGGCTCCAATAATCACTTGTACCAGTTCTACGTCAGCGGCGGTACATGGCATGCTGCGGATATTAGCGGTGCAACTGGCGTCTCAATAAGTGGTAATCCATCTATAGATTCTGGCGGTGGTGCTTGGGCTCGCGGCCAAAATGGTCACTTCTATCAGTTCTACGTGTCCGGCGGCTCGTGGACGGCGTTCGACCTAACCAATGCCACTGGCTATTCGATTATTGGTTATCCGTCGTGGGGTGCTGGCGGCATTTTTGCGGTGGATACGAGTAATCATATGAGGCAGTTCTACGTGTCCGGCGGCTCGTGGACGACTGCTAACATTAGTGGAGCGACAGGTGTTAACGTAGCAGGCGACCCGATGCAAGACTCCGGCGGAGCCATATGGGTGCGTGACATGAATAATCACATGCGCCAGTTCTACGTCAGCGGCGGCTCGTGGGTAGCTGCTGACCCGAGTGGCGCTACTGGCGTGTCGATACAAAATGATGTGGTTCCTTACAGCGGTGCTGAGTGGGCGGAAGATACCAGCGGTCACTTACGACAATTCTATGTGAGTGGCGGCTCGTGGTATGCGGCAGACGTTAGTGGAGCAGCTCATCAGAGTATAGATAACACTCCTGCGGCAGGTACAGGCGGCGAGTTCGGAACGGACTAAATACACCTAAAGGCCATCGTCGGCGGTGTGGGTAGAGGTGGGTGCTTGCTCGTGTGCTTCATCAGACTGCTGCCAATCTCTGGAGCCGGGAGCGGAGGTCAAGTTCGGCTTCGCGTGTACGTTGACCATGCAGTTTCGCCTGTGCTGGTTGTCCTACGGTTACGCCAGACTTGATAGGAGTGGACGGCGTAATACGATTTAGCAGTTGTACCCGGAGCAGCAACTAGCTATCGGTAGAGACGATTAGGGCTTGAGCGCATGTGCCTCATCAGCTGCCGGTTCGGCGATGGCCGGGTGCTGCCCCATGCGATTGTGTCCTCCGTCGAGCGCAGAAAGGGACGAGGGTTGGATCGACACGCCCGATGCAGGCTCGTGAACAGCGAGCACTGGCTGATGTGATCGGAGCATAGATAGCTGTTGTGCATAACGGCGGCGCAGCCCGGCAACGAGGTACACGAGCCCGGCCACTACCGCAACGCTGACGACCGAGGCCACTACGATTACGACGACCTCCAGCGCATCGACGACGACGCGCATAAAGCTACCGACGGCATGGGCGATTGGTTCGGCGACGGCCAGGCCGATGATAAAGGCCAACACCACTAGCGCCACGCTTCCGTCACCACCCTTGCCGGGATGCGTATGGGCTCCTGAGGGCTTCATCAAGGTGCCTTGTCTGTAACGGCTACGGGGCGGACCGGCCTGGCACTTGCCATCAGCTCGCTTCCAGCGCCTGGATCACTGGCCCGACGATGCGGTTCAGTTCGCGCACCAGTACGGCGACCGCTTCGCGGGCCAGCCCGATAACCTCTTCTTCTGCGTGCTCGACCGACGGCGGCTCGGGGAGCTGGCCGTTCGGAACGGTGAACCGCAGGGCTGCCGATGCCAGCAGGTACGGGCGCTTGCAGAGATCCTCGTCGCTCGGTTCCTGGTAGGTGTCACTGAAGTCCATCGGCCAGTCGTGCCACCAGCCCTCGGAGATTTGCTTCATCCACTGGCTGGATTGCCGCAGTGCCTGCGGCCACGGAGTGATCAGCTCGACGTTGCCCGCCAGTGAACCGTCCCAGTAGCTGTGCTCCAGCCGGGCGCGCAAGATGCGCGGGTGGGAGCGGACGTAGCCCGGCGCCATGATTGGGCCGGTGGCAACCCGCCAGGCTTGCTCGGCGAAGTGGATTGGCAGCGCCGTGTCCCAAGTGCCATCCCAGCACTCGGCGAAGCCGCTCAGGTTCTGCCGGACGTAGGCGCCGTACCGGCTCTTGCCGTCGCTGGCGCTGTCACGGTCGTACTCGGCGTCGATCCAGAATGCCTTGGTGGTCGTCGTCATTGTCCTCGCCTCCGAGTTTGATAAAGTCCACGGGCATGACCGCTTCCCGCGGCCTGTTGCCATGCGGTGCTTGTCGTTGCTGGCCAGCTCGCTCGGCCTGAATTGTCGTCAGGCAAGCGAACGAGCGGCGTGTCTGATTGCACGTACAGCGGATGCCTCGGCTCGCCGCCGCGCGTGATGCCGAGACAGAGCAGGGGAATGTCGGCGAGCGCGGTCCTGACCTCGTGGCTCCGCCCGTTCAGGCTGCCGTGGGCGCCCCACGCCGCGACCACGTAGTCAGTTCGCGTCCGCTCGCGCAGGAAGCTGTCATTAGCCGGGCCGACCGGATCGGGACTGGCGCGCAGGACACGGGGATCAGTCGCCCGCAGCGCGAACAGGTTGACCACCCATATCGCCCCGCAGCCCTCGCGGCGGGCGAACCCAATACACCGTCTGATAGTCGGGTCGTTCGTGTCGGCGTCGGCAGTTGACGGGTTGAGCATGATCCACGCCATAACCGGGCCGTCGTCCCAGCGGCGGGTCAGCACGTAGCGGTATGCCCGGTCGGCACTCAGCCAGGCCGTGCCCCGCGTCCAGGTATCGGTCACGGCTCCGCTTCAGCTTCCGCCGCGATCTCGGAGATTGCCCGGTTGACCGTCCGTGCCCACGGGTCGCCTTCGGGCAGCGGTGTCGCAGGGTATCCGTGGTCTCCGGGCTCGGGAACTTCTACCGGCTGGTACAGGGAATCGAAGGCGCCGAAGTCCGGTACCCAGACCGTGCGGCTCATGGCCCGGCTTCCGCTACCGGCTCGGCCGACTGGCGCCCGCACGGGCCAGGGTAGATCTGGCCTTCCGCGGGTTGATTGAACGGCCACGGAACCGGCCGGTAGGGTCGGCTTGGAGTGCCTTGCGGCTGTGATGCATTGCTCATAACTGCATGATGCACACCTAAGAGTGCATAACACAAGCACTCTGACCTGCGTGTCGGCTAAAATCTCGTTCGCCCCTACCGGCACCGAAAGCTGTGTTCGTTGGATTGCAAGGCCGAGTGGCTGCCGGGACGCTCTAGGAGACAGGCTCGACCGGTGGCACGGCTATCCGGTCGCTGATCCAGCGGATGCCGCGGTCAGCTTCGGCGAAGATTGACAGGGCGCCGGGCAGGGAGCTGGTCGACGCCACATAGCGCCCGCAGTCGTCGTAGGCCTCGTAGCGGAGGTCGTCCGGGCCGAAGGTCTCGGTGCCACCGTCGGCGGCCAGGTCGACGATGTAGCCGCCGTAGCGGCCGTCACTGTCTCGCCGGACGGTGAAGTCGGCCGTGGCTGGCCCGTCATCGGGACTCGTGATCCGGTGCGCCCGGAAGATGTCGCCGTCGCGCTCATAGACACCGGCATGGCGGCGCCGCTCCGCAAGCTCGGCTTCGGTTAATTCTTGGGTTTACGCGGCTCTTGAGGCATTGGCTGCGGCTGAGGAGATAAGCGGCTCAGAAACTCCTCAGCGAATCCAAACGAGTGTCCCTTGACCCTTATGGCTTCATCCATCAGTGCCCTAGCTCGTTGCTCATTGCCTCGGTAGTAATCGATCATTGCCTGTGCAACGTAGAGCTTGAACCGGTCGGCTCCCAGACTTTCGTCGTATTCATATTTCTGAGAAAGCTGAGTGACACGTTGCTCGATACGTTCCAGCATGGCCGTGCTAGGCCGATCTCGGTCTAGGCGAGCTAATATGCCGTCGATCTGCTTATCATATTCTTCGTGGTCGGCCTTTAACATAACACACTCAATTATTGTGATAGTAACACCATAGAATTGTATGACAAAATGTAGCGGCTGCTGCCTGGCCCTTGGTTTCTTGTCGGAGCGTAAGGTTTGGAAATATTTGACAAAATACTGGCCATAGACGTATTGTCACTTTATAAACTAAGGAGACTCTCATGAGGGTAGCAAAATTGAGGCAAGCAGGCTTCAGTGTTATTGAAGGCGCGCTTGTCGTATTAGTGGTCGTTGTTATCGGCGCTGGTGGCTTTGTCGTGTACCACTACCACTCAAAAAAGAGCAACACTACGAACAGCGTAACGAGTACTAGCACGACTAATTCAAAAACCCCTCTGCAAAACACGACTACTACGCAGCAACCCGCACAAACAACAGGGGCGACCCTTGATATTAAGGAATGGGGAGTACACCTAACCCTAGATAGTACTACTGCAAGTCTGTATTACTACATTGACCCCAGCCAACCAAACGTTGCTTACTTCTCCCTCAAAGATATTGATGCCATAGCACCCGACTGCGCCGCTAACAAAATCTCGCTTGGCGCAATAGGTAGGCAGACCGAAGCACAGTATCAGGCCGCAACAGCCAAACCGTCTGCCTTAAATCAGCCGGGTACTATCCACATCGGCAACTACTGGTATCTCATCCAAACCTCACAAGCTGGTTGCACTACCTCAGCGCAAGCAGCACAAATAAGCCAGGGAGTACCTGGATACAACCAAGGTGAGCTTCTTAAAACGTTAAACACGCTAGCAGCGGATTAACCTATATTGACTAGATAACCTAACTAAGGATACAGACATGACCATTTTATTTAGAAGCGCCCACAGGTGGGGGTATTGCTCGTTAGTATAGGGTATCACCCCGATTCGTGTGTAAATATATCATAAGCTCCGTAGGTTATTTCACCAGTCCTCTATTTAATCTATACTCCCCATAAATAATCACGTTGCTCCATCCGATTGGGCTAACATGGGCCAGCAGAGACAAGCCAACACCCGCTTCATCGGGGTTATGTTCTTTCACCACTCTGCTCATCTCTTTTGCTTGCCAGTAAATAATGGCTGCCATTATCAGTGTCGTACAGTTGCCTGAACTGTTAACCTCTTCCAAGCTGCGACCTTTCAGCCGCCCGTGGTTGCCGTAGGTAATATCTCTGGCCAGCTGGTGAATCTGCTCAACCTTGAGTAGTCCTCTCCTGGCTCGCTTCCGTCTTGCGGGATCGCTCATCCAGAGCAGGATATGCTCGGTCTTGAGCACTCTGCCTAACTCCACGTTAGCCCTATAAAAATTGTTCTTTTCTGTAAATGAGGTCAATCGTTTCAGCGCTGTTGAGGCAGTAACCTGACCGGCCGCTAGTGACGCATAAAACTGCCCGATGCGATCCCATTGGTCAACGATGTAGCTCATCTTGGTGGTATGATTGGCTCCCTTGAGCAGGGCATCCAGGCTGCCATAGTTTTTATCCTGGTCGATCTTATACAGCCACTGCGTCTTGATGTTCTTGATCCGGGGCGTAAATGTCTTGCCCAGCATAGCAAACGCGGCGAAGTTAACCTCGTCATAGCCGTGCGTATCGGTGTAGTGCTCTTCGATCTCCAGATCACTGACGTTATAGAGGTGCCCATCCAGGACTTTCGAGAAATCCCTGTCAGTCGCTTCTTTAGCCAGGTTGTAAAAGGGTGCGAAGTTATCAGCTACAAAGGTATAGAACTCAAGCGCGAAGTCGTTGAGCTTATGGCTGAACGTACGATGCAGCGTTTTGTTATGGTAGCCGAACCGCTGCCCGTCGCTACCGGATGTCTTACCGGTTCCCCAGACTTTGGTTATCTCAATGCCGCCAATACCATTGACCACCTGAGCAAGTGCCTGCCGCTGGGCGTCATCTGTAATTTGCCAATCAAAGATATGCTTGATCTGTTTGTAACTTATGCCACTGATCATCTGTGCCATAAGGTGGGGCCCAATGTTGCAGCCATAAGCCATTATTGAGGTGATGATCGAACAGATGTCTTCAGATGATCGGTCGTGCCTACGGGTTGCCGGTAGAAAAGCGTTGGTGAAATGAAGCTCGTTGTCTACCTCTATAAGCAGGTCAGGTAGTTTGATCGTCCGCATATGCCCAGCCAGCCACTGATTGAGTTTTCCCAATTGTTGCTTTTTGGCTTCGCTGAGCTCATCAGCCGGGTCCTTGGACAGCACCCAGCCGCTCTCTCCTACGCTGGCAAACGTATTGTCTTCCTTTTGCCCTAAGAAGTGGTCAAAAGCTCTCTGAAGCCTGGCCTCAAGATACTGGGGTACTTCTTGGGCGTTAACAGGAAGCTTTGCCCTCAGAAAAAATGCTTCGCGCAAGGTTGCCCATTGCTCCATCGGCATAAAAAAGTCGTCCAGCTTCCCGAACCGCTTGCTATCTTTTATGGCCAAGTTGCCACATTTAATCTGGTCACGAAGCGCAGTAAGAATCGCTACCTCATATCGCCGACGGTTGATCTCCCCGCCCTCTTTAACGGCTGCTATTGTTGTCTTGGGCAGAAAATCCAAGACACTGTCCTCTGGTACGGTGCGTCTGGTATCCTGAACCAGTTCGCGGACAATCTGAAGTGCGGATAGCAGCGAGTCGTTACCTGTAGGGGCAAGCTCCAGCTCTAGTTTTTCCAGTAGCGGCTTAGCCATTTGCCGCAGGTAACTAAAACGGTCGGCGACGATATTCAGGTCGTGGCTGTAGCGGCCGGTCAGTAGGTTTTCTAGTTCGTTAATCTGTGCTTGCAACTCTTCGGCGGGGTATGCTTTGAGTAGCGTAGCGATATCTGTCGTACCCGCTGCTATTGCAAGCAACTCGCTACAGAGCTTCTTATGGCTGGCCAGGTATGAGCGTGTAAGCTTCCGTTTTGATCTGTTGTACGTCTCAATCGTGATGTCCGCCTGGGTGTACATGGCGTTGATAGTTTTGTGATACATATCGAAGATGTGATCGGTGGTTTTCTGATAGGCTTCCCGTAAGAAGCAGGTTAGCGAAGTGTACCTGTTAGCCGGAGCAAGCTCCCTTAATTTGTAGGCGTCGCAGCGCAAGACATAGCTACTCAGGTACCGCTTATAGTTGTTGTTCAGCCAACCAAGATCAATCTGTAATACTCCCGTTTGTTCTATCAGACTGAGCTTGTCGGCCAGTAGCTTCATCGCCGCCACTGAAGATTTACGGGGGACGTCTTTTATCTGGTACAGCTTAGAATATACTCGGCTATCAACGATAAGAAGATCATCCAAGGATTGCTTGAGCTCTGGGGTAAGCACATTGAATACCCGTTCAAATATAGTCGTTCGGGCGTTATCCCGTAGAGCCTGGATTAAACGTTCTAAAGTATAGTCTGACGGGTTGAGTGTTTTTCTCTCTTTTAAGAACTCCGTTGTCCGGATAAGCAGCGATTCGGTCGGCTGTATCTGTTGAGCCTGCTGGAATAGATAGTCATTGAGCGCAACTCGTGTAGCTTGGCTAAACTTTTCAACTTGCAAAGAGCCCCTGATAATCTCCTGTTGCCGAGAAAACGTAACCTGTTGCGAAGCGTAGGTAAGGAGCCGCTCTACGGGCACATCAAGCTGCACGGCTACAAAAGTCGCCAGCTCTTCTACCACTATGAAGGGACTCTGAGCCGGAAACCGGTTGAACAGTTTGACATAACAGAGCTGGTACGCAACCCCCAGTTTATTATGCGAGCCTCGGCAAGTGTTAATGAGAGCCATATCCTCATCCGATAGCTTCGCTACTCTGGCCAGCTGATCCTGGGTGAAGTTTATTTTGTTCATGCTAAACGTCCGTTTCTCCACCACTTATTTGATATATATAAATACGGCTTTCTTTTGACAAGAGAGCTGTATAAAATATATCGCACAGTACTATTTCACTGACAGGTAGCTAAAAACACTATGATTTACGCCTACATCCGCGTTTCCACTGACAAGCAGACGACCGAGAACCAACGGTTCGAGATATTGAAGTTTGCCGATGAGAAAAAACTGACGGTTGATACCTGGATCGAGGAGACTATTAGCAGCACCAAGAAGCTTGACGAGCGCAAGCTCGGTACACTGATCGAGCAAATGGGCAAGGATGATGTTCTGCTGGTGACCGAGCTCTCTAGGTTAGGCAGGTCAATTATGGAGGTCATGAGCATTCTCAACGTCCTGATGGAAAAACAGGTAAAAGTGTTCACCGCTAAAGAACGTTATGAGCTAGGGAATAACATAAACTCCAAGGTCTTGGCATTCGCTTTCTCCCTGTCGGCTGAGATAGAGCGCAGCATGATTTCCTCCCGTACCAAAGAGGCTCTGGCCAGAAGGAAGAGCGAGGGCAAACAATTGGGTCGGCCGAAGGGTCGGCTATCTACCACCGTCAAACTGACGGGCAAGGATGATGTGATTAAGGAGTTGCTGAGAAAGAAGATATCTGACTCAGCTATTGCCCGGATACTTGAGGTGAATAGGATTACTCTGAGGAATTATGTGAATTCGAGGGGGCTTCGAGAGCCACTAAGACAAGAGTAAGAACTCGCTCCTATCTTTTTAGTGGGTACCTGGGTGACTATCAAACTATCAACTAACGCATGCGGGTGACGCTGGTACCGTTTGATGCATGTACACGCAAGGCTGCTGCATATCGCATACCACCTATAGCGACAGTGAAGTGACTTCGGGAAGCGAGAGACTCTTCTCCTCGCTCAAGCATTGGCGCAAAAGCAGCGCCTCTTCCGACTGTTACCACCTGGTGCCTCGTGCCGGGTATTGCATGTGCAGTGGTGACCGAAGGCACTATGCCACCATGCATTTGAGCCTCTGCGAGCGACACTTCATAGGCGGCCAACCTCTTACGGGACATACCTGCACGACCACTTCTCAACTTATCCGCTCCGCCAATTACAGCAGGATTAACAGATTGAACCAAGAGCGAACCGGGGGACTAAGCCTTGGCTTTACGGTATACTTACCCCCGTTATGCCTTATGTGAAAGTCAGCACCTCCGCTTCCGGGGCCTGGACGGTGCAGCTCGCTACCAAGCGCTACGGCAAGTCCGTCATTCTCAGACACATCGGCTCGGCCCATACCCCGGACGAGCTCAAGCGGCTCAAGGCAGTTGCCAGGCAGGAGCTGGAGCGTCCGGCCCTAGGCCAGACCGATTTGTTTACCACCCGGCTTGACCTTGACCGGGTACGGGTCGTCTCTCACAAACCTGAATACCTGGAGCGGATCATCGCCCACTACTACAACCTGCTGGGCTTTTCTGAGCTGGGCCACCGCTGCTGTTCGATCTGGTGCTCATGCGTATCTACCAACCGTGTTCTAAATTACGCTCCCTACGGCTCCTGGAGGCACAATTCGGTAGGAGCTACTCGTTTCAGGCCGCTTACCGTTTGCTGGCTAAATTGGCCGAGGACAAACACAGAAGTAGAACGAAGCTGGAGCAACAGCTGTACGCGGCCCACCAAACCCACTACGGTAGGGTAAAATTAAACAAACAGGCGTAAAGTTCCACGGAAAATGGCCTACCTCCCCGCACGTATACCCTAAGCCGTGATGCTGGTCGCCCTTCTTCGTTCTTCCAAGCTGCTCTGTAGTAGCTCGTAGCGTTGTGGCAAATTACTCTTACCGCCTCGGGCCAGCGCATCCTCTACACTGCTAAACTCCTTGAACGTAGCATATGCGATACCGCTTTCCAGAAGCCTATCATGTGTCGTAACGACAGGCGTTACCAGCGCTGCCGTGCGCGCCTGGTCGGCGTTACATCTATAACCCTCATATCTTCGAGCTTTCGTCCATGCCAGTTAATCCACCAGTGGTCATCAATAAGCGGCCCGAGAGCTGAACCGCCCAGTGTCCTTTGCACTGCAACGACTCTCCCTGCTGCCATGCTGCCTGCCTCAGACTTAGACGACAATACGTCACTGATATTAGAAGCAATGACAACGATGCAAAGATTAAAGAAATAAAGGAAGCGTATACAATACTTACCACTAAGCGCCCAGATTATGACCAGGTATGGGTGATAGAGTCTGCCCGCAAGAATTACATAAAAAAGTACGGTACTGAACCGCCGCCAATAGACCTGCCTGATGATTATTCAGGTGAACGGCATGCAGCGCCTAGCAGCACAAAACTGAAGTACGCCGCTGATTTTGATGCAAACCCGCCTATGGACACGGAACCAGTGGACAAGGTAGAAGCATCAATAGGAGCAGTATATAGTTGGCCAGAGATTTGGTACGCAGTTATGAAGTGGTTGATGTGGCACCCGAAGACAGCAATAGGAATTGGGATAATAATGTTGCTGATTTTGGTGCATCTTTAAGGGAGCACTTCAAATGTCATTGCTTCCGGCCTTTGATAAACTATTGTCACATGACTAAAGAAAACCAAATACATATTCTAGGTGTAGATATTGGTAAAGTTATTATTACTGGTGACACCGATAGCCCTGACAGGTCTATGTTTGGTAAAGACTTTCTTCAAAGTCCAGAGGTAGAAGGAGCCGTTGAGATCCTCAAATATCTAGTCAGTAGCCCAAGATGGGTGCAGGTATATTTAATATCTAAATGTGGTGAAGATATGCAGAAGCGTACATTATCTTGGCTCGAAGCCCATGATTTTTATAACCGCACAGGCATAGCCAGGGAAAATGTTTACTTCTGCCGTGAACGCTCTGATAAGGCAGGCATAGCCAGGAGGCTATCAGTTACATATTTTATAGATGACAGAATTGATGTCCTCAAAAGCATGCCTCAACAGGTGCGGGTAAAGATACTCTTTGACCCGGATAATAAGGTAAAAACTAGAAATGATATGGCTATAGCTAGGGATTGGCAAGAAGTTTACTCTATTTTGACAAACAAAAACTGGCCGACTACCGCTTAGAAGCCCCATTAGTAGTTATATTGCGTAAGAACACATACCTTTTCTCCTTGTTTTTTGACTTTCTCAGCCAGCTCGTATGAGTATCCTTCAAGGGGTTCTTTTAAATACACCCACACAACGTAACCCTCTGGATGTGACTCAACATGCGTTTGTTTGTCAGAGAAAAATTGAGCTAGATTATGCGGTTTTAATCGATCTGCATCTCTGAGGCTGATACTCCGAGAATTTGATATGTTATCGGCACGCCTACGCAATTCTGCAATGTCCCAATAAGGAGGGGAATTAGGGCTATTCTCACGCAACCAGACTGAGGCAGCCCAGGATTGAATGGATTCAAAAAATGCTTTTTTTGCAGCATTATTGGCGTTACCTGAACAGCCACCGCCAAGCACAATAAAAGGAAAATCAGATCTGTTTTCGAGAATAGATACAGCGACATACCCTGCATTGCAAACAGATTCAACGTAGCCTACTGAAAACTGAAGCTTTTGCTGGTCTACTTGGTAAGTAGACATCAGTTTTTGAATAAACTTGTCATTTGCGCGTGCCAAGACCGGACGCCTGAAAGCCCACCAAGCGGCAAGCGATAATCTTTCAATTGCTTCAAACTGAGCATTTTGAACTGCCTTCCGTTTGTCAGTATGGGCAGCGCTAGAAATGAAACCCGGTTTTTGATAGGCCGAGGCGTCCATCTCAAGTTTTTCCATGCCAGCCTTAATACGCAATAGTGAATCAGAGTCATCTCCGGTAGAAGCAGGTTGGAACTGTTGCGCTGATGACCCTTTTACTCGCACCGTCGTAACATTCGCTACCGGTGTGCGAATCTCCAGAAACCTCATAGCAGGGGCTTATTACACTAAGTATGTAACGGCAGCAAATCGAGTAGCAAACTGTGTTTGCCATGCCATTGTAGTATTGATAGCGCTTACCGCAGCAACAAGGAAGTCAGTGACAGTAGGCCTATCCCAAATAGCCTTCTGAAGCGATTCCATTTCTGACACCTGTGCTAATTCTGTTTGAGCGCGTGAGATAACCTCAGCAGCCAGTCCAATATTTTCAAGTTGTGCTGTGAAGTCATAATTATCAGGTGTGATCATACCCCACAATGCCGATACCGTGCCGAGCTGTGACTGTGCATCACCGAAAGCTTGCTCACTTTGTTCCAAGAACCCTAGAGCCTGGTCTAAACTTCCATCACCCATAATAGCTCTCTCAATTTGCGTGTTTGCCATGTAGAAACTAGAAATACCGTCAAATAGAGTACCACTATACTTCGCCAGTTTGCGGGTGTACTCTTTCACCAAACTGGGGTTAACCTTATTTTCCTTCCCCTTAGGGAGCTTACAATTTATTCCGCCCATAATGGTACCCTTTCTACGTTCGCCCTAGATAAGACGTCTAGCATCTTACTATTCTAATTATCTCATATTTGTAAAGTAATAGACTGCTCACTGGGTCAATAATATTTCGTGGTCAACGCCTAAATTATCGAGGAAATCTCTGTCGTGAGATACAACAATAGCACTACCCTGATAAGATGTTAGAGCCGATTCGAGCGCTTCAATAGTTGGTATATCCAGGTTGTTTGTTGGCTCGTCCAAAATGATAAGGTTTGCTTGGTTTGCCACGATTGCCGCCAATAAAATTTTCGCACGTTCACCACCACTTAATTTCTCTGCTGGCACGCTACTCATTACCTCTTTAGTTATATTGAATCGTACAAGTAAATGTATTGCTTCATGTAATTCAAGCTGTGGCGCAAGAAGGCGGAGGTTTTCTACGGCGCTATTGTCTCTAAGAGGCACTGACTGTTGCTGATCCATATAAACTACTATTGCTTCTTTGCCAAGCCTGTAGGAGCCGGAGTGAAGGGGCAACTCGCCAGCCAATGCTTTTAACAAAGAAGTCTTTCCAACTCCGTTATCTCCACTAATAGCTAATTTATCACCGTTCTGTATATGTAAGGATAAAGGGCCGAATACCTTATCACTGCCATCATACTTGACCGTTATCTCGTTTGCGGTAAGTAGTGTAAACCTTTTTTTGCCAGCTTCTTTTAGCGAAAAGTTAAGGTCGTGTTCTGCCTCAAGTCTATCTGGCTCTTCAAGCTGATCGAGTCGTGATGTTATACTTTGGGCTTGTCGCGACAGGCCAGCGGCCGCCTTTTCCTGCCGGAAATTGGCAGCCAATTTATCATTATCAGCTTTTGCATGTTTCCCAGCAGCGGACGCCGATCGCGCATTAGCATCTTTCGCTGCTTTGTTAAGGCGTCTTCTTTCAGCCTCATATTGGTCGTATCGCTTTGATGCAGCCTCATTAGCCACCCTACGGCTAGTAATGTACTCATCATAGCCAAGTCCATATTGGGTCACACCTTTGCCATCACCCATAAGTTCGATAATCCTAGAAGTAGCGTTTCTCAAAAATCGCCTATCGTGTGAGACCATCATAAAAGCAGCATTTGATCTGCTAATGTACTTCTCTAGAGCTACAGTTCCATGATTGTCTAGGTTGTTTGTTGGCTCGTCTAGCAAGATAACATCATATTTTGCAGCGAATAAGGCCGCCATTGCGATGCGAGTTTTTTGTCCACCTGAAAAATTGCCCAGACTCTCATGTACATTTATATCCTTTATGCCTGCACGAGCGAGAGCTTTTTCAAGCGTAGTATCGAAATTAGCTACATGATACCTGTTGTATTTATCTAGTGCGTTTTCATAAGAAGTAAGTGTATGATCAATTTCACCTGCTTCAAGCAGTTGGCAGCTCTTGTCAAATTCTGCGCGTACGGCTGCAACGCCCGTAACTTCCTCAATAAACCTGTACGTAGAATGATCAAGCCAGGCCGTTAAGTCCTGAGGAAGTAGACCGACTTCATAGTCATCTTTGGTTATTTTACCCTCTGTGGGTTGAATTTGACCGGCAATAATATTAAGTAAGGTGGTCTTGCCCGCTCCATTATGGCCAACTAGCCCTATTTTGTCACCCTTGTTAATAGAGAACTCAACATCTTTAAAAATAAGATGTCCATCTATTTCGTAACCAAGGTTTTCTACATGTAACATAAGACTATTATGAACTATTTTTATGCTATTACCAAGTCTCGATGTAGTCTTTGTATTTACTCTTGGGGCGACAAGTTTAAAAATAGATTGCTAGGGGAGTCCCGTGTTTAAAAGTGTAGAACATATGGCGTTTGCCATAAACTAAAATAATTGACCGATAATCATTAGCAAGTTACTATTCCATTAGTTAGGGGGGTAGTCAAGGGCACATGTTAGGTGTAGTTGTTCCGAAACTAGTTTGGTATGAGCTTACTTGGCCAAAGGAGTTGGACACCGAGCAAGTACATGAGTGGCTACAAGCTATAGGTGGCAATAATGGCAGGCAGGGCATGCGGTTCGTGGTGGTTGCTAGTTCTGGTAGTATCAAGCACTACCTAGCCCTACCCTCTTTACATGAACAAAACATATTGGAGCATGTGACTTCATTCCTGCCCGGCGTAGAAACTACCAGCCGCAGTACTTCGCGCCATGTATGAATATCTACGTTAACGCATTGCGTAAGTACTTCCCTACAGCGCAAACAAGCATCTTACTAAACGCTGCTTCCTACCAAACCACTGACTTTAACTGGCAGAACGGTAACTATGCTAGTCTACTCCCCTACATCAAGGGTATTACCCCGGGGTCTATTAGCTACGCGGGCTTGGAAGGTTTTCCGTGGGTGCCCCCACAGGGGCAAACTTCGACGCCTATACTGAATGCCGCAACATTCCTGAACAGCTCTATTATCAGTGAGGCGGCAGACTACCTAGGAACTAAAAATATCTGGCTTAACACAGGCACGTTTTCTGAAAAATATGCGCTTGATCCGAGCGAAATCGCCTACCTTTCACCCCAACAACGAGAGGCTATCCTGACAACAGTAGACGGCCAAGCCGAAGAACTGACTAAGCAGGGCTACAAGGTCTCTGTAAACCTGTTTTCTCAAAATAAAACTGAGGCCTCGGAAGAAACGAACTGGTCATACTGGAGCAATAACCAACCATTCACTTCACGCTCTACGCCCGTATTAACCCAATTCATAACTGAACTGAACCATCAACATATAGGCTTCTGGCTGTTTGATGAGTAGAACGACCTTGGCCTTCCGACAGCAACGGAACTTTTCGGACGCTAAACGGAGCTTATGATATATTTACACACTAAACGGGGTGATACCCCTTATTCCAATAATTTCACACGTATTGGTATAAGGTCGGAATAAGCATTGTACAGCCCCTCGTCGAATGTCGAAAAATAAGTACATCCATTACGGATGGCCACGCGAATAGTCTTCATAAACTTAAATTAACCCTAGGTTAAGCCTAGCACCAATAGTATTTATGCTTTGGCGGGGATGATGGGACTCAAACCAAAAAAGATGGAGCACGGTATAGATAAAAAATTGTCCCAAACTTGGAACATTTTCACCTCATTTTTCGAATGTGGCTGGGGATGATGGACATTGTCCAAACCCTTGAGGCAGATTCCTCGGAGCTAGAACAGGATATTTTGGAGATGAGACATGTGCTTGATTAGCCTACGCAGGCAAGGCAATCATAATCTCAAGTAAGATAGCTAGGGATAGCTGTCGTTAACGACGTCTAAACGAGTTCCGCGTTTAGGATATCGGACAGAGCTTTCATACTGTTAAATTCATAAAATGCAAGGTAGGCTAGAGCTAATTCGCGAGCGCTCACCTTTCGCAAGCTAAACCCTCGGCCGATTGTGCTGATGAGAATTGCATTAGCCAGCATACGACCAGTTCGCTTATTGCCGTCTTCAAATATCTGTAGATAGGGTACGATGCTTAAAGCCAGGAGGGACCTTATCACAGGGTCTGCAAAACGGTCAAGGATGCCCAGTATTCTGTCGACCTCTTCACGCAGTTGCTGCGGGTTGGCGGGTGGGGTGTAATTGCTGGCACTAATTCTGACCAAACTTTTCCTGACCCCGGCTGATATACCGAGATTATTCCCGATAATCCGATGGAGCTCCTCTACGGTAGAGAAATTTATCTTACCCTTAAATAGATCCGTATTCTCCATGATAAACGCCACGGCATCTTTATGGTTGAGGATCATCTGTGTTTCAAATTCGGTTCTATTCTTCGCCTTGACCCCCTCTGTAAGTAGCAATTGTGTGTCAAGGAGGGTGTAGGTATTGCCTTCGAGCGCCGAAGATTTCCAGGATAGTTCTATCGTTAAATATTCGAGTTCCTTGGCGGTAATCTTGTGGTCACTATTTGACCTTACGTCTTGCGAGAATGATTCTAACTGATTTGTAGGTGTCTTTTCTAACCAATCGAGTAGTTCATAGTTGAATGAGCTATCTGGGCGTTCCTCATCTTCAAGGATTTTTTCAGGGAATTTAGTGGCGAGAAGTGTGGGGTATTGGATTGCGTACACTGGGTTATTGATTGGTCCAGTGCGCGTTACTAGGTTGCTCTCTAAGAGCCTTTCAAGCGCCCGCTGGATTGATCGAATGTCAAGTTGAGATACCTTTTTAGCGATCTCAGAGGTCGTTGTAGCGCCTCCTAACAAATAGATTAATACGTACAAAGTGTTTTTGTTTAATCTCATGCGACAATTTTAGCACTAAAAATAGTAAAAGGACATAAAAATGTCGCATGAAAAATCATGTTGGGTAAAGTTTGGCTATCCATTTTCTCCTGTCAGAAGTCCAAACCAAAAATACCTCATTCTATAGAGGTATTATATGAGTATATTCCCTTGGCTGGGGATGAGGGATTCGAACCCCCGATCACGGGACCAGAACCCGTTGCCTTACCACTTGGCCAATCCCCATTGATTCTAGGCGGAACAGTAAGGGATTGTAGCAAATAGCCGGCAATATTGCTAGAGAACGACACCAAGCAAGTCAAGTGCTTCTCTGACTTCATCGGCATTGCCATTTTGGGCTATGTGCGATTTAATTGCGGCAAGGGCACTAGGGCCGTCAAGGTTATTATCGAGTGCTGTACGAATTTTATCTGGTAGGCCAGTCTGACTGCCTGTCTTATTTTGGTTAAGGAGCGCGCGTAGATTAAAATCTATGCGTTTAGCGTCACGCCAATAGTCTTCACGCCACTCGCCACCGGTTTGGTAATGATAATGCATTAAGGCCAGACGAACGGCCGCTGAGCTGCCGCCACGCAAAAGGTCGCGCGCGAATACGAGATTTCCTAGAGACTTGCTCATTTTTTCTCCATAGAGCAGCAGCGGGGCGACATGCAGCCAATGACGGGCGAGCGGCCGTTCGCCGAGACTTTCGCTTTGGGCGATTTCACATTCGTGGTGCGGAAAAATTAGGTCCGTACCGCCGCCGTGAATATCTATCGGAGCCCCCAGCAGTTTTGATGACATTACTGAGCATTCGATATGCCAGCCAGGCCTGCCAGGGCCGACCGACGAATCCCAGACAGCTGTATCGTTCGGGTCCTTAATCGCACGCCACAGCAGAAAATCTAGCGGGTGCCGTTTGTTAGGCCGCTCCGGATCACCGCCGCGGTCCCGCATGAAGGCGCGCAGCAGATTATCTGAAAATCCGCTATAACTACCAAATTTAGGGAATTTTGAGACATCGAAGTAAATGTCATCCTCGACCTTGTAAGCAAATCCGGTGCTCAATAGCCGTTTGACCGCTGCCGACATTTGCCCGATATATTCACTTGCCAATGGTTCGGCATCGGGATCCCGGAAATTAAGTTCGCTCATAATCGATTGAAACTGATCAATTTCACGGCGAGCTAACTCCTCATAAGGCTCCATATTTTCAGCCGCTTTCTTAAAAATCGGCTCATCAACGTCAGTGATGTTTCGTACCAGTTTTACGTTATGGCCGAGGTCTTCAAACCGACGCTGCAATAAATCATACGTCAAGAAGGTAAAAATGTGGCCGAGGTGCGCCGAGTCGTAGGGCGTGATTCCGCATACATACAAAGTAACGGTGTCACTTTTAGGTATGAAGTCTATAATGCCGCGTTCTGCGGTGTCATAAAATCTCATACTATACATTGTATACTATTAATGCTCGGGTTTAAAATTATGGTTGGTGAAAGCAAAGCAATTTTCCATGCTGCACCCGCAGGTAGTGCTTGGGGTGGCGGCGCACCCGGACGACCTTGATTTTATGGCAGGCGGTACTATGGTCCGGTTTGCTGAACTCGGGGCAACAGTCTATTATTTGGTTTTGACCGATGGTAGCTCGGGCAGCGAGGATCGTAATGCCGATCCGGTGACGCTCATGCGAAAAAGACGGCAGGAACAGAAACAAGCAGGAAAACTGATTGGAGTGGCCGACGTCTTCTTTCGGAATTATCGCGACGGCACACTTGCGAGCACCATTGATGTAAAACGCGACGTGGTCCGCGTTATTCGTAAAATCCGCCCTGACGTGGTTGTTTCAGTTGATCCGTCCGAGCTTTATTCATCACGGTTCGGTTTCATTAATCACCCGGACCATCGGGCGGCCGGTCAGGCAGCGCTCGACGCGGTCTTTCCGCTGGCCCGGGACCACCTGTCTTTTCCGGAACTTTTTTACGACGAAGGTTTAGAGCCGCACAAAACCGAGACAATTTTGCTTACCAACATTGAACGGCCGAACTTTGCGATTAATATTAGTGACACGCTAGAACAGAAATTTGATGCCATTGCCGCGCACGCCAGTCAAGTGCCGGACATGACTGCCGTGCGCAAAATATTCACTTCGCGGGCAGCCGAACTTGGCGAGGCTTTCGGTTATGACTTTGCTGAAACATACGTGCGTATCGACGTCTTCTCTACCTAGTATGCATTACTTGTGTAATTAATTTGCTTAACATTAAAAATATGGGTACAATCGAATGCGTTAACAATTTAAGAATATACAGAGTGCAGGAAGAGAACTAGCTCGTTGATCTGCCGGCAACCTATCCGAATACAGGGACAAGGTGCTCCGTCTAGCCCGCCAATTTGCGGGGAAGATGTTTTGATGCCAAGACGTCCTTTCCGCAGATACCAGGCAGAAAGGATTTTTTAATGTCAAATGTAGCGGACGATGCCAGCCTATTTACTAGCGAGTCGGTGTGTGCTGGACACCCTGACAAAATTTGTGATGCAATTTCCGACGCCGTGGTTGATGCCGCGCTGAAGGGTGATCCGCAAAGCCACACCGGCATTGAGACGGTTGCCGGCGCGAATCAAATTTGCCTGTTCGGCGAAATCAAGACTAAAGCCAAGCTGGATTACGAAAAAATCGTCCGAAGCAAGGTGAAAGAGCTCGGCTATACGGTACCATCGTGGGGCTTCAGTTTTCAGGAGTCGATGTTCAGCAACGATATTCACGAGCAATCACCGGAGATCGCATTGGGTGCGGACGACGACGCCGGGGCAGGCGACCAGGGTATGATGTTCGGTTATGCCTGCACTGACACGCCGGAGTTGATGCCGTTGCCGATTGCGTTGGCGCACGCGTTAACGCGCCGGATTGATGAAGCTCGCGAGAAGGGTGAGCTCAAATGGTTGCGCCCGGATGGGAAAGCCCAGGTGACCGTACGTTACGAAAAAGGCCGGCCGGCGGCGGTCGAAAAATTGGTCGCCGCGGTCGCGCACGACGAAAAGGCAACGGCCGAACAGGTGCGCACCGATGTCATCAAGCACATCTTTGCACCGGTGCTCAAGCGCTACAAGTTTGAATTGCCGAAGGATAAAGACATCGTCGTCAATGGCACCGGATTATGGTTTATCCCGGGTCCGGAAAGCGACGCCGGGCTGACCGGCCGTAAAATCGTGGTGGATACCTACGGCGGTTACGCCCGCGTCGGCGGCGGTGCTTTTAGTGGTAAAGACCCGAGTAAAGTCGACCGCTCAGGTGCTTACGCGGCACGGTATATCGCCAAGAACATTGTAGCGGCCGGTCTCGCGACTAAGTGCGAAGTCGGTTTGGCCTATGTCATCGGACATCCGCGTCCGCTCATGCAGACAATTGAAACGTTCGGCACTGCCACGACAACCGAAAAAGCACTGCATGAGTTTAAAGACAAGCTTATCGATACTAGTGTAAGGGGAATTATTGAAACCCTGGACTTACGTCGCCCGATATACAGTCAAACTTCGGCCTACGGCCACTTCGGCAAAGCCGAACTACCGTGGGAGAAGATCGCCGTCTGAGTTATTATCGGCGAGATGCGCGGTGCCTCCGGGACGACCGTCGTTTAAATATATTCAGGTAGCCCTCGCGCTCACCGAGCCAAAAGCTGATCAGCATAAGTACAATAATCAGGTACGACGGGGCGGCAACTTTGAGCCAGGCTGGTACATGCTTCAGGAGATTCGTATACGGACTAGCCGACTGGGCCGAATTTGCTTCGTTCGAGGTAGCAGAAAATATTCCTGAGGCACCTGGTTCTTTGATGAGCGCCGCCAGCTGAATAAGTTGACTCGAGCCGCTGGCGTCGACTAACCTGACTGCGATGACGTAATACCCGGATTTTTTGTAGTCGTGAGTGATAAGAAATTTCGGGTCGGTCGGAAAGTGCAGGGCTGAATGCTGCCCATCCCCCCAATTTATGTACACCGTGTAGGGTGGCTTGCCGCCTTCAAGTTCAAGCGACCATTTAAATAAAAAGCCGGTTACGAAGGTTTGATAATGGAAATCGGCGAGAAGCAGAAGTGGCGGTACGGTATTGTTTAACGGGTTTGATACATTGATTCCGCTTCCGCTTGGCACATTTGAACCGGAAACAGTGCCGGAATTGCTGGACGAGGGAGACGATTGCCCTGTCGTCGAACCGCTGCCGGACGTTTGCGGGTGTTGGTAATTGACGGTGACAGTACTTGTGATGGGGCCAGCATCATCGGTAGTATTGAAATCTTGTGACCGCAGTACATTAGTTCCATCGAACAGCGAAATGGTAATCTGGAAGCTATTATGCACGCAGAGCGCGGCGCCCAAGAATATATTATTATCGTAGAGCTTGACGTACGAATTTGCCGGACAGGTGCCGTTTATGGTCAGCTGGCCTGAACCAAGTTTAGTGCCGTTTGTCTGCGACGTAATGGTCGCACCTTCAGTCAGTGGCGGCGCCGGCACTTTGGCATGCACGGTATAGGTGCTCGCCACTGCATTATAGGTGCTTCCGACAATAAGCACACCGGCACATAGAACGAAGAGTACCGTAATCGGATGGAGTATGATGCGTTTATGCAAGGGGCGGGATGAGCTGGTCTCCGCAACACGCCTCGACCGGCGTTTTGCGTTTGACATGTGGGCTGCGGACGATCGGCCGGACGTTTGCGGGTGTGTTCTGCGTCTTTTGATCGGGGATGTTCGTTTCAAGGCTTTTCCCGGATTTTGGTTTTTGCGCTAATAAACGGCATCATACCATGAGCAAGGTCGAGTGTAAATTATGGTATGGGTTAATAATCCGATCTACTGTGGCATAATAATTGGCAGAGTGAGAGACAAACGCAAGACAGCACTATTATTAATCTTAATTGCAATTATACTGTTGGCGATTCTTGGCAAAATTATACTTGACCGCATGAACGCCCCGCACGAAGGTGTTATAACGGCCGGGAGCTCCCAGGCCGCTACTGCGCCTGCAAAGCCGCCGCTAGTGTCAGTGGCCGGAACGTATGAATCATTTAAATATCCGTCGAATATGACGGTTGAAGCGAACAGCCGGCTCATTACACCGGTTGTCGAGCAGTTTAATTTTGTCAAGCGCGACATAGAAAGTTGGAATCTGGCTATCGCAATCCTGCACATCCCGGGCGGGAGTCTGATGGCCAATAATGCATACCAGTACCGCACGACCGAGCCGGGCAAATACAATGCCTCATCAATTGACGTGAATGGCCGGCGAATTCCCGTGATGACCGACACGAGCGTGGGCGGCTTTAGTAAAGTGGCATTCCTGGTTTACGGCGATTACCAGGCAACGATTTCGCTATACGGCGACGACCCGGCCGGTCAGCAACCGTTGGCTGATACCTTCCAGACCGTGCTGAGTAGTTGGCAGTGGAAATAGGTTGGTCTCCGTGTCCCTGCCTCTAGTTGCCAAATGCGCCGGAGCACACTAGAATAACGGTTATGATCAACGCGAGGGCAATGCTGAGCGGACTAGGTGCCGGTGTTGCGATACTTGCCGCTTTCTCATCGAGCGGTACATATGAATTAAACAGTTACAGTATCGGACCTGCTGGCACTAATAACACATCGTCTAGTACCTACAAACTGCAGGGAAGTGGCGGCGAACAGGCAAATGGAACGTCCTCAAGCAGCAACGACACGGGAAACAACGGCTCAATTCAGACCGAACAATTAAATACCCCGCTTGCCCCGTCGCTGGATAACGGCTCAGGTGTTTACTATAATAAGCTTCATTTCGTTGTGAACAATAGCGGGGAGCCGACAGATGCAACCTATGCCATCGCCGTCACGACCGACAGTTCGTTTCTAACCAATATACAATATATTCAAGCTGATGGAACTTTAGGCTCGAGTCAAGTGTATCAATCATATGGTTCATGGAACGGTTCGAGTGGGTCATTCGTAACGAGCCTTACGCCCGGCACTACTTATTATATTAAGGAGGCGGCAATGCAAGGGCTTTTTACTAATACTGGCCTCAGCAAAACCGCCAATAATGCCACGACGGCAAATCCATCCATCACGTTCTCGGTGTCACCCAATTCGGTTACACTAAGTAATTTACTGCCGGGATCCGTCATCACCAGTTCTAACGTAACGTTTGGCCTAACTACCAACGCTGCGTCGGGCGGCGGCGTGTATGTATCCGGGCTTAATGCGGGACTTACAAGTACTACCGAAAGCTACACCATTCCGGCGATATCAGGAAATCTGGCATCCGCAAATGAGGGATTTGGTGTGCAGGCGACGGGCCCCTCGCAGACATCCGGCGGGCCACTATCGACAGTGAGCCCATTTAATGGTTCGGCGAACACAGTCGGCGCCGAATCAACCACTCCCCAGTCTATGCTCTCGACGTCTAATCCGATTGTTGGCGGCAGCGCCTACGCTAATCTACAAGCCAAAGCTAAATCTACTACACCCGCCGCAAATGACTACACCGAAATACTTACTTTCATCGCTGCGGCCAATTTCTGAGAGTGAATAATTACAATTTGCGTAAGCGTAATAAATAATTTATGCTTATGGTATTCTAGAAATAATAGTAGAAAGCATCATTAGATTACGATATCACTGAAAGGAAAAGGGTTATGTTGAAAACAGTTTCTAAAAAGTTCCAGGCGATATTCGTCGTAGTGGTAATGTTAGCGGCTAGCGCAGCCGTTGTGCCGGAGGTTTTTGCAGCCAGTCTGACGAGTGCCACGGTAATGCTGACTAATATGAATGCCAGTGGATCGGGTCCAGTAATCGTTGAATTTACGACTTCTGCAAGTAATACCGGATCGTCGTTAACGGTTGGCTTTACGGGTTATACCGGGGGCGCTGCGGGAGCGGTCAACGCAACGCAAACGGTAGCCAATACGCTTGGCAGTACGAATTGTACGACCATTACCGGTGCAAGTGCTAATCTACCGGGTACTCCGACTGCCAGTGGCAATGCGTCAACAGGTCTGATAACTTTCAGCGGTTTGACTGCAATGACAGCCAATACATCCTACTGTGTTGTCTTGAGTTCTGCTACAGCCGTTACCAACCCGACCGCAACCGGTCCGCAAACAGCTGTTATTACTGCCGGTTCAGACGCAGCAACTTCAGTCGAAGTCGACATTATCTCCAACGATCAAGTTGTTGTTAACGCCACCGTGCTGCCGACGTTCACAATGGCGCTGAGTGGTAACACCGACAATTTCACTAGCAATCTTTCATCGGGCGCGACCGCCGCTACAACCGGTGTTACTGTTACCGTGAATACCAACGCTAAGACCGGTTGGTACTTGTGGGGTTCGGACGCAAATACGGGTCTAAAATCGGCGACTCAAAACTACACCATTGCCTCAAAGACTCCTGGCACTAATGCAACACTCTCAAATGGAAGCGAAGGGTATGTGTCAGGCTTGCCGGCGGCCGGGATAACCCAAGGCAGTGGCTTGGGCGTTACGAGTGCGACTACTGCTTATGCTTCTTCGGGCGCCGGTAACGGTAGCGGGTTGGACGCTACGCCACGGCAAATAGCTAGCTCGACAGGTACGGCGAATGGCGCGATTGTAACAGTTAAAGAGTATGCTACCATCGGCGGCACGACTCCTGCTGCAACCGATTACAGCGACACTATAACGCTAGTCGGCGCCGGCAGCTTCTGATACACTTAAGGCCAATATGTTACGGTTTCTTAAACCGGCCTTAGTAGCGGGTGGGGCCAGCTTGGTGCTCGTACTGGCTTCGGTCTTTACGATGGCGTCGGCTAATGCCGCGAATAGTACGGGGTCGATCCTTACAACATCGCCGGTCGCGGTCGACTTGACTGCAAAACCAGGTTCATCGGTATCGACTAATCTGGAAGTCCAGAACAATGCACCAACACCCGTGACAGTCAACGTTCAGCTCGATGAATTCAAAGCTGCCAATAATAATGGCCAGGCCAGTATCTTTACGCCGCCAGCAAGCGATCCGTCTGTAGGCTGGGTGAAGTTCTCTCAAAATTCGTTTGTTGCTGAGCCGGGTGTCTGGAATAGAGTCGGCATGACAATCGACGTGCCGTCTACAGCTGCATACGGCTATTACTATGCCGTGCTATTTGAGCCGCAAACGGCTATCCCGGGCGCGCAAAACCCTAATAGCAAAGTGAAAGGTGCAAACGCTGTCTTTGTTTTGCTCGACGCGCATGTGCCTGGCGAAAAGAACACTCTGCAGGTTACCAGCTTTAAATCAGACAAATCGGTCTATCAGTACCTGCCCGCGAACTTCAGTGTGACAGTCCGTAACACCGGTAATATCTATACCATACCGGAAGGTAATATTTTTATCAGCCGCTCCAAAACCGGTCCGGCGATTGCCTCAATGCCCATAAACAGTGGGGACGGTAACATATTGCCGAGCAGCAATAGGAACTTTAGCACGACCTGGTCGGATGGTTTTCCGGTATATGTAACCAAGAAAATCGACGGGCAAATCGTTTCCGACAAAAATGGTCAACCGGAGGAACAGTTACACTGGAATATCAGCGGTATTTCGAAATTCCGCTTCGGCAAATATTATGCACATCTGGTTTTGGTTTATAAGAACGGCAATCAGGATATTCCGGTGAATGCCGAAGTTTCGTTTTGGGTAATTCCGTGGATCTTGCTCGCTGTGTTGTTCTTGTTGATTGTGCTTATCCTATTTGGCGTCTGGACAGTCATGAAGGACACAACTAAAATTGTGAAATGGTTTCGCAAGCCTTCTTCAAAATCAGAAAAGTAGCTTATGCTGGAACCGGTGTTATTTGCATTGCGGTTGTTAGTATAAGTATTGCGCCATGTGTGTTTGCCAATCCTCGACCAAGCGGGTTGGCCGTTTCACCTGCTATCGAGCAAATTACTTTGCAGAAAAACCAGGATAGCACCGAGTTTAATGCTCAGGTCACCAACAACACTGGCTCACCTGCTTCGGTAACTATATCGACAAGTGATTTTACGTCGACAGGTGAAATCGGACAACTCTCATTTGTTCCGGGCGGTCGGGCGGCGCATCATGGACTATCTGACTGGATTCACGTAAGCCCGGCGCAACTGTCACTCAGCCCAGGTCAATCTCGGACGGTGCCGGTGACAATCTCAAATGCTAACGCCCTTGCACCGGGAGGTCATTACGCAGCACTGATTTATAAAGTTACAAGCGAGCCAAACAGCGGTGGCAATACTGTCACCATTGGCCAAGCAGTATCGACACTTATCTTTTTGACGACATACTCGCAAGGAACCACCGGATTGCGGCTCGAGCCAGTGCCGCTACCGAACATCACGACAACGTTACCTTCTACTATAAATATCGTACTTGCCAATACCGGCAATACTCAATCAGTGCCACGCGGATATGTGCAAGTGACAAATAAAAAAGGTGAAGTATTGACACAAGCGATAATAAACGCCAATTCAGGCATGATCTTGCCAGGCGGCAAACGGTTATTTACGATAGCGTTGAAAGATATAAGTTCACCTCCGCTCGTTACGCATTACACAGTAAAAATATTCTACCGCCACGATGGACAGTCATCCTATCAACAGTATGCCAAACGTATAACCGTCATCGATGTCCGACTAGCTGTTGTGTGTGGTATCATTTTGATGCTCATCGCGGCCATGCTTACTAAACTCTTCTGGCTGCTCTTTCACAAGCCCGGAAAAAAAATGGCCAAAAAAAATCAAACTGAAGAAAAAACCGCTTCCAAGAAAAAGCGCCATACAATCGACGTGAAGCAGTTGTGAGACCGATCATGGTTGTGCTATGCTGCTAACAGGTCGCTAAGTTTTGGGAGATTTATAAACTAAGCGAGGGTACTAGTTATGTTTGCCCGTGATCGTCTCGGCATCATAAACATGTTCCAAATTTTCGTGGCGCGGGGCGGATTTGTAGAGCGCAAAACGCTACGCGGGCTGGTCAGTGACACGATAATGTTTATTTTTATCGTCTTTTTCTCACTTGTATGTTGTCATCTGGTTTCTTGGTTAGCGACGGGCTACTATCGGGTACTTTCCGAAGCGGTGTTTTTTAGTGTTGCAGTACTACTATCTCTGTTGTTCTTGAGGCTGTTTTTTTCTATGTGTTCGCACCTTGCGCACGCGGGTATTGCGCTACAGCATCCACCCACTCCTGGAATGGCGCTGGTTACGGTTTTCATGATAGCGTTAGGTTTCATGTTCTTGTACATGCCGCGAGTTGTACAGGCGACGGCAGGTATCAATTCCGAGCTCAGCTTTGAGGGTAAGGTGGTCGACAGCAGCGGCATAAACATTGCCGATGGAATCCACAATATGGAATTCAAGATTTACTCCGGAAACAGCTGTGATCCGACAACCGGTAGTGGCTGTACGCTCGATTGGACCGAAGACTGGTTAGTTGGAGGTAGTGGCGGAGTGAATTTTTCTAGCGGAACGTTTCAAGCTGATTTAGGGACAATAAACGCGTTCGCATCTTCTGTAGACTGGAATTCTTACCCGCTGTATCTGTCGCTTCAGGTTGGCAATACGACGGCTTGTACAATTACGACTTCGTTCCAAGCGGATTGTGGTGGTGATGGTGAGATGAAGCCGTATATACTACTTACCGCTACCCCGTACGCGATGAATGCCGCCGAACTCAACGGGCATGCAGCATCGGACTTCGGTCAGCTCGCACAAGCGCAAACCTGGACAGCCGCCAATACCGTACAAACAACAGCACCGGCAGCCTTTGAGGTGCAAAATAGCGGCGGTAGTACTACTACACTGGCAGTTGATACTAGTGATGGTTATGTCGGTATAGGTACGCCGACGCCCGGCAACAAGTTGGATATTCAGAACTCCGGCTCCGGTACGGCAGTCAATGTTGCGGCCGGTGTCGTACCTACTGCTAACATAGTCAACATCACCAACACCGGTCAGGGAATAACCGCAAATAATGTCAACGATGTCGGTGTCAATTTTACCGGCGGTAGTGCTTCGTCCGGAAGTGAAGCAGCCGGAATGCGCATTGATTACACTGCAGGAGCCGGCAGTAACACTATCTGGGACGGTCTGCACATCGTATCCAACCCAAGTGGTCCAACCAGCGGAGTGACAAGCTATGGCGTGAAAATCGATGGGCCGACTTCACCCGGAGCAGGCACACAGGAGGGTGTCAAAATTACTACCGGCTTCGATATTGGACTTGATATAGATTCTGGCGGTATGCAAATGGCCGACATGTCGAGCACGCCTTCGGCACCGAGTACAGGCGAGTTAAAGGTTTACGCCCGGGAAGTAGACGGCCGCTCAATGTTGGCTACTCAAGGTCCGAGCGGCGTCGCCTACGCGCTGCAGCCAAGTCTGTTCCAGCAAAATGTAGTTTTGGTGACAGGTGGAAACGGCGCAGCAAATAACACCTACACGACCATCGGCTCAAATGTGACAGCTTCAGGAACATTGGCCTCGCAAAACGGCAGCAGCTCCGAAGCACTCGGCAATACCAGCCGTATCACCACCGGCGCTACTGCCGGAACGACGGCCGGATTCTACACCAAGAACGTGTACTATCTCGGCTCTACGGCGAATGGCGCGGACGGCTTTTTCTATTTCACCCGCATGAACTTGAATGGCCAAAATCTCAGTAATTACGAAAGTGGCACTACTGGTGCTCGAATATTTATGGGATTGTGCGGGGCAACGTTCACGAATTGTGACGCATCCGACAGCCCGACAGCCACGAACTCAGCAGGATTTCAACTGTCGGGTAGTAGAGGTGATACGACGTTTCATTTCATGACATGCAATGCTTCAGCGTGCAATATTATCGACACCGGTGTAACAGTTAATAATAATGTGACATACGATTTTTACGCTTACACGCCACCACAGGGCACGACGGTGTACTGGCGAATCGATGATCTAACGGATGGTACCGCGCCAGTAGAAGGAAACTCCGCGACTGACTTACCGGTGGGCAGTAGTGCTATGAATGCCGGCATGTCGATAATTAACCTATCCGCAGCCAATAGGTACCTATACTTCCAACGCATGTATCTCGAAACCGATCGATAGCGAACATGTCATGGTGAAGCAAGAACCGTCGCAACGCTCAATGGCCGATATATCACATACACCACGGGTAGCGGCAAAATCAGTCAGTGCATCGAAAAAAAATACCACGCCCAGGCTAAGACAGCGACCACGTATAGCCGGATTATGGAAGCACCCGGCATTTGTCGGCATTTGTTCTGCCACTGTCACGCTGCTCATTGTGTTAAGCGTTGTAAGCGTGCACCGTAATCACCGAAGCCAATCACAGCTGCAAAAGGTATTGGCTGATGTTGGCAAGATAATGTACTTGCCAGCCGACGAAACGCCAACGCTTGCAACAGTAACTGATCAATCCAAGCTGCAAGGTTCGTTAAAATCAATCGCCAAAACAGGTGACGATGTGCTCATATATCAGAAACATAGCGAAGCGATTGTCTACCGACCGTCGGCGCACAAAATCGTGGCTGTCGAGCCAATCCTGCTCGGCAAACAACCCGATGCCGCACTCACGGCTTCAGTAGCCGTCTTGAACGGTTCCGGCAATCCGGCTGCCATGCAGCAGTTTATTTCCAACCTGTATAAGATCTACCCGAATGTAACGCTTGCATACAAAACCACCGCACCGCGCGAATTCCCGACTACCATCTTATTTGCACAGCAATTAAACGACCCGTTGGCCAATGAAGTGGCACAGTCGCTCGGTATTCAAGCCGGCCAGGTACCGCTTGGCGTATCAGATAGCTTGGCACAACTAACATTTATTATTGGCAAAGATTATCAGAATTAGGAACATGTGTAATAAATAGTACGGCTTCTCCTGATCGCAGAGTTGTTAGCATGCTAGTGGTTATGGTATCATAGCGTAAGCATTTGCAGTTTTGGGAGGGGCGGCAAAGGCGAGGGTAACAACATATGCATGTGAACGACCGCCTCGGCATAATCAATTCTTTCCAACTCTTCGTAGCCCGTGGAGGCTTTATTGAACGCAAGACGTTGCGTGGAATTATTTCTGACACGATTATATTCGTAAGTATATTAATATTTTCTCTGGTCATTTGTCGGTCGATAGTGTGGATCAGTGTGAACATTAATCGAATAGCACAGATTGCGCACCCGTGCTTGCAAATGAGTTTTATATTTGGGCTTGTGCTGATTTGTGTAGCGATCGTTGGGGGCATGGTGACGACACGAGTAGCTAGTGCAGCGACAGGTATCAACCCTGAGCTTAGCTTCGAGGGTAAGGTCGTCAACAGTAGTGGTATCAACATAGCTGATGGTACCTACAATATGGAATTCAAAATTTATGCCGGCGGCACCGCGACCGGCGGAGGCACACTTGACTGGACAGAAGATTGGCTGGTAAGTGCGGGAAAAGGCGTTACATTCACAAGCGGGACGTTCCAGGCCAACCTTGGCTCCATTACAGCGTTCGCGAGTAGTGTGGACTGGAACAGTAATCCGCTATATCTTTCATTGCAAGTTGGTAACACTAGCTCGTGTACGCCGGCGGGCAATTTCCACGCCAATTGCGGCGGCGATGGCGAAATGTCGCCATATATTTTGTTGACGGCAACGCCATACGCCATGAATGCCGACAAGCTGGACGGCATCGACTCGACCGGGTTTGTTCAGCTCAACGCTACGCAGTCCGGCAACATCAATATCGGCAGCGGCACCATCACGTCGGGTGCAATTAATGGGATCAGCATTGGCAGTACGATTCAGCCTTCGGCGTCGGGTGCTCTGACGGTGAGCAGCAACGGGTCGAATGCTTTGACCTTGACAGGCGGCGCATCATCTACGCTCAGTACAACCTCGGGCAACCTCACGGTTCAGTCGGGATCGGGTACGGTAAGTCTCGGCTCCAGTACGACGCTGACGGCGACCGGTGCCCTAACTGTCCAATCAGGTGGTGCCAATGCTTTGAGCTTCGATACGGGCGGCGGCGCAGCGATCAATATCGGGGGCACCAACGCCACATCCGTTGTCATAGGCGGCAACACATCAGCTACTATCACTGAAAAAGTCGCCAATTCATCCACAACTGCCTTTACATTGCAAACCGCTGGGGGCACCAACCTGCTAGTCGCCAACTCGACAGGTGGTGAGTTATATGTCGGCGGTTCAGCTACCGCTGCCACTCCGGTTTTGCTTGTATTCGGTCAGAAAACCGCTACTGGTGACCCGACTGGGGTCAATGGTGCGGAGTACTACAACTCAGCAAACAATAAATTCCGTTGTGATCAAAATAGTATTTGGTCGGATTGCATCAGTGGCTTCAATACAATTACTCAAACTGCGGACCAGCAGGCCACTCAAAGTTCGACTGCAATGCAGAACGACACTACGCTGGCATTTGCAATGAATGCCAGTACGACGTATGCAGTTGACGCATGGATACCGGTAGATGATTCGAACACCACTGCCGATATGCAGTACACGTATACCACACCAGCGGGAGCCACTATTGACTTGATGACGACGTTTATGACCGCGGCCGCGACAAGCCAGATTTGCAATATCATCGCCTCCGGACAAGTGTGCGCGGATGCGAATGCCGTGAACTCAACTGTAGATTTCATCCAAGTACATGGCTTTGTCACCAATGGTGCGACCGCGGGTAATTTGCAGTTCCAATTTGCTCAACGGGTAGCAACCGCAGCTTCGTACCCGGTCATTAAGAAGGGCGCGACGATGACATGGCACCAAAGTAATTAGTGGTGTCGTCGTAGTCATTCTTGCGTATATGAAAATGGACACAAAACCGATTTGGATTGGCCGTTACGATATGTGCTGGGGTGACCGATCAGCCCTGCATAACGGAAACTGAGTTTCTTTACTACGTATGGAATAGAAACGTGTCTATTACAAAGATCGGTAGACGGGTAAGCACCGAAATTCACACGGCTGCCTAAACCGTATCGATTTACAAATAAGTCAAGAAGTATAAATAACAGGCTTAACACCAAATTCTGGTGTCTACTCTAATCTGTTTTTCTAGAGAAGAAACTCCAGAGGATCGTAATTATTCGTTGTTTTGAGGCTCCACGGTGGGGTATGAGCTTGTCTTTCCAGACGCCGAATCTTCCGTCTAATGGGCTCGTTGTGTTGGCTACTCGTATGCCACTTTCCTGTATGTAATCGGCTTGGTAGGTGAACAGATATGGTAGGTTGCGACACAAGGAAAAATAAGCTCTTCTGGTACGCTCATGGGCATATCTTTTGGTGACCGGATCACGCTCCTTGAGCCATGCCCCATGTTTCTTGTACCAACCAGCGAGTGCATCCTCAAACGTTAGTTCGTCTGTCCGAGCGAGCGTTAAGGCAAGCGCTCGTAACTCAATATTTTGCGTCAGTCGTGGCTTCTTGGTCAGACATTGAGTGATGGTCATAAGCTGGTGAAACTGGCAATGCTGGACCGGTATGCCTTTGCCCTCCAGCATAGTCCGTACGCCTCGTCTGCCGTCAATGGTGACCGCCAGGATACTGTAGCCCATTGCTTCAATCGTATCTGTTGCAACCTCATAATCTACGGTGCGTTCTGTCCCGTCTACCGTGGCGTAATACAGCACCGTATTCTCACCAAGCGTCGCCACTGCATATGGGTCAATAACAACCAGGAGGCCCCAGTCCCCAAAGTAGGTAACATCCATTATGACGGCTACGGTACGCGGTTTCTGGATGATGCGTGGCGGGCTGTAGCCATTGAGTTGAGCGCGGATGCAACCGGTACTTTTCCGGTATTCTTTAGCCAAGCTGTTCACGGTACGACCGTCAAAGGCATACTGGTGCCATAGGGTAGCTCGCTTACGGCCAGGGCGGCCTTTACTGCTCCATGACCGACGGCAGGTACGACAGACGTAGCGCTGTAGACCGTTCCTCACACCGTTTTTCTTTACGTTGGTACAATAGCAAGACGGACAGCTCTTTCGAGTCATCTTCGTTACTCCTTGTTTAGTTGGTACTTACAAGAATAACGAAAACAATGACAAAGAAATCTGTCCGTCTTAAAGCGCTAGCAGCAACCAGTTTTTGTTATTAAGCCAAATAACAAATTAAATCGCGGTGGCTAAGTACTACAACCAATATACGGCAGTGTTCGGCTTACCGGCGTCAAATAAGGCTCTGGTAGGATAAAAACTGTCCCCGATTTGAAATTGGCAGGGCGAACGACCGGTGCCCCGCTTGAGGGGAGCGTGCACCTGACTTTCTCTCGTGGGTTACGTATAGCGAACTAAATAACTAGCCTAATTTCACTTCTGACTTGAAACATAATCGTACGTTTCTTTCGAAATTTTTGCGATAAATTGACTGGCATCAGGATCGGGCAACCCGACCATAGCGCAAATGATGTAGGGACGTTTTGGGATGTACACTATGCCGCAATCGCTTTCAGCCCACGAACTATTGTTAACACCGTTCTTATGCGCTACAACTAGGTTAGATGGCAGGTTTTTGGTAAGGCGGCTGTGCTCGGTTGATTTCGTTAGGTACCGCAGTAGCTCCTCGGAATCAGTCTTATTTAGATATGACGAAAAGTAGAGACTTTTGAGTACCGATGAATAAGAACGTGCCGTTATAACCGCTTGTCCATTTTGCATGTCTTGCGATATATCAAGTCCGGCAAGTGACTGCTCGTCATAATTGAGTAGTCCATTGAGGTGATCGAACATGACATGCATTGCAGTATCGTCGGATTCTTCTAGCGCGGCTTGGGCTGCCTGCCGCAGGGTGGTCTGGAATCCGGCTCCACGCTGATACCAGTTGCCATAACCATCATCGAGCTCCTCGGCAGTAACTGTTACGGGTTTATCAAGATTTATTCTGCCAAGCTCGGCGGCACGAAACACGTTCATGGCGAGCGGCACCTTGATGAGCGAGGCTGCTACGAGGTTAGTGTCAGCACCAATATGAATTGCCGTGCCATCCGGCAGATATTCAAAGTAAAAACTGCTTTTGGTGTTAGATGGAAGTTGGTTGAAATCGCTGTTCAGTTCGTTACGCAGTGCGACAAAGTTAATCAATATATCGTTCGGGCTATCGTCCAAAATACTACGTGCCAGCAACGGGTATTGTTTAGCCTCCGCCGAGGATACCGCTGTCGCTCCAGTTTGATTGGCGTTGTGTACCGACCAGCCGACGTTGAACAATAATAGGGCCACGCCAATACTGAGCACGATTTGATTCAGCCGAGAAACTTTTACCATTGATATTTTCAGTGTCCAGTGATCATAGTCTAGCGCAAATGCATAAGCTTTAAAAGTTATATGCACTTACTCACTACATCGTGGACACTTCCGCTCGCGGAATAGTTAGGCCCAGTGTAGCACAGAATTCATACGGGGTGAGGTAACCGAGTGCCTGGTGCGGTCGGAAGAAGTGGTAGTCATTGAGCCAATGGTTAATCTGTCGCTGCAGTGCCGGCACGTGATGGGTTGTGCGGTCTTCATCGAGACACTCAGTCTGGAGCTTGCCGATGAGATTCTCGACATGGGGCTTGTCCTTTGGCCGGTGCGGCCGGGCAAAGTACTGTGTGACCTGCTGCTGTTGGAGATATTCGGCGGCCCGCATAAAGTTCTCACTGCCGTTGTCATTGAGGATGGTGATACCTGAACCGAAGACGGCCACCGCTTTCTCCAGGGCTATCTTGGCCTGGTAGGAGCTTGGCTGGCCGCCGACGTGGATCACCGCCTGCTTGGTCACGACGTCAACGGCCACGAAGGCGTACAGCCGGATACCGCCCGGACGCCAGATGTGCTTCATGTCGAACTCGATGAGGGTTCGTGGTCCCTGTGCCCTCAGGCCATACGGCTTGCGCCGGACTTGGATCTTGCGGGCTGTCTTGTGCAGCTTACGTAAGCGCGGTACCTGGGATAAATACAGCTTGAATTTCTGAATAACCCTGCCGACGGTAGCGGCTGAGAAGCCGATGTCGTAGTCGCGCCTGAGGATGACCGCCAACTTCTTGGCCGAGTAGCTTGGATAGTCAGTGCGGAGCTTGCGCACTAGGGACACGAAACTATGATCGTAGGTGGCCGGGCGTATCCGTTTGGGCCGGCGACTCAGAGCTTCAAGGCTGCCGAGATACTTCGGATCGTAGCGTTTGAACCACTTGTAGAAGTAACTCCGGGCAATGGCAAAGTGGCGACACGTTAGAGATACGTTTCGGGTGGTCTGCAGATAATGTTCAATGACGCGCAGGCGGAACCTTGCCTCACGTGAGAGTCGTACGTTTCTTATCCGTGACAGAGCCTGGTTATTTGGTAAAGTGGTGGTGTAGATCGTAGATGATCCAATGCGGTTAGACATGTCAGTGTCTCTCCTTCTCGTATTTTGTTTAGATTGATATTACACAACCTATTCTACGAGTCAGGATTGTCTACGATCTATTTGAGTACGGGCATACAGTGAAATGATATCTGGTACGAGCTGCTACAATTGTTGCATACATGCGAATGGTAATTTTGGCCAGCACGTCGCCACGACGCAAACAACTACTGTCGGCGATGGGGGTACAGTTCGACGTAGTGCCGAGCAATTTTAAGGAATATTTTGACGAATCACGTTCGCCGGAAGCGGTAGCGGAAGAATTAGGGTTGGGCAAAGCGATGTCGGTTGCACGTCAATATCCGGAGTCGGTTGTAGTTGGCTCTGATGTTTTCGTTTCATATGGTAATCGGCAGCTTGGCAAACCGGCAACGATGGATGAGGCGCGGGCGATGTTTCAGCTGCTCGCCGGGCAGCGTCATAAAATTTCTACTTCGGTAGCGGTCGTCTGTATGTCCGAAGGAGTTCGGATAACAAAAGTCGCTGAGTCATGGGTGGTTCTAAAGCCGTACGATCCAGCCATTTATGAGCCGTACATCAGGACCGGCGACGGCCTCGACAAGGCTGGCGGCTACGGCGTGCAGAATCCGGACGCGACACCGCTCATCGATCATATCGAGGGTGATTTTGACACAATTGTTGGTTTGCCGACCCGGGTGCTGGCACCGATCCTGAACAGTATAGGCATACCAGCCACACCGGCCCGGCCAGTAATTCCGAAAGGGCTAGTCATTAAACAACCGCAAGTCAGATAGCTCTGGCGGCAAGAATCCATTCGGATGCCGGAAGCCGGCCTCCCATTTCGTACCTTTCTGAAAGCCGAGGTCTTTCATGAGTTGTGTCGGTGCGTTTCGTAAATGGAGAGGAACTGGCAGGTCGGGTTTATCGCGGGCGGTCGTTTGGGCCCGGTTCATGGCGTCTGCAACGGCGCGGGACTTTTTAGTTTTGGCCAGCACGGCGGCGCAGTGGTAGAGATTATACTGGCATTCGGGCATACCGATACGCTCAACCGCCTGAAAGGTGGCGACCGTTAAATTTAGCGCTGCACTGGCGGCCAAACCGACATCTTCACTGGCGAATATGACCATGCGCCGGGCGATGAATTTCGGATCCTCGCCGCCCTGCAGAATGCGCGCCAGGTAATACAGTGCCGCATCGGCATCACTGCCGCGCATTGACTTAATAAAAGCACTGATAAGGTTGTAGTGATTTTCTCCGCGCTTATCATAGCCGGGCACGCGACGCTGCGCAGCCGTTTCGACAATTTCAGGCGTGATCTTGCCATTGGTAAGCTGCGTAGCAAGCTCCAGATTGCCGAGCGCCACCCGGGCGTCACCGTCCGACAGTTCGGCAAGTAAGTCTATACTTTTAGCCGGTAGCCTTTTAGCGGTCAACTTTTCGCCTTTTGCGGCTGATTTGATAATGCTGATTATTTCAGCTTTGGTAAGCGGTTCGAGTACTAATACGCGCGATCTGCTCAGCAACGGATTGATGACTTCGAAGCTCGGATTTTCAGTTGTAGCGCCGATGAGCACGATGGTACCGTCTTCAACATAGGGCAAGAAGGCATCCTGCTGCGCCTTGTTGAAGCGGTGAATTTCATCGACGAATAATATCGTGCGCATACCGAGACGCTGGTTGGCTTGGGCATGCTCGACGACTTTCGTGACGTCCGCCTTTTTGGCGGTAACGGCACTGAGCTCAATAAATTCAGCACCGGTCTCGCGTGCAATAATTCTGGCGAGCGTGGTTTTGCCACTGCCCGGCGGGCCCCAGAGTATCAGTGACGCCGGTTGCTGCCTGGTAATAA
The DNA here is from genome assembly GCA_963810525.1 of Candidatus Saccharimonadia bacterium. GTDB lineage: Bacteria > Patescibacteriota > Saccharimonadia > Saccharimonadales > UBA4665 > JAICLK01. The sequence continues at coordinate 119,621 of CAWENB010000002.1, forward strand.
TCTCATGTATGATTTTGCCTTCCCCAACCAGATGTTTCTGCCCGGCTAAATCTTCCAACCGTTCCGGTCGCCGCCGTTCAGCAAGTGGTCTCGCATCCATTGATGTCATAAAAGTTATTGTAACACCGTGTAGTATGAAATTGCCATCATACTTATAATATGTTATTATATTATCTTATGACCACTGGCGATACCATGCGTTATGCGGCCGAATTTGCCGAGCAATCTCGGCAAGTTCACTTAGAAGCGGGCCATGCATATATGGTGGATCCTGGGGTACAGGCTGATTACCAACCGAGACTTCTGGGTTACCCGGCGGTGCTTGGTATTAGAGCGGGTAATGCGAAATTCTGGCTTGTTGATTCGCGTTGGAGCGCGACAGAAACGGGCGGAGACTACACGCTTTTTCAGGAACTGCCTGACGGGCAAATTCATCGTAGCTCTTTGGGTGTTCGGCATGGTCAATCTGTCAGGATTGGGCATATGCACAATAGAAAGACGTTTCAGCTTGACGGCAGCGTCGAGGATGAGCATCTCGACATAACCTATGACGATGACGGTATAGTTATTACAAACTTGGACTTATCTCGAGGAACTATAATCATGGCGCCGCCTGGAGACGGGCGCCTTACAGGTAGGATAATTGATGCCGATCCAGACCATCCCGGTTCAAGTCTTACCCCGAACAGGACATACGGCCGGCGGAATCGGTTAACGACACATTTGGGAGGCCTTGCTGCCGGACGGCTGGACCGCCGCGGAGGGGAGTGGGTAGGCGGATACGCGGACAAGTTCCGGCAAGCTGGCGCCGCAATAGTTGGTGTCGCCGGGAAAATCAGACAAGAGCTCAGCGGATACCACGACCTGCCCCCGATTATAAGTGCGGAACTTGCCGACGCACTGCTCGATAAAGCTGAAATACATGGCGGCGAATATAAAGACCAGGAACTTACCATTGATATGTTAGCTGAGGCGGGTTTGGAGCCAAAATATCGGGTAAAACTTGAAGGCGCGGACGTTTACTTCTCAGATACCTATTACTTCAGTGACAATCGTTTAGCAGTTACCGGGTATGTGCGCACGCCCGATGGCAAGGTCGTAGCACGGTCGTTCTGGCTCAGTAAGTCGCAAGGCTTGTGGCGAGCATTGCCAACATACATAGAAACAGAAAATTTCAAGCACTTCGGCAAGGGTCACGGGCAAGCAAGTCTGAGTATACCGATTGATGCCCAGGCAGCGCTTGGCGCGATTACGGCAGCTGGTATCAGGCAAGTGAAAAACCAGCGTTTACTTTTCTTTGGTACTACCCGAGATATGCGCCACGACGCCGAGCAACGGACATATAGTGTTGAGGTGGATAGTGAGCCGATGCTGCTTGACGGCAACTTTTATGGTAGGCAAGGTGAGTATGAGGTGCTTCCTCCGGCTGAGGTAGACTTTTATGGCGGTGCCCGCAATCCACAGGCACATAATTACGCAAGACCGGGTCGTACCTGGAGGCAGTATTCGCCATTCTACCGGCACGAAATTCTTATGGAAACCTATCCTTCAAATGATGGCTCAATAACCCATATCGTGGGCAACGACATGGAGGGGCACTACTGGCCGGCCGGCACGGATACTCCCGGACCGGTCGGGTCGACGGGGCTGCGCGAGGCCTGGATAGACGGCGGCTGCCTATTTATGCCGCTCCATGAATACCATTCAGAAAGCGGCGGCTATGGTGCCGGCAACAGAGGCGGCTATGCAAACATGTGGCCTTATTACTTGAGCAAAGTACCCGCGATACGTCGCCGCGTCGGAACAGTGCATTAGTCGTTTCCCTAGCCCTGCATAACACCGTAGACGCCAAATGCGGCGAAGATTAGTAGAATAGTTCCGGCGGTGCGCCGCAGTAGTACACCGGAGACCAATTTTGGTAATTTTTTTCCAGCAATTACCGCAACGGCAGCGGCCGCCCATAAAGCTAAGATTGATCCGACAGCCACGCTGAACGGGTCCTGGTAATACGCGGCGTAGTTGGCGGTGGCGATTTGGGTTATATCCCCCCATTCGCCTAAGAACACGATGCCGAAAGTCGCCGCGAAAGCCTTTAAAAAACTGAGTGAAACTTCTTTTGTTTTGGCGGATTCAAATTCGTTGTCGGCGGGAAGTATGTCGTGCTTTTGGAAAAAGAGAACCGATGCTCCCGCAATAAAAAGGACGGTTACGATAGCTTCAACAATCCGGTTCGGTAGTAACGCGAGTGCTTGCCCGGCCGTAACCGCAATGGCAACATGCAACAAAAATGCCGCGGCTGCGCCAGCCCAGACAATGAGCGGCGAACGAAAGCGCGTGCTCAGGACAAAGGTCGCAATCATGCTTTTGTCTGGCAATTCGGCAATGAAGATAGTTATAAAGACAATACAAATAATACCCGCTTGCATCACTGCTCATTATAAATGTCTCAGGTGGACGGGTAAATGCTTAAGGCTTGATGGTCAAGACGTAATATATAAGACCCTTCCCCACGTATAATAAAAGAGATGACTAATCTAAGTGACACCATCTGGCATAAACTGCTCAAGCGGCCGTACATACTGGCACGGCCGATCGATATCGGACACGGAACACCAGTGGTATGCCTGCATGGAATCGGCTCATCAGGCTTAGCCTGGCAACGGGTCTGTCGGCAGCTAGGGGATATTCCATGTCGGGTAGTGGCCTTTGATTTGCTTGGCTTCGGTTCATCTCCTAAACCTGAATGGATGCAATATACTGTCGAGGATCACGCCCGTTCGGTCATTGCCGGTCTAGAGAGGTTGCACTTACGCGAACCGATAGTCCTGGTTGGCCATTCGATGGGATGTTTGATCGCAGTGCATATAGCCCGATTGCGGCCAGATCTGGTACGACAGCTTATTATGTACGAAATACCGCTATATGAGGGACTGCCCGAAAGTAGACGCTATCGCTTAAGACGCGATTTTTACTACCGGATTTATAATCGCTTGCTGCGTTATCCGGAATTTTCACCGACCAATATTCGGACTATTCAAAAACTGGCGGCGCGTTTTGCCGGCTTTACTATCAGTCAGGAAAGTTGGACACCATTCGTGCGCAGCTTACAACATACAATTCTACAACAGACATCCTTGGCAGATTTGAAACGATTGGAAGTGCCGACTGACATAATTTACGGCTCACTCGATATACTAGTAATCCGCGGCAATCCGAAGGTAGTATTCGGCGAGGAAGCGGCACATATCAGCACACGGGTTATTACTGAAGTGCACGGCATATCGGCTCGGGCCAGCCGCTTTTTGGCACGGCGAATTGCAGAAGTGCTCGGATATGAACTTTCACCGCCGGTAAAGCCGCACCGGGCTTTAGAATCTAAATAGTAGTGTTTTTTACCTTGCAAAAAAATCGCATGAAGCATAAGCTAGTTAGTGGGAAGTGTGAGGCTTCCTAACAGACCCGGGTTCACGAACCTGGGTCTTTAGGTTTCAAGTAGAATGTATTGTCATGTTGGGTTACTGGGCTATCGCAGTAGTATAGGATTTTCGATATAATTTTTTATGATGCCATTGAACCACCAGAATTTCCGCGATCCGCAGGCGCGACCTCACGACACGGCGTCAAAACCGTATAAAATTGCGTCATCGTCCAGACCAACACTATCAAAAAAGCCGTTAATCGTATTGTCTGCGGCAGTTATATTGATTGGCGTTGCCGGATTTTTACTTGTTCATGCTCATCATCCCAAGCACCTCGCGAATGCTAGTATTACTGTTCAGAATGGCGCAGCCGTTTCGTCGCATACCAACCAGATCCGCTTGATCGCAACTGGCGACTGGATTGCCCATGATTCTGTGAACGCGGCCGCCAAGCAACCGGACGGCAGCTACAATTATCTGCCGATGGTACAGGATTTTTCACCAATCTTTAAAGATGCGGATATCCGATTTTGCAACGATCCGATTTTGAACGGCGGCGAAAGTCTTGGAATCTACGGCTATCCGAAATTCAATTCACCGACTGAGTTCGTAACCGATATGGGCGAGCTCGGCTGCAACCTCGCGAATACCGCATCCAACCACAGTTTTGATTTCACGCAAGCCAATATTTCAAATTCCGTGGCAACGTGGCAAAAGGTACCGAACATGCTTGCGGTGGCCGGCGAGAATCAGAACCAGCAGCAACATGACGCCGTACACTACTTTACGGTTAAGAGAGTGAAATTTGCCTTCCTGGCCTACACGACGTATATCAATACCGACTCACCAGTTCAAAACAGCTACGGCGTCAATGTATTCAGCAAATCATTTGCCGCGTCACAAGTCGCTGAGGCCAAAAGTCACGGTGCGCAAGTTATCGTCGCCAGCATACGTTGGGGTACGGAGTATTCTAATACGCTCAATGCCAGTGAACAGGCGGACGCACAGTACCTTGCCGATCAGGGCGTCAATCTCATCCTCGGACATGGCACTCATGAACTCCAGCCGGTACAGCAGCTTACCGGCAGCGGCGGCAACAAAACCATTGTATGGTATGGACTTGGAAATTTCCTTAACACCCAGGAGCCACCGGAAACGCTCTTTAACGGCTTGGCGGTCATGGACATAAATGCCAAGACGCATGCCATCTCAAATCTGAGCTACCTGCCGATTTACATGCACTATGAATGGACGCCGGCGCAAGCGGCCGCCGATGATACCAACGCCCGAAATCATTTGCATCTTTACTTATTTGAGGATGCCACCCAGCCAATGGTTGACGCCCAGCAGCTCAAAACCACGCTCTCCGCCCAAAAACAGCGTTACGAACAGACACTCGGAACCTATGGCCTCAATATTCCAATCGTAACCTCTAAAAAATACTTGAGTACTTACTGATAATTGCCGCCGGAAACGCCGAAGAACTGCTCGAGTGTCAGAATGCCTTCTTTGTGCATTTCCGTTGAAAGCGTCGTGCCTATGTACCGGACATGCCACGGTTCGTATTCATAGCCGGTAATGTTTTCATATCCTTTCAGATAACGGATGATAAAACCGTATTTGTATGCATTGGCTGCCAGCCACTCTCCCTCAGGAGTGCTTGCGAAGCATAGCTCTACTTCGCAGGTACGACTAACGGGCTCTATATCAGCTGCCAGCCCGGTTTGGTGTTCGCTGTATCCGGGTCGGGCGCTTTGCGTATCGGCTACCGTCTGTCCTTGTGACTGCACGTAGCCATTGTATAGGCCTACCTGGTAAGTGTAAGAACGATAGCCGCTCGAAAGCATGAGTTGGATACCCTGTTGCTTGGCGGCGGCGAACATGGTCTCAAGTGCAGTGGCGGTGACCTGGCGGACCTGCATCGATTCGTTGCCGGGAACACGTAAAGGTACATTGGGAACGACCAAGTCCGTCGGCACGTAGTTTCGCGGGTTGAGCGGATGCTTTTTATTGACAATAACCCAGATGCTGGTCGGGTCAGTCAGAGAATATTGCATTTTATTGAAACCGCCGGCTGGTTGTGTTGAGTGGGCGTTTTTGGTTGTAACTTGACCTGACGTTGACTGAACCTTGTTAGTCTGGCTGTGATGGTTGCTATGGAAACTCCACACCCCGATCGCAATTAATACAACGACAGCTATACCGGTTTTTTTCATTACCAACCATTGTATCGTACGGCGCCGGCAAACTTAATCGGATCGCGCAAAATGGTATACTGAATTGAGCTAACAGCGTTATGCGAAGAAATAAAATAACTCGTAATGCAAATGCGCAGCCGTTTACGTACCGAACGCATATCACCACGCATAATTCAGCCGCTTCACCCCAGCCGAAACGACGACGAAGCCGCCGGGGTGCTCGGCTGATTCCGCTCTTGATTGCTGGTATCGGTTTGGCAATAGTTGCTATCGGCTCAATGCACGGCACGGCACATCATAATCAAAATACGGATACCTCCGTCCGGACTGTAACGGCAGGAAAGTCCGTTGCTGTCGTAGGGGGCTCTCCATGTGCGGGCAATTCTTTGACCAGCTTGGTTCTGGTCAGAATCTCACAGCGCCGGTTATGGGCGTGTGAATCGAACTTGCAACTCTATGCCTCTTCTGTAGTAACCGGCATGGCAATGTATCCAGCTGACATAACGCCGATCGGCACTTACCACATCTACGATAAGGAAACCGACCAGGATCTGAAAGGTTGCGACTCTACCGGCTGCTGGAATGACCATGTCAATTATTGGATGCCGTGGCTAAGTAATCAATATGGCACGTACGGGTTCCATGATGCTACCTGGCGGCCGGAAAGCGCGTTCGGCAATATAAGCCCGAATTCGGCTAATGCCTCACACGGGTGTGTTGAATTGCCGTTAGCGACAGCGCAATGGCTATATAACTGGGTGCAAGTTGGAACGACCGTACAAATCGAAAACTAAGTTAAACACACGACTTCAATGGTCGAATATTTTACCTTATTGGCATTGTTTTTCAGCCGAAGCAGTGTTGGTAGCGGCCGCTGAAACGTAAGTGGTAAAATAATCCCATGCTGATTGCGGTAATAATTTTGGGTATTTTGGTGCTTGTGTTGCTTGGAGTCGTACTTCGACAGCAGGCTGCACCGAAGCAGGACGCAGGCAGCGCGTTATTGCTCAAGGAAGACCTTAGCCGGCTGAGCGACGATATTACCAAACTCAAGGACGGGCTGCAAACCCAAATCACTGAACGGCTGGACAAAAACCAGGAATTGATGCGCGAGAGTATCATAAGGCAGTTCAGTGCCAGTAGTAAACTTATCGCCGATGTGACTGAGCGGCTGACTAAGCTCGACGAAACTAACAAACGCGTCGTGAACGTAGCTGATGAGCTGAAAGTGTTGCAGAACGTATTACAGAACCCGAAACAACGCGGCGTACTCGGCGAGTACTACCTCAACCAGGTGCTCGAAAATGTACTTCCGCCGGACCGCTTCAAGCTTCAGTACAAGTTCAAAAACGGCGAAATCGCCGACGCGGTGATTATACTCGATAAGGGCAAGTTACTGCCGGTCGATTCCAAGTTTTCCCTAGAAAACTACAACCGTCTGCTCGAGGCCACCGACAAGCTAGCTCGCGAAGAACTGGCACGAGATTTCAAAAACGACCTTAAAAAACGTATTGATGAAACGGCCAAGTACATCAGGCCGGGTGAACAGACAATGGACTATGCCTTTATGTTCATTCCGAGTGAGGCAATATACTACGATTTGCTCATTAACAAGGTCGGGCTCACCAATACCAGTGCGCGCGACCTAATCGAATACGCCTTCCGTGAAAAAAGTGTAATAATCGTCAGCCCGACGACGTTTATGGCATATTTACAGACGGTCCTGCAGGGATTGCGAAGTTTGCAAATCGAAGAGCAGGCCAAGGAAATTCAGCAACGGGTGGGTGAGCTGGGACGCCACATCGTGACGTACGAGAGTCTGATGCAGAAACTCGGCACGTCGCTGGGCACATCCGTCAACCACTTCAATAACGCCCACAAAGAGCTCAAAAAAGTCGATAAAGATGTGGTGAAAATCGCCAATACGGAAGCCAGTGTCGAGCCGATGGCGATCGAAAAACCGTCACTGGAAGATTAGTGAGCGTGGCTGAAATACGGCTGGACAAATGGCCGATACATACATTGAAATGCCATAAATAGTGTGATGTTGGCTGTCTGGCTCAAACCGGGAATACACCTCAGTACCGCTCATGTCAATTCGGTGCACCGAATATCGTAGCGTGACCTGCATCAATGCGCCGGAGCATATTACCCGATATAGTAATGGTATAACGCTAATGGGAGGAGTTACATATGTTTGCAACAACATTTTTAGGATTTACGGCCGGGGCTTTCGTTTGGATACTTGGAATAATCATCTGGGTGGCCATCGCGCTGTTGCCGGCTATGATTGCCAAAAACAAAGGTCACAGCTTTTGGGGCTGGTTCCTGCTCAGTATCTTCTTTTGGTGGATTACGCTGTTCGTAGCGATCTTTATGCATGATCGCAGCCACCCGACACCATCGTACCCGGCTTAAATGCCCGAATGGTGCAAAACTTGGTAGACTAAAAGACAGGCCTGTCCGTGAGAAATAAAGCGCAAGTGCGTATAGCACGCTTACTATCGTTTCTAGCGAGGGAAAGGAGTGCTCGTTGTTATATAATGCTGCCCACTACCACTAACCTTACCGCTCAGCAACACATTGTAAGGTTGTCATTTAAATTGCGGTTTGTTGGTGCAATTTCATTATCACTGGGTTAATGTCTATTGAGTCCTGGAGTAACTGATTAGTCGGAGATTGGCTATCAAAGACTGCGGGTCAAGTTGGCGGATCGATAGAAGACCCTCTCAATTGCATGAAAAACTTGACAGTAATGCTCTTGCGTGTTATTGTATCTTCTTGAGTAAATACGAGCTTTCCAGCCAAAATTATTTCCGTCCCTATCTTATATATTCGGACGGAAAGCTTCTTAATAGTGACGGATCGGTGATATCCGCGAATGAGCAAGATGATGAAACTACGGTCACGAGCGAATCCGGTACATTAATTGGTCGATTACGCAGGTTTGGCGAAACCGTATTGAATGCAATCGGCTATGGCGACACAATCCCGAATGATCCTCGGCAAAAAGCCTACCTTATCGCTGCTTCTATCGGAAGCAGCCCGGGACTGGCGGGCTTTCAGCAAATGGCGGTTACTGAGGCGATGGCGGCGCATAGTGAAATTCGTCTACGGCAAGTCCAAGAGTAGCACTGCAGTTTGGTTAAACCCGTCAAAGAAAGTCAAGTAAGCGGCATCGATAAATCTCGATTGCTTAGCGCTTGGCCAAGTCGATGGCGAGTGCGGCCGTCCACGAAAAATCGCGGGCTCCGAGCGGGGAACCGCTTATGGGCTGGTAATACTCAAAACAACCATGACGGGTAATAATTTCAAGATTACTTTCGGTGAGTGCCGCTGCATGTTCTTTAAAACCATAGCGCTTCAACCCGTCTATAATGAGCCAGTTCATATTAATCCAAGCAGGGCCCTGCCAGTAGCGGTCGGCATCAAACCACGGTGAATTGAGCGGGGTGCTTGGTACGGGGTATGCAGGTCCGAAGACATGTTCGTTCTCAAGACTTTTGACCAGAAGTTCAGCTCGTTCCTTAGTGATGCTACCGGCATAAAGCGGCAGCAATGACTCAATGCTCGATTCTTTGAGCAATCGATGCGTGACGAAATCACGCGGATAGTATTGCTCGGTGTAGGGATCCCACAGCTCTTCGAGCGTCTTTGGTGTGAGCTTGATGCTGGCGGCCAGGTCGTCCGGTATGTCGGCACGGAGCGTTTTGGCGATACTGGCCAGATGCTCATTGGCGCGAATGAGGATGCAGTTGTAGGCCAAATCTTCGATGGCAAACAGCGAATGGTCAAGAATCTTTTGAATGTCATAACTTTTTCGGCGCAAGCGGCGTTGTACGTCGTATAGCGCCAATGCCTCGATATTGGTCGGACGCTGAGAGGCCGGCACGTAGTGGGTGTCGCGGCGTAACCTTCCGACGATAAACTCAAGTTTTGTTTTATCGAACAGGCGAATCCACCACGGCAGCAAGTGATTGTTCAACTCGCTCATCCACGGCGGCGTATTGTCGAGACCGGTTTCCCACGGGTGAATTTGCAGCACCAGGCCTTCGTGATGTGGGTCACGTTCGGTATACAGCCAATGATGATAGGATAGCAGGTTGGGCCAGACCTGACGATACCAGCTGCGCCTTTCAGCTAATGGTAGCTTTTCGCCAATACGCACAACCGCTTCCGCCACCATTGGCGGCTGGGAAATACCGCTGGTAGAAACATCATCCGGCGAATATGGGCTGAGCCAGCTATCCCACACACCGCTGTGCATGCGTTGTTTCTTTCCGGGAGTGAAGATGATATGCGGCAACATACCATTGCTCCACTGACCGCGCAGTAGGCTGAGGATTTCCATCTTGGCACGTTCAATGTCGAGGTGACGCAACCCAATCGCAATAAAACAACTATCCCAAAGCCACTGGTGCGGATAAATACCATGGGCGGGGACGGTGTATAAGCCTTCGTCGTTTTTTTCTAATACAGCACGGGCCTGCTCAACCAGCTCGGACAAATCGCTCATGGTTGCTAGTATAGCGCAAAATTGCACATATGTTTTTCATGAATACGGCAAATTATGCACATCCATTTTTAAATGAAACATTTATCAGGCGGCCTTTAATGAGTTGTATCAAACAGGATTTTAGTAAATCTTGTAGTGCCAGCCCGGCCGGAAGGCACCGTTTCTGCGCCAGTCTTCGGCAATCGCTCGTGGCCATGATTTATGTTTCAGGATGACATCGAGCGCCAGCTGGGGTGCCTGGTGGGCGACAATTGCTACTTTTCTGCCATCATAATTTCGCTTTAGGTATATACAAAATTCCCGCATGCGCGTTTCAGTGTCCCGGTAGCTCTCGCCATTCGGGAACGGCCGAGTGATGAAATCTTCCATGCGGTCTTTGAAAGTATGCGGCAAGCCGTTCCAGTCGCCATAGTTTGCTTCGCGTAGTCGCCTGTCGAATATGATCGGCTGGTCGCTATCGAACATCAGTTTTGCCGATTCCACCGCACGGGCGAGGTCCGAACTTATTATCACATCGAATTTTTGATCGGCAATTTTTTTGCCCAATTCTATCGACTGTTGTCTCCCCAGTTCCGACAACACACCCGGCAACCAACCGGTCGCAAGCTGTCGCTCGTTGTCGCTTGTCGTGCCATGTACGAAATAGGTAATCGTGACCATTCGCACAATTGTACAGTAGAATAGCCAGTATGACTGAGAAAATCAAAGCGTGGAAAAAGCTAAGCACCATCGCGGAAATAAGTACCAAATGGGTAACTATCCATGTCGATGAGATGCTTGATTCAGAGGGAAACAAGCTGGAATACTGGTATTACGAACGGTCCGATTCGGCAATTGTAATTGTGCGCCAAGGCGATAATTTTATACTGCCCAAACCGTCATATCGTCCGGGTATTAATGCGGCAACCCTTGACTTCGTCGGAGGCCGCATACCTGAAAATATGACGCCCGATCAAGCCGCACGTATGCTTATAGAGAAAGAACTCAAGCTTGACAAAAGCGTCGTGAAGGATATGTCCTTACAGCCCATCAATAAGACTCCATGGTTTGTCGACAGTTCGTTTTCAAGTCAAAAACTGTGGGGTTTTGTGGCAGAAATTCCTTTGGATATACGACTCCAAGTCACGCAGCGGTTTACCATATCGCAACTCTTTAATGAGTTGCATTGCTTGCAATGCCGTGCTTTACTACTGGCCTTGAGCCAGATTAAGCCAATATGATAATAGGCCACAGCGTATCAACTCTCTGTTGATTTATTTTCTATGCCATCGCCTTTATGTCTATTAACCGCTTGACACTGGCGTATAATAGATATAAATAACTAATTAATTATTAGCCTCGCATACTCGGGGTGGAAGGATATTTTATGTCTGCAGGTGAAGAAGCAAGCGGGCAGTTGCCGGCGTTTGAAGTTGCTTATGCAGAAAGGCAGGGATTGGTCTGGGCAACACTTGGCCCAGAAACCGACCATCCTGATGTTTTGACTATGGTTGCGCAGTTGTCGGATGTCGGACGTATCCATGGTGCGCATAACAGTATCGGCAAATACACAGGAAGAGCTCACACATTCCTGGAAACCGCACGCGAAGTCGGCAATAAGGGCGCACGAGTAAATGGCGACATGGAGGGCTTTAAACCACGTACAAGCGACGGAACTGTGCCGACAGTCGTTGAGGCTGGCAGTCCAATTTCATTCATGTGGGAACAGCTCGGTACTGCTGAAGGTGCAGTGGGAACCGTCGATGATATACACAAGTATGTCGATGAAGGTGACCCCGTCTCAATGCAAGACGGTAAAATGTGGATGAAAGTGGTAGCCAAAGAAAGTAACGGCAGGGTCCACTGCGAGGTCCTGAGCACCCCCAGAGGGAAGCCCTATAAAGTAGTGGAGCACAAAGGGCTAAACATGCCAAATTCTATCGGCCCTGAAGGTTTACTTGACCGAGACCGCGAGATGATGCGCCAATATGCCGGAAGTCTTGTGGTGCCGCATTTAATCGGGTTGAGCTACACGCAATCCCCGCGCATTCTCGAGGAAGCAATCGACCACGCGAGAGCCCTAGGAATGTCGGACGAAGTCGGATTTGTCCTTAAACTTGAGAATAGAGCTGGTTGGAGAAACGCTCGAGAAATTTTCGACGCCAGCCGACCCCAAGATGTAATTATGGCAGCACTCGGTGACTTTGGTCCGGAAATGCTAAATCAGAGAGAGCATATATTCCAGTTCTTGTGCGACTTAGGTCGTTACGGCAAAGAATACCAACGCCAGTGGGTGGCATGCACGGGATTGGCGCCCAGTATGACCGAGCAAGATATGGCTTCAAATGCTGAATACATCGCGCTCAGTTTTGTAGCACAACTGGGCGGCGACCTGGCCTTAAGCGGCGACGAATTAGCAATGAACGGGAACTATCCAGTTGAGGCGGTACGTACACTTCGGCGAGTCGCTGACTACTTTGTGAACGAAGACGCAAATCGTACGAATGGGATTTACGGCAGTGGTAGTAATGTCGGCGGGCTTGCCGTCTCCGGCGCTATTCGGCATTAATATTTCTTATTACTCCAACGAGTCTAGCGGTAATTAGTGAATGCCAGCGGAAAGTCGAAATTCTCAGCTTTGAGAAGTTCGATGACATGTTGTAGTTCGTCTTTGCTGTTGCCGATAACTCGGACGGCGTCGCCCTGAATTTGGGATTTGATCTTTGGGAATTTGTCACGGATAAGTTTTGTGATTTGCTTGGCTTTATCCTGACCGAGCCCTTTCTTAAATGGTACTTCTTTTGTGGTTTTTAAGTTTGATGTCACCATATTGCGTGACACGTCAAACACTTTCTGGCTCTGACCGCGGGCGGCCATTTTCTTGCGGGCAATATCAACTATAGTATCGACTTGCCAGTCGCTGTTGCCGGTAATTTTTAGCCCTGTCTTATCTGGGTCGAGCCATTCGACGGCGGCCGGCGTGCCCTTGAAATCATAACGGTTGGCGATTTCACGCTGAACCTGGTCGAAGACGTTATTCATCTCGGCCTTATCGTATTCGGAAACAATATCGAATGAAAAATTAGCCATACCTGTATTATAATTCAATCAGTAATGGACTATCAAAACCAGAAAATCCAAGAAGTGCGAACTTTGCTATTGTCTCCGGAGCGATTTGGTGCGCTCGAAAACAAAGCCGAGATTTTGAAATCCGTCGAGCTAAAAGCATTGTACGCGGAAATCCCGACGTTGCCGACCGAACTTCGCGCCAGTTTTGGCAAAGAAATAAATAATTTACGCGCCGAGCTTGAGCAAATGGCGCAATCACAGCGAACGCCGGCCGAAGCACTTTCGCCAATTGACGTCACTGCACCGTTCGATGTAAATGTGCCGGTCGACAAGCGTCCTCGGTTGCTATCAAGCGAGCTCGGCAGCCAGCACCCGCTAACGAGTGAAATAGAAACTATAGCGGATATTTTCTACCGCATGGGTTTTGTAATTGAGCAGTCGCGCGAGATCGACGATGACTTTCACATGTTTGACAGCTTAAATTTTCCAAAAGGCCATCCTGCCCGCGATGATTACGACACCTTTACTACGATAGAAGGTTTGATTGCGCCGGCACACACCAGCACCATGCAGAACCGGATGATGAAGAAATATAAGTCGAACCTCGAAAACGGCCGGCCTATTGCTGTGCTTGTACCTGATCGGGTGTTCCGTAACGAAGACCTTGATGCCCGGCATGAGCATACTTTTTACCAGCACGAGGGTATCTATGTCGACCGCGGTATGCACGCCGGCAACCTGATGGCTACGCTCAAGACGTTTTTGAGTTCGTACTACCAGAAGAATCTTGCCATAAAGACTCAGCCGTTTTATTTTCCCTTCACCGAGCCAAGCTTTGAATTCGCCATGAGCTGTCCGTTTTGCGATCGCAAAGGCTGCCACATATGCAGCCAGACCGGCTGGATTGAGCTGCTTGGTTGCGGCATGATTCATCCGAACGTGCTCAGAATGGCCGGAATAGACCCGCACGAGTTTACTGGCTTTGCGTGGGGCGGCGGCGTAGAACGATTAGTGATGATGAAATATGGTATAGAGGATATCCGCTACTTCGAATCGGCAAATTTGAGTTTCCTGAGGCAATTCGCATGACCACAACCCAGCAGAAAGTAATAGCTTATTTAGGGCAGTTTGAAGAATGTGTCATGGCAACGGTTAACGAAAAAGGCCAACCCGAAGCGGCGACAGTCGGTTTCTCGGAAAACCAAAATCTGGAACTGATGATAGGCACCTCCAGAAATTCCCGCAAGTGCCGGAATATTTTTCAAAATCCGCAGGTCGCGGTGGTCGTGGGGTTTAAGGGTGATATTACCGTACAATTTGAAGGTATTGCCCGTGAGCTTACAGATGAAGAACTCACTGAGCGCAAAAAATTGTATTTTAAGAAATTGCCGGAATTAAAGGTATTTGAACGCGATCCAGACCAGGTATATTTTTCGATAACACCTAACTGGGTCCGGTATACGGATTTTTCGCAAGAAGAAAAGGTCGAGGAATTGCGTGATTTTATATGAGTTGTGTGAAGTATAATCAAATTACCTGGAAATTACGGGCATGATTGGCCGGAAAGTTAGTAAACTCGAGAGTGATCCGCTCTGGCGCGAAGCTTGTGAACTGGCTGAATATATGTACGGCAAGCTCGCTGAAATACCCGAAGAAGAGCAGTGGGACACCGAAACCAAATTGCGCCATACGGCCAATGACCTGATGTACTACGTTGCCGGCGCGATTGGTAATGTCAGCCCCGCCAATAGTGAATATGATTGGGGTTCGGCAAGCAAGAGCGCGTGTGCGCTAATGACCGTCTACCGTTTCGCCTGCCGCCAGAAATTCATCAGCATTGAACCGGAAATCATGGTTCGGCTCGACAAGCTGATTGATGCCGTGGGGCAAAGGGTCGAAGATGCATACGCCCAAACCGAAGCCAAGAATATGGAAGACTTCGAGCGTTGGCGAGGTATCATGGCCCTACAGAAAGAAGTTGGAGAAAAACAATGAAGGTTAGCGTCAATAGCATAAAGTATATGGACCAGCGCAACGGGAGCGGAAGCGATCCGGCACCGGAGGGCGTGGAGAAACTGGCCGAAAAGATCGGCTCGCAATTAGGGGCGATTGAGGAAATTATTGATATTGGCTCGAAATATGAAGGTATTATCATTGTCAAAGTCATGTCGTGCACTGATCATCCGAATGCCGATCGTCTGCATATCTGCAAAGTTGATGATGGCCGAACATTCAAAGACGTTGAGCGTGATGAAAATGGGTACGTACAAATTATCTGCGGTGCGCCGAACGTACACGAGGGTATGCTGGCGGCATGGCTGCCTCCAGGTTCGGTCGTGCCGAGCACGGTCAATAAAGACCCATTCGTACTCGAGTCGCGTGCTATACGCGGCCAAACCAGCAATGGCATGATGGCCAGCGCGCGCGAATTGGCTATCGGCGACGATCATGAGGGTATCCTGGAGGTTGATAAGGACGTGCCGCCCGGCAGCTCTTTTGCCGAAACGTATGAACTGACCGGCGACAACGTGCTCGACATTGAGAATAAAATGTTCACGCACCGGCCGGACTGTTTCGGATTCCTTGGTGTGGCGCGCGAGCTGGCCGGAATTCAGGGGCAATCATACAAAAGTCCGGATTGGTACAAGCCTCATCCTGAATTTCCGGCGACTGAGACCGAAGAACTGAAGCTTGAAGTCCGCAACGATCTACCCGACCTGGTACCGCGGTTTACGGCCATCACAATGCGTGGAGTCAAAGTAGGTCCGAGCCCGGTAACAATCCAAATTGAACTAGCAAAAGTGGGGCTGCGGCCGATCAACAATATCGTGGACTACACGAATTTCTTCATGCTTGAGACCGGCCAGCCGCTGCACGCTTATGATTACGACAAAGTAGTTGCGCAAGATGCCGGAGCCGACCATGCGACAATCGTGGTGCGCAAACCGGAAAAAGGTGAAAAAATTCTATTGCTTAACGGTAAAGAAGTTACTCCCCGCGCCGAAGCTATTATGATAGCCACTCGCGATAAAGCTATCGGCCTTGGCGGTGTCATGGGCGGCAGCAACACGGAAGTTGACGAAAACACCAAAAACATCATTATCGAATGCGCCAACTTTGATATGTACTCAATCCGCCGAACGAGCATGGAACATGGGCTCTTCACCGATGCGGTCACCCGTTTTACGAAGGGTCAGAGCCCTTTGCAGAATCTGGCCGTACTGGCGCGAATAGTTAGTGAAATCCGGAAATATGCTGGCGGCAAGGTGGCAGGAACGGTTATTGACGACAACCATTTGGCACCGGAAGTTCTGAAGCTCGGTGCAGTGCACGCTCCGGTTACCGTATCAGTCAAGTTTATTAATGAGCGGCTTGGTCTTAATTTAAACGACTCGCAAATCATGACTTTGCTCAAAAATGTTGAATTTCAAGTTGAGTCGACACCGGTAGGTGATTTGAAATTAACAGCGCCGTTCTGGCGCACCGATATTGAAATTCCTGAAGACATCGTGGAAGAGGTCGGCCGCCTGTATGGCTATGATAAGTTACCGCTTGAATTGCCTAAGCGTGACCTGACGCCGGCGCCCAGAAATGCCATGCTTGAAGTTAAAGTCAAAATCCGGGAGCGTCTATGCAATGCCGGTGCCGACGAAGTTCTTACCTATAGTTTCGTACATGGTAACCTGCTCGACAAAGTGGGCCAGGATAAAACCCGGGCCTTTCAGCTCGCTAACGCGCTCAGCCCCGATCTACAGTATTATCGCCTGAGCTTGATACCGAGTTTACTTGATCGAGTTCATCCTAATATAAAAGCTGGTTTCGACGAATTCGCATTGTTTGAAATTGGCAAGGCTCATCAAAAAGATAAGCTTGATGACGATGAATTGCCGAAAGAATTTGAGCGAGTTGCATTCGTCTTCGCGGCCGAAAAAAAAGCTGCCCAAAATTATGCCGGTGCACCTTATTTCCAGACAAAAAAGTATCTTATGAGTTTACTCGAGCTTTTCGGACTAGAAAAACAAGTAACATTCGAAACGCTTATCCCAAATGACCCGGATTCTGCGACCCCTTACTACGAACCGGCCCGCGCGGCAACCGTAAAAGCCGGGGATTCGGTTCTCGGGCGTATAGGCGAGTTTAAAGTGGGTGTACGCCGCGCGCTGAAACTGCCGGAATACTGCGCGGGTTTCGAGCTCGGGCTTGATCAATTGCTGAAACTTGGAAAGGCTGTACATGCATACACGCCACTACCCCGATTTCCGAAAGTAACGCAGGACATAACACTCAAAGTCGCGAACGGCCTAAGCTTCGATAAATTACATGATTTTGTAGCCAAACAGCTCGATGTCTACAAAATCGACAACTCGCTAACACATTTGCAGCCGCTAGATATTTTCCAAAGAGACAACGATAACAGGCACTTGCAAGTAACCTTTCGCTACACTGTTGCGAACTATGAACGCACCCTGACCGATGCCGAGGTCGCTGCCGTGCTTGATAAGGTTGCCGTCGCCGCCAAAGATCAGCTTGAGGCTGAAAGGGTTTGATATCAAACGATTTTTCGCAATTATCGTATTGCTGGTTGCGATAGCCAGCTTTAGCGTTTCCGGCATTGCGAAAGCGGACGTCAATGACTTTACCGTCACGGACTTCAGAGCTGACTATTACCTAAGCAATACCGACCCGCAAGGCCAGCTGAAAGTTGTAGAACAGATTTCCGTCGCCTATACCGATCAGAACCACGGTATTCTGCGGGCCCTACCTGAATCGTATAAAGGCCTGCCGTTGCATCTCAATGTACAGAGCGTGAGCTCGGATACGGGCGCCCCGGCTCAGTACACAACCAGTTCGAGTAATGGCAATGACATCTTACAAATTGGCGACCCGAACCGCACGGTATCCGGCGAGCAGGAGTACACAATAAAATATTCCGAGCGAAACGTCATAAGCTTCTACAATGACCACGACGAGCTGTACTGGGACGTCAACGGCAACGGCTGGTCGCAACCATTTACGCTCGTGCAAGCCACGCTTCATCTGCCAACAGGGCTTAAGCTTTCCAGCCAGAAACCAACATGCTACACCGGAAGCTATGGTTCAAACGCGCAGCAATGTCAAATTTCAGTCGCGGGTTCTACGATCATCACAAGCGCCAATAATTTAAGTCCCGGTTCCACCTTGACGTTCGTAGCCGGTTTTCAGAAGGGCTTTTTCAGGCCGGAAAATTGGCATAATTTCTTAAGCGACTACGGTGCGCAAATTGCGGAGTTAACCTTACCGATCATACTACTCGGCGGCGGCGGATTTGTGTGGTGGTGGAAGCGCGGGCGCGACGCTAAAGGACGAGGCACCATTATCCCTGAATACGACGCGCCGGACGGTCTGACGCCGCTGGAAGTCGGTACGGTTATTGATTTCGCCGTTGAGAACCGTGACCTGACAGCAACGATTATCGACTTAGCTATCCGCAAGTATATTCGCATTATTGAGACCGACAGTACGAAAATGATTGTCATGAAGCAAAAATCGTATGAGTTACTGTTGCTCAACAAAGACTGGAGCAGTTTGAATGAGTGGGAGCGGCAATTGATGGAAAATATTTTCGGCGGCGCCAGCACCCAGGAAAAAGTCACGCTGACCGCCATGGCGACAAAACTGAATTCTATTGCCAAAATCATCAAGCGTTCAGTATCGGATTCATTAACTCAGCGCGGTTACTTTGTCTCGAACCCTTCAAAATACATTACGGTCCCCATTTCGCTCATCGTTATATTGGTTTGGTTTTTTGTACCTACGCTGTCCAGTGCGCTACCCGGCTATCTTATAGTGGGAGTGACTATCGGATTGATTCTGCTAGCGGTTTTCTATCACCTGATGCCGGCGCGGACCGCCAAAGGCGTGGCGGCTAAGGAGCATATCCTCGGTCTTAAAATGTATCTCGAAGTAGCCGAAAAAAATCGGATCGCCAAATTGCAAAGCCCTGACGCGCCGTATGCAGACACTTCGACTGAGCCGAAGCATACTGTGAAGCTGTTCGAAAAATTACTGCCATTCGCAATCGTACTCAAGGTGGAAGACAAGTGGGCGGAAAAATTTAACGACATTTACTCCTCGCCGCCGGATTGGTATGCAGGAAACTTCAATACCTTTAATGCAATCTACTTGGCAACCTCTCTGAATAGCGGCTTCTCATCATCAGTTAATAGCACGTTTAGCGCACCACGAAGCGCCGGCGGCAGCGGATTCGGTGGTGGTGGCTTCGCCGGCGGCGGCGGGGGAGGTGGTGGCGGTGGCGGCTGGTAGTGGTCACTACGTAAAAAAACGATCAGTTCATCACGAAAACCTTGCAATAGTGACTCAATTGGTGCATAGTAGGCAACAATAATAACTGCAAACTACTGACTAGGTCTGAAGGAGCTCAGTGTGGCTGCAGATGCCATCGAATTAGTGTCCGAACTGCAGACGTCGGACGATAGAGCTGTTGTATTTGGCAGCCCCGGAATTGATGTCATATTGAGGCCGGGCGAAATCGGCACAGAAGATCATGTACCGGGTGGCATTGGTGTGCTTGAGGGCGAGCATCTGGCGCGTTTTGAAGAAGCGGTCGACCAGGCGTTGCACCCGGCTCACGGCGAGCTTCCGGAAGATGAACAAATAAAGCTATTCCTTGGAGGCGGGGCCGCAAACGTCTTCGGATATTTAGCCTGTGAATGGCCGGGAACTGTCACATTGGCAACTATTCTCGGTGACGACACCGATACTCCAAGCAGACTGGCCCGTGCCCAACTTTTCAGGTTTGGAGCTGTCGGGGCCGACCTGTCGGCCATCCAAGAAATATCCGGTTTCCGGCTTTGTGCTTCACTTATCGAAATGGATAAGATCGGGCAAAACGGCAGTACTATTGTCGGTAACAGGATGGCACGGGTACGAGATCATGAAAACATGGACAAGCATATGGACCGTGATACGGTACATACTACGATTAAAGGCGCGCGCCTGGTTGTAGCGGCAGCAATAAAGAACCCTGTGGTTTCAGGTCATGTTTTTTCAGGCCTTGATGAAGCAACGTTCCTTGCGGTAAATCTTGGATCAAAAGATTTAAGAAACCACCTTGAAGTTTCATTGGGCCAAATGCATGCACGTCGGCCGAATTTATTGACGGCGAATGAGCCGGAACTTGCGCGTATCGTAACCGGAGCAGTCGGGGCTAAACCCGATAAAGATGAAATGATGCGACTTGCGGCGGAAGCATCGATAGGACTGGCTGAAGTTGTCGTCGGTACGATTGGAAAACTTGGCTTGGTTTATGCCTGTAACGGTGTCGCTCAATTTGAAAAAGCACTCGAAGATCCGCCCGGAAAAGTCTATCCATTGGGAGCCGGCGATCGTATTCTCGGCGTTATGGCCATGCTTCTGTCGAACGGTGATTCTTTGCAATCCGCAGCCACAGCAGCTTCTGTAAGCGCTAATCAGGTTATACGTTTTCCGGCATCATGCGGCGATCTTGAAGATCGTATTCAAAGTGCGATAGGACATGCCGCTTCAGTCGCCCGAGTCAATTAGTATTTAAAATACTATCTCTACGTAAATAGAATCCGCCTCTTTAGTATCTCCCTCCGAAGCTGGACGGCAGCATTTTGACATTCGACGATGGTTCAGGGTAGAATTGCTTATGGACACACAATTACAACTAGCTCTAACATTTGACGATGTATTATTAAAACCCCGCTTCGCGGGGTTTTCTCGTACCGAGATAAGCTTGGGTACGAATCTGACCAAAAACATCCAACTCGATGCACCGTTGGTGTCGGCGCCGATGGATACCGTGACCGAAAGCGGTTTGGCAATCGCCCTGGCCCAGACAGGCGGCATGGGCTTTATCCATCGAAATCTCACAATCGAGAAGCAGGCCGAAGAAATCAAAAAAGTTAAAGCCGTCGGTCTGAAAGTCGGCGCAGCGGTTGGCTCGAGCCCTGGATTCGAGGAGCGCGTCGTGACGCTCATCGATGCCGGCGTTGACGCTATTATTGTCGATTCGGCTCACGGTCACACAAAGCAGGTTATTGAAACGACCAAGTACATAAAGGCGCATCACAAAGTCGAAGTTATCGCCGGCAATGTAGCGACGAGCGAAGGCGCACAAGCACTCATAGATGCCGGCGCCGACGCGCTGCGGGTCGGTATGGGTCCGGGTGCCATCTGCACGACTCGGCTAGTGTCGGGCATGGGCGTGCCGCAGTTGACTGCACTGCTTGAAACCAGTAAAGTCGCACATCCGGCCGCGGTACCAGTTATTGCCGATGGAGGCATCAATTACTCCGGCGATATCGTCAAAGCACTGGCGGCCGGCGCTTCGACCATCATGATGGGTCGGAAGTTTGCCGAAACAACCGAATCGCCAGGTGAGGCGTCGTATCTCAAACCCGAAGAAGTGCCTGGACGATTCAAAAACATTTTAAACGGTGCCGACCGTTACGCATTTAAACACTACCGCGGCATGGGCTCGATCGGTGCCATGAAGCAAGGTATGTCGATCAGCTCCGAGGACGAATTCCACGGTAAGAGCTACAAGCAGGCAGACGTCTTGGTAGCCGAAGGTGTCGAAGGCCTGGTACCGACGACCGGTAGCGTGGCGGATTTTGTGGCACAAATGCTCGGCGGCGTAAAGTCAGGATTCTATTACGTCGGAGCCCGGACGATTCCGGAACTCTGGGACACGGCAGAATTCATGCAAATTACTCAGGCAAGCCTGTCCGAAAGTCATCCGCACGACCTGTTCATCACTAACGCTGGAGGAAATTACAACTAGTGGAAACGCTCGTCATTTTGGATTACGGATCGCAATACACCCAGTTGATTGCACGCCGCGCTCGTGAGCTCGGCGTGTTCAGTATCATCATGCCGTTTTCGGCATTAACCAAGGAAATCAAGCAGCACCACCCGCTGGGGATCGTTTTATCCGGCGGCCCGAATTCGGTATATGAAGATCATGCCCCGCAGCTGAATGAAGACATTCTGAATCTCGGAGTACCGGTGCTCGGCATCTGCTATGGTATGCAGCTGCTAGCGCATCAGCTCGGGGGCAAAGCTGAGGTTTCGCCAACACGGGAATACGGGCGGGCCAAGATTGAGCTGACCAGCGAAAGCAAACTGTTAGACAAATCGATTGATGGTACGCAGGTCTGGATGAGTCACGGCGTACACGTGGCGGAGCTTCCGAATGGTTTTACGCAAACCGCTAAAAGTGAGGGCATCGTTTGCGGGATTGAAGATGCGAGCCGGAACATCTTCGGTCTGCAATTTCACCCAGAAGTCATACATTCCGAACGGGGCCGTGAAGTACTCAAGAAATTCCTGGAAATCTGCGATTTCAAGCTCGACTGGAATCCGGCGTCAGTCATCGACGAACAGATAGCCAAAATTAAGGAGACCGTTGGCACGGCAAACGTTGTCTGTGCGCTTTCTGGCGGCGTGGACTCGTCTATCGCAGCGACGCTCGTCGACCGCGCAGTCGGCAGCCAGCAAACTTGTATCTTCGTCGACAACGGCTTACTGCGGCAAAACGAATACGAGGAAGTACTTGAAGCATATAAAGCGACCGGTCTCCATGTAATACCCATACGAGCAGCCGAGCAATTTTTGTCGAAGCTTGCCGGTATAACCGATCCGGAACAGAAGCGTAAGATCATCGGCAACGAATTCATAAAAATTTTTGAAGCTGAAGCTGCCAAGCTGGATAACGTGCAGTTCCTGGTACAAGGCACGCTCTACCCTGATGTAATAGAGTCAGTATCGGTACACGGTCCGTCGGTTGTCATCAAATCTCATCACAATGTCGGCGGTTTGCCTGAAAAAATGCACTTGAAGTTAATCGAGCCGTTACGCGAAGTCTTCAAGGATGAAGTCCGAGCCATTGGCCGTGAGCTTGGCTTGCCAGGTATGATTGTCGAGCGCCAGGCGTTTCCAGGTCCTGGCCTTGCTGTGCGTGTCGTCGGAGAGATCACTCCTGAACGGTTGGAGTTGTTACGCAAAGCTGACGCCATTGTCCGGCATGAAATCGAACAGAAACCTGAAATCCGCATGAAACTTTATCAGTATTTCGCCGTTCTGCTACCACTTAAAACTGTCGGTGTCATGGGCGATGAGCGCACCTATGAGCAAGTCATCGCCGTCAAGGCCTTTCATTCGCACGACGTTATGACGGCCGACTGGGCGCGATTGCCGTATGACTTGCTGGCTCAAATCTCATCCCGCATCGTCAGCGAAGTCCGCGGTATCAACCGCGTCGTGTACGAAATCACCACCAAACCCCCCGCCACGATCGAATGGGAGTAGTTTGCCTGCGAAACAAGATATGTAATATCATCAAAGCATGAGCTTTGAGGTTGCCGACATAGAACAAAACCTAACCTGTGCCGTGATGGACCAATACGGCACAGCCAACCGCATAGCGGCTCAATTGGCGCCGGTCTGTACGCGGGAGTCCTTAGTCGAAGGGGTCAGCGTGGATTTCGGGCCGGACAGGGTGGCGATGGAAACGGCGGTCTCCGTGCTCGGTCTCAATGATGCACTGCATGCTTCCGGTGACGGAGCCCGTCTGGTAGACGCGAAAGTGCAGTGGCAAAGCACCGTACTTTATGTTGATCGTGGACTGTGTGATGGTTTGGCGTCGCTTGACGTCATGGACGCACTCGATGCTTTACAAGTCGCCCATTTACAGTCCGGCGTATTGACCACGCCGTTCAATCAGCAACAAATCGTGGCCCCGTGGACTAATCTTTGCATATCGAGTATGCTGCTGGCGGGTGATGCCGCTTCCCAGGAAGAAATTGACCAAGGCGCCGATAAAGCTGCACCGCTAGTCACGCTTCACGAAGCCCGCGGATTTTTTCCTGAGTTTATTGGCGACGTAAACGGGGGAGAGCGCTTCGTCCACCTTCTTAAGGACTCGGAGCTGCAGCCCAATCCGTGGCATACAGCAGTGGCTCAAATGGTGAGGCGCGTTTCTGCCGACCACGTCCGCGTTCCCTTACCCGAAACCCGCTATTCCTTGGCCATTGGCATGAAAGCAGTACGATTAGCCGGCATATACCCGATTACACCTAACGCCTATTATTACAGCGTGGGCGGTTTTGACCGTGCACGAACTCGAAGCAACATATAGAGTCGCTTCTGATTTTTTGGTACAGACAGCGCAAAGCCACGCCGCAAGAGTATAATAGTTTTAATATATGAATATAGAGGAGTGGAATGCCGTCATTTTTTGTAGCCATGAAACGGATATTGCAAGGGAAGCCGGTCTACACCCCTGATGATGTAGCGACACAGGCAGGGACTGAAGCCGGGCAGCCACCGGAAAATGCAAACGAAGACGGTGACGGCGAGCCCGAAACACTCATCCGAAAAGGAGATGACCGGACATTTCCAATTGTAACGGTACGACACTGTGAGTGCCGTCTGGACGGACGCGACATGGAACTACTCTGTCATATTATCAATAGTTCCGATATGCCTGTCGTACTGCATAAGATTATATTGTTCGGAGACGAGCGTCGTATGGAAATCGACCTGCGGCCCGGTCAAGAGCGCCATGTGCCGGTTTACCGAGGTCCGCAGGCTGAAAGTCCGGACGAGCACGAATTGTCACTCGAATACAAGACCGAAACCGGCGACTACTTCAAGGCTATCCACGACATACGCTTCAAGTATCACCCGGACACCAGGACATACAGCGTAGACGAAGTCCATTTGCATCCACCCGTCCGTGACATATTCGGCTAATTCGACTCACTGTCAGAGAGCAGTTGGCGACGGCCGCAAACGCCATGTATAGTAGAAGCAATGCGGGAAATTTGGCGGATTATTAAATTTACGAAAAGTTTGTGGCGATTCTACGTCGGCATTTCGGTGTTTACGATTTTGATAAGCGTCATGACACAGCTCCAGCCGTTATTCACGAAAGGCGCGATTGATCAAATGACGAGCGGACACCCGGATGTGAAGACAGTCGCATTGTTTGCCATCCTGATATTTTTGACCGACATCGGCCAAACACTGCTTAGCAATGTCGGGGGCTATATCGGCGACGTCATGGCTATCAAGCAGCGCAAGATACTGAGCGAGCGATACTATGAACACGTACTGAGCCTTCCCCAGAGCTATTTCGACACCGAGCTTTCGGGTAAGATTATCAACCGCATGTCCCGCGGCATCGACCAGGTCACCAATTTCATGCAAATGCTCAGCAATAACTTTCTGCAGTTTATATTCAGCACCATATTCACGCTGGTTATTGTGGCGTTCTATTCCTGGCAGGTGGCGCTGATGTTGCTCTTGCTCTACCCGATTTTCATTGGCCTGACAGCAAAAACAAGCGGCAAGTGGCAGGAATGGCAGAAGACGATCAACGAAGAGCAGGATATCGCCAGCGGCCGGTTTAACGAGACGGTCGGCCAGGTGCGGGTGGTCAAAAGTTTTTTGCAGGAAGCGCGCGAAATTGGCTTTTTCCGCCGCCATTATGACAAAGTCGTAACCACGACATATCCACAGAGTCGTTACTGGCACCGTCAGGATGTGGCGCGGCGACTGGTGTTGAACGTTATCTTTTTGGCGGTGTTCGTGTATATTTTCGTGGAAACGGCACGCGGTGCGTACGGACCGGGTGCTACCGGACTCGGCACCATGGTATTGCTTATTCAGTATGCCATGCTGGTTCGCATTCCCATTTTCAGCATCAGCTTTCTGGTTGACCAGACCCAGCGCGCCGTCGGTAATACTAAAGATTACTTCGAGGTTATGGATGAGAATCCGGAGATCGTTGACCGGCTGGGAGCGAAGCAGCTCAGCGTTGCAAGCGGCGAAATCGTCTTTGATCATGTTCGATTCGGTTACGATAAGCACCGCGAAGTATTGCGGGATGTGAATTTTGCCATTAAGCCGGATACAAAAGTCGCGTTGGTTGGTGAAAGCGGGGAAGGTAAGACTACTATTTCAAACCTTCTGCTCAGACTTTACGAGGTTACTAGTGGTGCGATCCGAATTGACGGTAACGACATCAACGACGTAACATTAAGCTCGCTACGAGGCACCATCGGCGTGGTCTTCCAAGAACCGGCACTGTTCAGCGGTACCATCCGCGAAAATATATCATACGCCAACCCGAAAGCTAGTGAGAAAGACATAATGGCAGCGGCTAAAGCTGCGAACGCCCACGAATTCATTAGTAAATTCGATTACGGCTATGATACCGAGATCGGCGAACGCGGCCTCAAGCTCAGCGGCGGTCAGAAACAGCGGATCGCCATCGCCCGGGCACTACTCAAAGACGCGCCAATATTAATCCTTGACGAGGCTACCTCTAGCCTGGATAGCAAAAGCGAGCACATGGTACAAGAAGCGCTCGAGCGGCTTATGAAGGGCCGTACCACTCTCATCATCGCGCACCGTTTAAGCACCATCCAAAATGTCGACCAGATCGTGGCGCTGTACGGAGGCAAAGTCGATGAAGTCGGTTCGCCTGCGGAACTAGCGATATCAAACGGCATTTATGCTGAGCTGCTCAAGCTTCAACAAGGCCACACTGAAGCCAGCAAGAAGAAACTGAAAGCATACGAAATCGCCGTTTAGCACCAACTCAAAATTCGCGTATAATAGGGTCATGCGAAGAGCCGCACGGGCTATTATAGTTAAAGACGATACGCTTTTAGTGATGCATCGTGATAAATTCGGCGAGCAATATTACATATTAGTCGGCGGTGCGTTGCGCGGGCACGAGACGCCCGAGCAAGCGCTTGTCCGGGAAGTTCATGAGGAAGCTAATATTGCAATCGTCAATCCGCGACTCGTATTTATCGAACACGCCGGCGACCCGTATGGTTTGCAGTACATTTACCTGTGCGATTACGCCGGAGGCAATGTGGCATTAACTCCCGAATCTGATGAGGCTAAAATCCACGCCATGGGTAGTAATCTTTTTACGCCGATGTGGTTGCCGGTTCGCGACCTGCCTGACGTGCCGTTCGTGTCCAGGACACTGCAAGCGGCAGTTATCGACGGCTTATTGCACGGTTTTTCGGCCGAGCCAGTTGAATTAAGAACAAATTAAGAAGGAGTATAAACATGTCAAAAACGCGTAAACGGGAAAGAATCGTGGCATTGTCGGTTGCGCTGTTTTTCTTTTTATTGGCGTCAGGCTTGACCATTTTAGTTATCGTTCAGGCCATAACCACTAAACACAACAGTTCGACGCCGCCCCAGACTACCGCAAATCCAACCACACCACAAAAGACTTTGGCCGGAACTAAATTGAGCGGGTTCACGCCGACATCAAGCGTTCCGAGTTTAAAGGTTACTGATCTCAAGGTTGGAGCCGGTACAGAAGCAAAAGCAGGCGATACCGTCACGGTTGATTACACCGGAGCGGTAGCTAGTACCGGTGTTATCTTCCAGAGCACACAGGATAGCGGAAAACCGGCCTCGCTTAGCCTAAGTAGTGTCATTAAAGGCTGGCAAGAAGGCATTCCCGGCATGAAAGTCGGAGGCACACGCCAGCTCCTGATACCGGCAGCCGAAGCTTACGGAGCCAATCCGCCGCAAGGCATTCCTCCTAACGCACCACTAGTGTTTAATGTGACACTAGATAAAATTGGCAGCTAGCACCAGTCATCGTATAAATTAGAAGTCTGGGGTAAAAAACACAATATATAGCGTATTGTATTATTTCATGACACCATATAAAATAAATCTTACGCTTAAACGTAAAACCAAAAAAGAGGGGGATTCATGGTCAAGAAAATCACTATATTTACGACGAACACATGCGCCTACTGCGCGATGGTCAAGAAGTATCTCGGCGCCAAAGGTTTATCGTACGAAGTGGTCAACCTCGACGAACAGCCCGAACGGCAAGCCGAAGCCCTTGCTTTAAGTGGCGCACTTACTGTGCCGGTAACGGTTGTGACGAAACACGACGATACAAAAGAAGTGGTTGTCGGCTACAACCTTGCCAAACTCGCTCCGGCCGTGGCTTAAATGTAACAATAATTGCAATTTAGACAAAAGATAGCTGGCAGCACAAAAGACTGTTTTTTGCTAATTAAGTGCGGCGTGGCAAGCTAGGTCTTAACCGTGTGGTAGAATAAGTGGGTATTTGAAAAGGTTGGGTGCAGTATGCAAGACAAAAAGGTGCATGATGTAGTGATGATCGGTGCCGGACCGGCAGCACTCACGGCAGCGATTTATACTACGCGTGAGGACATTGACACGCTACTGTTTGAACGCGGAGTGGTCGGCGGCTTAGCAGCCGTGACCGATAAAATAGATAACTATCCCGGTTTCCCGGACGGAATACCCGGACTCGAATTAGCTGAGAATCTACGCAAACAGGCCGAACGCTTCGGTGCCATCATCGAGCTTGGTGAAGTAACTGGTATTTCTGATGAGGGCGAATATAAAAAACTGGAAACGACCAGCGGCGACATTCTCGCGAAAGCCATTCTAATTGCGACTGGTAGCGATTACAAAAAGATCGGCGTACCCGGCGAGCAGGAGTATTACGCTCGCGGTGTGCATTACTGCGCGACATGCGATGGAGCTTTTTACCGAGATAAACGGCTGGTGGTAGTCGGCGGCGGTAATTCAGCAGTACAGGAAAGCCTTTTTTTGACACGCTTTGCGTCGCATATCGATTTGCTGGTACGCAGTTCGATAAAAGCTTCAGATGTTTTGCAGCATGAACTCGAAACTGCGGTTAAAGCCGGCAAAATCACCGTACACCTTCAAACTACTACTGACGATATTGTCGGCGAAAATAATGCAGTAGTAAAGGTAATCGGTACCGACAAAACGTCTAATAAAAAAGTTACATTCCCGACTGACGGCGTATTCGTGTTCGTCGGGTTGAAACCGAATACTGAATTTTTGAAAGGTACCGGCGTCACACTAGATGACATTGGCCTAATTAAGACCAACGAGCATTTACATACATCCATGAACGGCGTATTCGCGGCCGGGGATGTCCGGAGTGGTGCCACAATGCAGATCGCAAGCGCCGCCGGCGAGGGCGCCACAGCTGCGTTAATTATCCGTGAGTATCTCGAAGGTAAACTGGTGCCGGTCAACGAAGCTGACGAAGAAATAGCGGCAGTACCCGTTAAATAAGCGATGTTTCGTCAACTGAGTACAACCTAAAAGCGAGATATTTACTAATTTAGTGTATTACTAGGAATCCTAGTGAATTGAAAGTGGCTGCAAATCATCCGGCCCGCACTGCTGGAAGCGATGATTATGATAGGCAAGCGTTAACACCCCATTGTAGTTCCGGAAATTTACTGACAAGTTTGACACTTTTTGATGAATCCTACAACTTTCCATCGAAGCCCGGCGGATAGTCAGTAGCCAGGAAAGTAATCGAGCAGGAGCTGAGGACGAGGTATACCGAATCTCAGCAGGTCGTTATAAAGCGGCTCGATAAAGGATTGGGGGCCGGCGAGATAAATGTACTTATTTTTAATGGGCTCGATAAATGATATAAATCTGTCGGTGTTTAATCGGCCGGCCAATCCGTGCCAATCACCAGTTGCCTGCGTGACGATTGGCAAAAATTTCATTGGGTAATGTTGCCAGAGATCCATGAATAGGAGTTCACCCGGGGTTGATGTACTGTATACGAACTGAATATCCCGATGCTCCTTTTTGTGGGATAACCACTTAATCATACTGGCATAAGGCGTACAACCGATGCCGGCAGCCAAAAACACCAGCGGGATGGTTGGATCTTTCGGCAAGATAAAATCGCCCATTGTTTCTTTTGCGTCTATGACGTCGCTGCTTCGTAGTTTCCATAAAGCCCGTTTAAAACTGCTCGGACGATCCGGGGCAATGTCGATGGTGATTGCCACCAGCGGCTCATGCGGTGAACTGCTGATACTAAACTCCCGGTATTCTCCACGATCGTCAGCATCTTTATGTGGTATACAAATTTCAATGAACTGCCCGGGTTCAAAACGTAAAACCGATAATGGTTCAAAATAGAAAGTTTTTACATAAGGGGCCGTATCTTCAATGTGGTGCAACCTGAGTTTCATGCCTTACGCACGTTTTCTGGTTTTTAAGGCGGCAGGCTTGATAAATCTCTCTGGGTGGTCGGTGTAGATATTAATTTTCGGATAAAAATACTTCATAAATCGGGCGATACTGACACTGTTTACGGTATAGACGTTGAGCGTGAGACGGTAACGCTCGGCTAGTTTATAGGTCAGCGGGTTCATTAGCCACTTGTTAAGCTGAATCCCGTCAGCTCCAAGATTGCGGGCCGTCTGAATGATGGCAATCGGCGCGAAATGTTCCGAGACATAAATAGGGATGTCGGGCAATACCTGGCGCACACGGCGAAGCTCCTCGGCATAAAATGATACGACCGACGCCTTAGTTTTCGGATGGCGTTCCAGAACAAGCAGTAGCTCGTCGACACTGCCCCGATCCTTAAGTTCAATGAATACCGGTTTCTCGCCTATAACATCGAGTGCTTCATCAAGACTTAAAAAATTCTCGTCGTTTCGAAGCTTAAGTTCCTTCATTTGCTTGAGCGTTCTGCGCTTGACCCGGACTTTGGTTTGTGCCACTCGCGTCGTAACCGGATCATGTAAAACTACCAATTTATCGTCAGCAGTCAGGTGCGTATCGAGTTCAATAACATCGACATCATGCGCCAGCGCGGCCAGAAAACTTTCGCGACTATTTTCAAGTGCAAGTCCTCTTGCACCACGATGGCCAATTATTTTTGTCATCTCGCCAATCAGTGTACAATACAATCAACGCTTGCGGCTACTCAATACATTGAAAGGAGTTTTGAATAATGGCTGATTTTAATCAAGTACTTGACCCGGGCAACTGGAAAAATGGAGTCGTCAATACCGTCATTGAAATACCTGAAGGTTCACACTTGAAGATCGAGTGGGACCGGAAGCGCGCGACTTTTACGATTGATCGTGTCGAACCGGATGCTTTCCCGAAGCCCGCCAACTACGGATTTATCCCGCAAACCATTGACGAGGACGGCGACGAACTTGACACGCTCGTAGTGTGCGACGAGCCGATTCCGACCGGCGTCTGGCTGGAGGCGAACGTCATCGGCATTATGAACTTCGAAGATGACGGTGAAATGGATTACAAGATCGTCTGCGTGCCCAGTGATGACCGCAACACCGGTGACCGCATCAAGTCACTCGATGATCTCGGCGAGCGATGGAAGCAGAAAGTCGAGTTCCACTTCAATCATTACAAAGATCTGAAAAAACCCGGTACCACCAAGGTACTCGGATGGGGGGACGCCGGGGACGCCAAAAAAATCATTGCCGAGTGCATCGAACGCTTTAAGAAATAATCATGAAAAAAGTCGTTCCGTCGGATGCGATACTCATCCCCGATCAGGCCAAGCGTGTATTTGCCGGCATAATCTATGACGTCTACCAATGGCCACAAAAGTTATTCGACGGATCTGATGCTACCTTTGAAATGCTCCGCCGGCCAGACACGGTAGGCGCACTCTGTGTGGTAGATGATAAAATCCTAGTCTTGAATGATGAGCAGCCGCACCGCGGATCAATTCCGAGTTTTCCGGGTGGCCGGGTAGACGCGGGCGAGCCAAATACGCTCGAAGCCGCACAGCGTGAAGTACGTGAAGAAACCGGCTACGATTTTAAAAACTGGCGGCTCGTACAGGTCTGGCAGCCACACGGTAAAATTGAATGGTTCATTTACTTTTATATCGCCTGGGATGTGGCCGGAAGTATCGCGCCGCATTTAGATGCCGGTGAAAGAATTACCGTAGAGCATCTCTCATTTGATGAGACTAAGCGGCTTGTCATGAACAATGATGGTTATTTGGGTGAAGCGCATGGCCTATATGAAAACGCGGTAAGTATCGAAGATCTATTGGCTTTGCCTGAGTTTGTAGGCAATGAGATTAACCGGCCGTGACGAATCGCGAGCTGGAAGCGATATTGACCCGGTATTTAGAAATTTATCCCGGAGAATAAACTAACCTGCAACTTCTTCGGGACCAGTTAGCGGCTAGTGAGACACTCAATTCCCGGAAGAATTTTCGCGGACACATTACCGGTGCCGGCATAGTATTGTCGCCGGATAAAAGCAGAATACTGGTTGTGCACCATAAATTTTTTGACGATTGGTTTCAACCTGGCGGTCACTGGGAGTCGGATGACCCAAACCCTTGGGATGCGGCCGCGCGTGAGGTCAGAGAAGAAACTAATGTGGATATAGACCAAATGTTGGCAGTCACAAACGACGACCCGCATATTCCGCTGGATATTCAAACGCATCCCTATAAGGCGCGTCCCGAAAAGGCCGAGCCGGCACATTTTCATCATGACTGGCGCTATGTATTTTTAGCAAAAAACGAAGAACTGTCACCGCTCAAAGCAGAAGTTGTGTCAGCCATGTGGATGCGATTCGATGATTCGCGCTTAAAAAATATCCAGCGCTCGATCGTCAAATTGCGGCGCATGCATTTTGTTTGATATGTTCAAGAGACAAAGTGCGCTTGCGCGACACCGCTCATGCTTTTACAATGTACTTAGATAAAAACTTTCTAAGCAGTGGGGGCATATGAAAACACGTCTAGCAATTAACGGATTCGGCCGGATTGGCCGGAACGCATTCAAGGTGGCGTTTGAGCGAAGTGACGTAGAAATTGTCGCCATTAACGATCTCACCGACACCAAAACACTGGCGCACTTGCTCAAACATGACAGTAATTACGGCACGTACGGACACGCGGTCGGTTATGACGATAAGGACATCATTGTTGACGGTAAGCATATCAAGGTGCTTGCCGAAAAAGATCCTACAGCCTTGCCTTGGCGCGACCTTAACGTTGATGTGGTGATTGAATCTACCGGTTTCTTCGTCAAGCCCGAGCTTGCAAAGGCGCACGTCGACGCTGGCGCCAAAAAAGTAGTGATCAGCGCACCGGCTAAAGGCGACGGCGCTATTACGGTGGTACTTGGGGTCAACGAGGATTCGCTCAATGAAGCCGGGGAAATCATTAGCAATGCAAGTTGTACGACGAATTGCATCACACCGGTAGCAGCGGTTGTCGAAGCGGCGTTCGGCATCGAAAAAGCCATGATGACCACGGTGCACAGTTATACTGCAAGCCAGAAGCTGCAGGATGCGCCCGCCAAAGACTTGCGCGAAGCCCGTAATGCGGCTGAAAACATCGTGCCGACCACAACCGGAGCTAGCATCGCCGCCGCAAAGGCCCTGCCGGCATTGGAAAATAAATTCGGCGGCATGAGTATCCGCGTGCCAACCCCTGTGGTTTCACTCAGCGATTTCGTGATTATCACCAAACGCGATGTCACGGTCGAGGAAGTCAATGAAACTTTCCGCAAGGCTGCCAAGGAGCCATATTTCCAGGGCATACTTGACGTTACCGAGGAAGAGCTTGTAAGCAGCGATTTCATCGGCAACAGCCACTCTTGCATTGTCGACCTTAAATTGACAGCGGTTATCGAAAGAAACATGTTGAAAGTTGTCGCTTGGTACGATAACGAATGGGGCTACAGCAACCGACTGGTTGAAGTTTGCGCCGACACCGGCCGGATACTGCACGAAAAGGAACACCACGAACACGAGTAAATCATGAAGATCGCCCTCACCACCGACCACGCGGGAGTAGAAAAACTCAAGCAGCTGCAAGTGTATCTGAACGGACTCGGCCACGAATGCATCAACTACGGCCCCCGTGAAGTGGACATTGATGATGACTATCCGGATTTCATGTTTCCGGCGGCACTGGCCGTTGCCGATAGGACTTGCGAACGAGCCATCATCGTCGGCGGCAGCGGCCAGGGTGAAGCCATGTGCGCCAATCGGGTCAAAGGCGTGCGCGCAGCGGTATATTATGGGCCGGCCAAGGCCGTCGAAGCGATAGACGCCGAAGGCGACGCCTCGCCGGACGAATACGAAATTATCCGCCTCAGCCGCCAACACAATGATGCCAATGTACTGAGTCTGGCAGCTCGCTTTTTGACCGAAGACAACATCAGGATAGCGGTGCGGATTTGGCTCGAGACACCGTTTAGCGGTATCGGCCGTCACCAGCGGCGAATTAAGAAAATTGACGAACTGGCATGATCGATATTTGTCCGACCATTGACGCCGAAGATAATGAAACGTACCGTGCACAAATTGAACGCATCATTCCGTTTGCGCACCGGGTGCATATAGATTTGGGCGATGGCGAATTTACACCGAACAAACTGGTTCCTATTGAGGATATATGGTGGCCGGGAGGCATGCGTGCTGATTTGCATGTGATGTACCGCCGTCCGTTCGAACACATGCCGGCACTTATCGCGCTTTCGCCGCAGTGCATTATTGTGCACGCGGAAGCTGAGGGTGATTTTCCCGGTTTTGTGTACGATGTACATCGCCACGGCATCGAAGCCGGTGTAGCATTGCTCCAAAACAGTCCGGTCGAGCTGATAACGTCAGCACTTGAAATGATCGACCACGTGCTGATTTTTTCCGGCAATCTCGGACACCAGGGCGGGAGTACTGCCGATCTGGGTTTGCTGGACAAAGTAAAGCTCATTAAAGCGTTGCGGCCAACGATAGAAATAAGCTGGGACGGTGGCGTGAATGACCAAAACATCAAACAGCTCATTGAAGCTGGCGTGCAAGTAGTAAACGTCGGCGGCTTTATTCAGCATGCGCATGATGCCGAAAGAGCATACCAATCGCTCGTGTCCGCAGCAGCCTAGCCTTGTCTGGCTACTTTTAAAAACCTATAATCATAAGCGATATGCAAAAATATACAACTCAAGAATTAGAACTCATAGCTGACGAGATACGCCAGGACATTATTAAAATGCTCGAGCATGCCGGCAGCGGACACTCGGCGGGTAGCTTGGGACAAGCCGACATATTTACGGCGTTATATTTTGAGGTACTCAATCACGACCCGAAAAACCCGGACTGGACGGAACGTGATATTTTAGTCCAGAGTAACGGCCACACTTGCCCAGTACGCTACGCAACAATGGCGCATGCCGGCTATTTTAGCCGTAAAGAACTATTGACACTCCGACAGTACGGCTCGCGGCTGCAAGGCCACCCGGAACGCACCAAATTACCAGGGCTGGAAACCACCAGCGGCCCGCTCGGAAGTGGCTTAAGCCAGGCCTGCGGCATGTCGCTGGCACTTCGCATGAACAAGCAAAATCACCGCTGGGTGTACGTCACGACCGGCGATGGCGAGCTGGACGAGGGTAACAACTGGGAAGCCATCATGCTAGCGGGCAAGTATCATTTGAATAACATTGTGGCTATCGTTGACCGAAACAATATCCAGATCGATGGTCCGACCGAAGTTGTTATGCCGCTTGAGGATTTGCAGGCTAAATGGGAAGCGTTTGGCTGGCACGTGATTGAAATTGACGGCAACAATATTGAAGCTGTTATCGACGCCTGCGCTATGGCACGAGCGGTTGTTGAAAAACCGGTCTGCATCATCGCCCACACGGTGCCCGGCAAGGGTGTGGATTTTATGGAATACGACTTCCATTGGCACGGTGCACCGCCGAATCACGAGCAAGCCAAGCAAGCGCTACACGAACTACGAACACTGCAGGGTAAAATACGGAGCGAGCATGAATAGGCTTTTAGCTTTTAATTCATTTGCCTTGATGATCGGTATCGCAGTTGTAACCGTAAGCTGGCTCAAAACAAATCCTGCGCAACAAAAACTCAAAGCCGCCGGACTGGAACAGAGGTTTGATGTCTTTGGATGTTTCGGGGACGTCTTCCTATGGAGTTCGGTTGCCGCAACGCTAATTTACGTGTACCGCAGAATCGTTAAAACGGAGAAGAAACGATGGCCGATGCACATTTAATACATAATTTCTTAGCTAAAGACATAAAACTAGAGCCGATTCGTAGCGGCTTCGGACGCGGCCTGATTGTAGCCGCCGATAACAATCAGCAGCTAGTTGGCGCTTGCGCAGACTTGACCGAATCAACACATATGAGCGAGTTTGCGGCAAAATATCCGGAACGGTTCGTAGAAGTCGGCATAGCTGAACAGAACCTGGTGACAGTCGGCTCTGGCCTTGCTGCCATGGGGAAGATACCCTTCGTGAGCAGCTACGCGGCGTTCGCGCCCGGTCGCTGCTGGGAACAAATACGGACGACTATTTGCCTGAATAATCAGCCGGTCAAAATCATCGGCTCGCACGCCGGCCTAAGTGTCGGCCTCGACGGCGCGACTCATCAAGTGCTTGAGGATATCGGCATTATGCGGGTGTTACCGAATATGGTAGTACTTGCGCCGTGCGATTCAGTAGAAGCCGAAAAGGCTACGCTCGCCATGGCTGCCGACACCCGGCCTAATTATATGCGTCTGGCCCGCGAAGCCACGCCGGTGATAACCACGGAAAATACTCCATTCAAAATCGGCGAAGCGTATGTATATTGGGTCGGTTTTGATATCACCATCATCGCCACCGGCACTATGACCTACCAGGCTTTAGTTGCGGCGGCGAAACTAGCAAATGACGGCATCCGGGCTGAAGTCGTGCATATGCCGACTATTAAACCGCTGGATGCCGATACCATACTCGACAGTGTACGTAAGACGAAAGCCGTAGTAACAGCAGAAGAAGGTCAAATTGCCGGCGGTCTTGGCGGAGCCGTCGCGGAACTTTTGGGCGAGGAATTGCCAGTACCGATTAAACGCGTCGGCATACGCGACCGGTTTGGCGAATCCGGCCAACCGGCCGAGCTCATAGAACACTTGGGTCTCAGTGCAAAACATATTATGTTTGCGGTTCACGAAGTGCTAGGCAAGAAGTAATTAAGTCTGGTTAACATAAACATGAACTGGCAAACGTTAATTTTATTGAGCACTGTATTCAATGCATTCGGTATGATTACGCTGCGGGTTCTCGCTCGAGACAAGCGAACGACTAATGCCAACTTTGCCATTTCGGCCGGGGCATATATTGGTATCTATACAGCTATACTGCTACTGCTGCCCGTACTTGGCCGGGTTCAATGGCATGTGTTCCATGATTACTGGTGGCGTTTCATCGGTGGCGGCCTGGCTTTTGCACTGACGAACGCATTTGTTTACAAAACGCTCGTGTATTTTGACGTGGCGGTTGCTAATATTGCCGGAACGCTGAATGCCGTGTTTGCAGTCGCTGGTTCGGCGATTTTCTTGCACGAGGATCTGACACCACAGCAGGCTGTTGGTGCGCTTATCCTGCTTCCGGCAATCGCATATGGCGTAATTGCTACTCACTCAACCTCCAAAAAGTCAGACCGGCGTTCGGTGAAACTCGGCCTATTCTACACTCTGCTTGCCAGCATATGCTATGGCGTGGCCATGGTAAACGAAAAGTCAATGCTTGGACACATGTCCGCTGCGTCTTATGCGGTATTCGGGGTGGGTGGACAATTCGCCATGATGTGGGTGACTGCAGCAATATGGCAACCGAATCAGATACGCCTGCTGCTACGACCACGGGTGGCCCAATGGAGTTTGCTGACCGGGGCACTCCGCGGACTTGGCGGCATATGTGTCATCCTGACGGAAATTAAGAGCAACAACATGGCGTTGGCGGTAGTAATCGCCAACTTCCGGCTGATTGTTGTCATCTTCTTAGGCGCTTGGCTGTTGAAAGAACATAAGCACGTGCAACAAAAACTGGTGGCTGCCTGCGGATCAATTGCCGGTATCGCTGTTATGTTCTGGAAATAGTTTTATCAAAAGCCATAAGCGGCTACAATATGAGCAGAGTCTAGACAACTAAATAAGTAACATGGAGCACGCGATGAATCAGGATGAACTTGAACGAGTAGCTAAGGCGATAGTTGTAACCGGCAAGGGACTGTTAGCGGCAGACGAAAGCAACCCCAGTTGCCAGAAACGGTTTGACGCGGTCGGCGTGGAATGCACAGAACATACCCGGCGGCTCTACCGCGAGCTATTATTTACAACCCCGGGGTCCGAAAATTTGTTGAGCGGCGTAATCCTATTCGATGAAACATTCTGGCAATCCGCGAGCGACGGTGTTGTTTTCCGCGAATATTTGAAGAACAAGAATGTCCTGCCGGGTATCAAAGTCGATAAAGGCTTG
Source organism: Candidatus Saccharimonadia bacterium (assembly GCA_963810525.1). Classification (GTDB taxonomy): domain Bacteria; phylum Patescibacteriota; class Saccharimonadia; order Saccharimonadales; family UBA4665; genus JAICLK01. The sequence continues at coordinate 157,968 of CAWENB010000002.1, forward strand.
GTTGACTTGCCGGGATTTCCGGGAGAGAAAGTCACGCAAGGCCTTGACGGTCTTCCGGAACGGATGGCAACGTACGCCGGAGCTGGTGCGAAATTCGCCAAGTGGCGAGCAGTCATCGAAATCGGCGACGGTATCCCGACCGATGAATGCATTGGCGCGAATACCTATGTACTCTCACGCTATGCGCGAATCTGCCAGGAAGCTGGCATCGTACCGATCGTTGAGCCGGAGGTGTTACTTGATGGTAGTCACAGCGCCGAGCAGGCCGAAGCCACCATGAGTCACGTATTTGACACGCTGTTTCAGACGATGCGTGCTTTCCGCGTGCATTTGCCCGGAGCCATCCTCAAAACCAGTATGGCATTGCCAGGCGGTGAAAGCGGCGCGGCGATTAATCACGACGAAGTGGCCGAACGTACGGTCCGTGCTCTGCACGAGCACGTGCCGCATGAGCTTGGCGGCGTAGTGTTCTTAAGTGGCGGCCAAACGCCGACCGACGCTTTCATCAACCTAAATCGGATCGCCAAACGTGGTCCACACCCGTGGGGTGTAACCTTTTCTTACTCGCGAGCTTTACAGGATCCGGTGCTCAAAGCCTGGGCAGGAAACCGGCAAGCGGTCGATGAAGTACAAGGTATTTTTAAACGCCAACTCGAACTCGCTTCAGCGGCCAGCAAAGGTGAACTCGACGAATCAAACGTAAGCGGCGATAACTTCGTAAGCCACAGCCAGGATTTGTAATTTCGCGAGCATTTGTGGCACAATGACATTAAGTAAGCTAAAACAATGAAAAGGTGGGCATGGATCAATTCGACGTTCTAAGCATAGGTGACGTGGTCACTGATGATTTTATAAAACTGTTGGATTATGAGGAGAAAGTCGAGCACGAAAAGGACGGTAGTACCTGGCTAGCGATTCCATTCGGCACGAAAATTCCCTTTGACCACCGCGAAGTAATTGAAGGCGTCGGCAATGCCGCCAACGGCGCGGTTGCGTTCGCCCGGCTTGGGCTCAAAACCGGTTTTGTCACGAATGTCGGTGGCGACCAGTACGGCCGCGATATCATTCACTCACTCGTTAAAAACGGCGTTGATCATCGGTTTGTTCGCATTAATCCAGGCAAGAAGAGCAATTATCATTTTGTGTTGTGGTACAAAGAAGAACGGACTATTCTCATCAAGCACGAAGAATATGACTACCACTGGCCGCACCTCCGGCCAAGCGAAGTGCCGCGCTGGGTGTACTTTAGTTCGATAAGCGAGCACGCGATACCATACCACGACCAGGTAGTTCATTGGCTGAATGAGAATCCAGAAGTAAAACTGGCGTTTCAGCCCGGAACCTTCCAAATGGCAGCCGGGACTGAACGACTAGCTAAGCTTTACGAGCATACTGAAATCCTAATACTTAACCGCGAAGAAGCCGTTACGGTCGGCCACGGCAATCACGCCGACGTGCATGATTTAATAAAACGTCTGCATGCATTGGGGCCGAAGATCGTGGTTGTGACCGACGGCCCGCATGGAGCTTATGCAAGTGACGGCGTCAATAGCTATAAAATGCCTTTGTACCCCGACCCGGCACCACCGGTTGACCGCACCGGCGCCGGTGACGCGTTCGCTTCAACATTCGTAGCCGCCCTTATGAAAGGTATGAGCATTGAAGACGCATTGCTCTGGGGGCCGATAAACTCTATGAGCGTAGTTCAGAAAGTTGGTGCCCAAGCCGGATTACTCACGGAGCGTGAATTGCATACATTTCTGCATCACGCACCAGCGCACTACAAGCCCATAAGGTTTTAATAACTTGGTCAATTCATCGGATTTTCACATCTCGCCAGGTCCAGTATATTCAAACGCAAATTACGTCATTTTACCAATAAGCAAATCCTGCTAATCTAGCTACTCGAATATGCTTGTGGTAAGATTTTAAGTATCTATGACGAGGGTTTTGTCGGAATTATTGGGGGCACAGGAACCGGCATTTCGGTTGAGTTTGCGCCAGCTGGAGCAGGCCAGCGGTTGCCCGAGCGAGGATATCCGTTTAAGTAACGACGTTTTACTGCGGTCAAAGGAAGCGCTGCGCGAACTTAGTCTCGATCCGCGCGACACGAGCGGTCCCGAGCTGTATCACGCCCTGCAGGAGCGGCTGATACTTGATGATGCCGCGGTCTGCGAACTGCTCGGCGTCGATGGCGCGGCACCTGGACAAAATCTAATGCTTCGAACGCAGCGCTTTTTAACCAAGCTTGAGATTCCCAAATCTGTTTTCGCGCTTAAGTCAGTAGCTGCCAAGCGATTGTTCAGGAAGAACCCGCCCAAAAAAGCTATGAAACAGCTCGGTTATCGATCGCTGGCCTCGATGCTCAAGCATGAACCGGTTGCACAAATTTACGCGGCAGCCGCCTTGGCAGAATCAACCAACTGGCACAAAACTCTTACGAACCACTATAAACAGCTGCTTTCAACCGATTTTGAAGTACGAGACGCGATTGTTGCAGCCCCAAGTACCAAGCGCTGGGAAGCATTGGCGGCGGAGTTTATTCCGACATCCAGACACAACATACTGACGTTTAAGGAATTCGGCGCAATTGTTTTACTACCGCTCGGTGCGGACACCGTACCCGGTGCCGCACTTGTAACCCTTTTGCTGGCGCTACATGCCCTTAATGATATTCGTTCGGCGAGCGCGTATTTCAAGTTAAATCAGGTACGCTCGGATTTCGGAGCATTGGTAGCAAACGCTGTCCGCAATGATCCTTATACACACGCAACGCTGCTAAGCGGCGAACATCTGCCCTGGAAATTGGTTCGACGCTTTTTCTCACGTTCAAAGGATGCGTTTGTACCGGAACTGTTTGAGCCGCAAGTTCATCTGGAAGATTTATGTTTAGAACAGGTGGAGCAGGTCCTGGCGAAGCTGCATCCGCGATTCGAATTCTGGCGGGGAACATCGCATGCCGGACTGCTACACGATGGTAAACCGGTTTCACTTAATTTAACCGACGCCGCATTGAATTTCTGCAATCAGCTACCTTACGAAAAGCGTATCGTACAATATTTCCGCGATCACCTTTGGCACGAACTGATGTTGCGCTATATGCACCAGGATCACCTCGAACAGAATTTGCACGAACAACTCGGCAATGAGCTTGTCGAAGAGAAAGCGTTAGCATAAAATATAATCAACGTAGAAGTCACAAAAAGGAGTGGGTAGGTTTATGACACCGGCAGAGGCAATAAAGCGCGTTCTTCGTTATTCGATTTGCGTATCCGGTGCCGCTGCTGGCAAGACACTTCAAGAATCAGCGTTACTGGCCGAAGCAACTGGTGCGGCGATTGCCAAAAACGGTCACATTATTACTACCGGTGCGACTGTCGGTTTGCCGTACGCTGCAGCACGCGGTGCAAAAAAATACGGCGGCATGAGTATCGGGTTTAGTCCGGCCGTCTCATTGCGCGAGCATTTACGGAAGTACCGGCTGCCACACGATGTATTCGATTTTATAAATTTTACAGGTCTCGACTACGTCGGCCGCGATTTATATCTGGTGCAATCGAGCGACGCGGTTATTACAGTCGGAGGCAGGTTCGGCAGCTTACACGAATTTACGAGCGCGCTGGAAGCGCATAAGCCCTGCGGTGTCTTGCTCGGCAGCGGCGGCACGGCCGATCTTATTCCAAAACTCATGGAAACACTTGAGCCGCCGAATGGCGATCTAGTCATTTACGATGACGACCCAGCCAAACTCGTCCACAAGATTATTACGTTGCTCGATAAAAAATATGCCGACATTCATGATCAGCTAAAACACCATGACCACACGTGGTACCTAAACACCGATGAGCCACTGCCACGCGCCGGCTAAATCGTAGTATTTTATAGTTTATTCGTGCTAAACTGCAGTTAATATTCAGCAAAATCAGAAAGGCAAACAATGAAAAACAAAAACCAGCGCGGATTTACAGCTATTGAGGTACTGATTGTATTGGTTGTCATCGTGATTCTCGGAGGAGTAGGCTATTATGTCTGGCATAAAGAACATAAACCGGCGCCAGTCAGATTCTCGAGCTCCAGGCGAGGATCGTATGGGCAAAGGACGTCCTGGAATTTTTTGGATATTAAAGAATGGGGTGTAAAAGTCAGAATTCCGGCCGTCCCAAGTCCTGAATATATGCTAGTGGGCAAAAATGAGGCGTTCCTTACGACCAAAACCGAGCAAAGCGATTCCAATTGCAAAGCCCCCAACCACGCCGCAGACCCAAGCTTCCCAACATTCGACGCTGTAGTTCGTGCACTTCCAACCGACGCTCCAATTTTTGGTGACGATCCAGGCGCTAATCCGCCAAAGACCGTCCAAGCTGCGGCTGCTGCGAAAGACTTGCGAGTAACTACCGTTGGCAATTACGACTATTACGTTCTACACGGCAACGGCATGGCATGTAACGACGTCGACGCGCACGAACTTGAACATATTGGCGACCGCCCGCTGGAAGTACAAAGCGACTCGGTTAAAAATTAGAAATAAAACTTAAAGGCAATGACAGCAAAGCCCTTAAAGCAGCGCGGGTTTACGGCAATTGATGTACTCATAGTTTTGGTTGTCGTCGTGATCCTTGGGGGAACAGGTCACATTATTTGGATCAGATCGAATAATGCCAACAAATCCGCAAAGTCGGGCGGATCAGATTCATCTTCTACTACAGCTACGGCCATTGCCGATAGCGCAAAGAAGCAATCTCCACAGCCGCCCGCCTATAAAATTACAACGAGCGTGCCGCCGGATTGGAAAAATTATTCAAACGCGAAGTATAAGTTCAGCTTTTCATACCCGTCAATAATATCGGTGGGAGTCATAACACAAAATTTCATAAATTGGGGTACCATTCCTGGCGAGCTGGTAAGTGCGCTAGCCTCGCCAAAGCCAAACGGGCCGGGAATCTATCCCGAATCATTTCAGGTTAATGTAACTAAACAGTCCCTCACACAAACGTTAAGCTATGAAAAAAACTACCTGACTTCCCCGCCGCTTTCCATGACAAAACTGATAACATCTATGTTGACTTTCAAAGGTCATAACGCGTATGAAATCGATATTCCGGCACCAGATTCCGCCATTACAAAAGTGTACCTTATCGCCGCCAACGGCTACACTTACGACGTAAAAATCGGCATTCCGCCGCACGCTGAAGACGCAAGTCTGGACGCTCTCGACAAAGACATACTCATTATGTTCGATTCGCTTGAATTTAACTGATGTCAGAAACTGTAAGCAGGGTCACGACTGATTACGATTTTTGGCACACGTAATATGCTTATGCTATGCTGATCTAATATTGAGTAAGAATTTTGGAGTAGCTATGAAAAATAGAAACCAACACGGATTTACGACAATTGAGATCCTGCTAGTATTATTGGTCGTTGTTGTGCTCGGAGCGGCTGGATACTTAGTTTGGAATCGGCATAGTAATAGCAAGATGAATAGAGGTACGTTTACTTCTTCACACTATCGAAGACCGAATCAACATCCCACAACTTTGACAACGAATAAAAGTACCGGTTTGAGTACTTTTACAAGCAAGGTTGGCAAATTTAGCGTCAGCTACCCGGCATCATGGGTACAGCCGGCAAATCAAAGGGCATGCGGCGGATTTCTTAGCCGCGACCTGGAAATCGGCCCTAATATCGGCTCTGTCATCAAGTGCGGTGGCGACGGAACGGTTAGCCAAGTTTCAGTTTCTTCCGTAAATGGCGATCAAACTAAAAATAAAGATTATTCACTCAACAGCAATGAATTCGGTGCGCCGCAGACCAGCAGTGTTACGACTGATAATGTTAGCGGCACCTCATATCGTGGCGTAGCTTCAGGCAAGGGAAACGGGAGTGGCGTATTGCCACCTGGCGCAATCGTTATTGAAGATATTTTCTACCAAAACCAAACAACATACATTGCAACGTACACACAATACCCCGCATCGAGTAAAGAAGGTCCGACTCAGAACCAATTGAATGCATTTAATAAGATTGTTGCCAGCTTGAAATTCGAGTAGTCCTTAAAACCTTATTAGGATAATAGACCTCGAGTCTTTGCTTGCTACAATATACTGGTGAGTAAATTTGAGCTAAAGAGTGAATTTGTGCCAACGGGCGACCAGCCGGCGGCGATCGCGCAGTTGGTGGACGGGTTGAAAACCGATACCAAAGAGCAAACTCTGCTCGGCGTAACCGGCTCGGGTAAGACGTTCACGATGGCGAATGTTATTCAAAGCCTACAGAGACCGACGCTGATATTGAGCCACAACAAAACGTTGGCGGCGCAGTTGTATGAAGAATTCAAGAAGTTTTTCCCGAATAATGCGGTTCACTATTTTGTTAGCTACTTCGACTACTATCAGCCGGAAGCGTACATTCCCCGCAGTGACACGTATATTGAAAAAGACTCACAGATCAACGAAGAAATCGACCGGTTGCGTCACGCGGCAACCGACTCGCTGCTTTCGCGGCGTGACGTAATAATCGTGGCGAGTGTCAGTTGCATATACGGCATTGGCTCGGTCGAGGATTATGACGGTCTGTCGATCGACGTAAAAGTCGGAGAGCGGCGGGTGCGTGACAAGTTTCTGCGCCAGCTTACCGACATACAGTACCAGCGCAATGATATCGATTTTCACCGCAGCACCTTCCGAGTGCGGGGCGACGTGGTCGATGTATTCCCGGCCGGCGAGGAACTGGCGTATCGGCTGGAATTCTTTGGGGACGAAATTGAACGGATTACTAAGCTTGACCCGCTGACGGGCGAAATCCTGGCAAAACTTAATTCGTATAAAATCTTTCCCGGTTCGCACTACGTCACGCCGCAAGAGAAGCTCAAAGTCGCGCTCGGTATGATTGAACAGGAGCTTGAGCAGCGCCTTGCCAAGTTCAAACGTGAAGGGAAGTTGCTCGAGGCTCAAAGGATTGGACAGCGCACACGCTTCGACCTGGAAATGCTTGAAGAAACCGGATTCGTTAAAGGCATTGAAAATTATTCGCGCTACCTCACGAATCGCGAACCGGGTGAGCAACCGGCCACTCTGATGGATTACTTTCCGGATGATTTTTTGATGTTTGTTGACGAAAGCCATATGACAATCCCGCAAGTACGCGGCATGTATAACGGTGACCGGGCCCGCAAAGAAGTGCTCGTGGAACACGGCTTCCGTCTGCCAAGCGCACTGGACAACCGGCCGCTGACGTTCACCGAATTCGAGCGCCATATCAACCAGACGATATACGTGTCGGCCACACCAGCTGAATACGAACTTAGCCGGTCACCTGCACCTGCCCAGCAGGTCATCAGGCCGACCGGGCTGCTTGATCCAAAAATCGACGTCAGGCCGATTGAGGGTCAAATTGATGATTTAATCGCCGAAATCCGCGCCACGACCGAAAAACACCAACGCATACTGGTAACAACGCTCACCAAGCGTATGTCTGAAGAGCTCACGGAATATCTGCAGGACATTAACATCAAGGTCGCTTATTTGCACAGCGACGTAGATACTCTTGAACGCACCGACATTTTGCGCGACCTAAGGCTCGGCACATATGACGTACTTGTCGGGATTAATCTGTTACGCGAAGGACTTGACTTACCGGAAGTCAGCCTTGTGGCGATTCTCGATGCCGACAAGGAAGGATTTCTTCGGAGCGAACAAGCACTCATTCAAACCGTCGGCCGCGCCGCCCGGCACGTCGACGGGCGTGTCATCATGTATGCCGACCACATCACCAACAGCATGCGCCGGACCATCGACGAAACCGAGCGCAGACGGGAACTTCAGGAAAAGTATAACCATGAACATGGGATCAAACCCAAAGGCATCAGCAAAGCTGTTGAAAAAGGTCTGCGCCCCGACCTACCCGAAGAAGCCAAGCGTGCCAAGCTCGATCTTAAGAAAATACCCAAGGACGAATACGGACGCATTATTGAAGATCTCACCGCGCAAATGGATTTGGCTGCCGCTAATCTGGAATTCGAAAAAGCCGCCGAGCTCCGTGACATCATCGCAGACATCAAGAAAAAGCTATAGCTAGTCTAGCGTCTTACGCGACATCTTTTCCAGAAAATGCTATTATATAAAACGCCTTTAAGGAACAATGTATGAGTAAAATGGAGTTTACCCCATCGGGCGGGGAATTCTACCCGATCATCGGACGACGCCTTTACGGCGGGATAACGGATGCGCTGAACTACGCGGCGGCTAATATTGGCGAACGTGGCGGCCAGATTGTTGACCAACGGAGTCCGATTATACGGGTACTTGGAGTCGATGCATTACGGGAAAGCGGCATGATAATACATCGCCCCGAAGGATATGCGGTAGGCGATCAGGAACTCGTGCTAAATCAAAGACTTGAAACAGCCATGGCCGAAGCTCGACACGATGGATTGCTCACTAGAATTGTAAATGTGCACCTAGCACTTGGCGGAACTTCAGTATTGCCGGAAGGGCTGCGGGCGGTCAGAGTTGACGCGTATTTTGACCGACAGGCTGATCGCACAATATTCAATGAAGCCGATTCATTACGGCGCATACTCGGTCTGCCGCTTGCGCAACGAAGAAATAAAGCGCGCAAAGCCGACTTCCCGCTAACATTCGCATTACCCGAATACGAAGCATTAGCGATAGTTGACGGGGCGAACGATTTTCTGGATTCAGCTTCACCAACTAGGATCGAACGGCTTATTGTGGCACCAGTTTTGGTTAATGTTCAGGGAACGGTTGCCTATCCACCTCTCGCACGCGTTCCGAGTGAATAAGTTATCCGACGATTTTTCGATCTGGTTTCTCAAAATGCCAGGCGGAATTGGTGCTCTGGTTTGGCGGCAGTGAAAATATTCGCCCAAGTTACGGCTTTACGCCAAAAACGACTCAACGATTTGATATGATTCGCCAGAAACTATTGGTACTATATTAACGTATATGGCCACGAGGTTCACCGGAGGAAAAAGAAATGGTACAGGCGAAGTACTTCCTGGCCGAGCACGTTCCGCTGGCGGCGGTCTGAGGCGGTTAAGAACCGAATTCGGCTCGCAAGCCGGTAGTAATCGACTCGAGCCGCTCGATAGCCCTGTGAGATCAATAGGCAGGTGCGTGCTCTCTGAACAGTTTGTGCACATTGCCGATCAGATCGTCGCGAGGGCGTTAGCTTTGGGGGACGACAGCCGATCGCCGGTTGTTGCCGTTCAGGACTTTCGTCCCTACGCCGTTCGCTATGTAACCGGTCCGGAGCTTGTGCAAGTACACTTCAGCGATGCCGAAGATTTCAGGCGATCATTGCAGCGAAGAAAGACTTATGACGGCAGTCTCGCGAATTCCAATCGAACTTGTGCGATCGTCAGCGTTGACAGGAAACGCCGTGAAAGAGCCCCGCTTTACACATTAGTAGCAATTCTTAGGGAAAGTCCCGAAGCGCAAGACGAGCTGATTGGAGAACAAGCGCTGACACGTCTGGAGGCAAACCCCAGGCTTGACTCGCAAAATGCTCGAGCCCGTTTAAGCATACCGATAGTTTCAATGCTACTCGAAGAAGGTACAGGTTCTGTTAATTTTGTTGAGCAAACCAGCGTGCTACGTTTTCGACTGAGTGCAGTGCAGATTGAGCTCGGCGCGCTTTCAAGTATCCCTGCCATCGAGCAGTGATATTTATATAGCAGCAAGGTTTGTGGAGGTGTTATACTAACAGGAAATGGCAGACTTAACACGCGATGACGTATTAAAATTGGCTCAACTCGCCCGGCTCGATCTCAGCGACGAAGAAATTGAGCGCTATGCCAAAGAGTTAAGCGAAATTCTGCATTATGTCGAGCAACTGCAAAAAGTCAACACGTCCGGTCTCGAGCCGACCAACCAAGTTACCGGGCTCACTAATGTCATGCGCGACGATGAGGTAGTGGATTACGGCTATGTGCCAAAAGAACTGCTCAAAAACGTTCCACACGTCCAGGACAGCCTGATAAAGGTCAAAAGGATGATAGGATGAGTCAGTGGTTGCCGATTACGCAGCTGGCTGAGCAAGTACAGAGCGGTCATGTGCGGGCTCGCGAACTGGTTGAACGCTCACTCAAAACCATTGCCGGTAAAAGCGAATATAACGCGATCATCGCGACATTGGATAAGCGCGCATTAGAGCGTGCCGATGCCATTGACGCGGCGGTCCAGCGAGGTGACACGGTCGGTGCTTTGGCTGGCGTGCCATTTATCGCCAAGGATAACTTTTTGGTCTTCGGAGCCGAGACGACCGCGGCAAGCAATATACTTAAAGGATTTGAAGCACCGTATCAAGCCACCGCCATCAATCGACTCGAATCCGAAGGCGCGATTTGCGTCGCAAAAGCAAACCTCGATGAGTTCGCGCACGGTGGCAGCACCGAAAACAGCGCCTTTTTCGTGACCAAAAATCCGTATGACAAAACCCGCGTGCCTGGCGGCAGTTCGGGCGGACCAGCCGCAAGTGTCGTACTAGACATGGCGCCGTTCGCGCTCGGCACCGACACCGGCGGATCGATCCGGCAGCCGGCGAGTTTCAGTGGCTGCGTTGGCTATAAACCGACGTACGGATTGGTTTCACGAAGCGGCGTCGTGGCAATGGCGAGCAGCACTGATGTCATCGGGCCGCTTAGCCGTTCTATTGAAGATGCGGCGATCGTACTTGATGTGATGGCCGGTATAGATCACCTCGATAGCACTACCATCAGCCGCAATCCAGTGAATTATTCTAAGCTAGATACCGTCATCGCACGCAAGAAGGTTGGCGTGATCAAAGAGTATATGTCTGACGGGCTTGCCCCAAACGTTCGAGCCACTATTGAAGCGTCAATTCAGAAGCTTAAAGCTGCTGACGCAGATATCCGCGAAGTCAGCCTGCCGAGTCTACCGCTCAGCCTGGCCGTGTACTATGTGCTGGTGCCGGCCGAGATCAGCAGTAACCTCAGCCGTTATGATGGCCAGCGTTATGGCTATACTGCGGAAGACGCCAAAAATCTTGACGAGAGTTACAGAAAATCCCGCGGGCATGGTTTCGGTAGCGAAGCCAAACGCCGCATTATCATCGGTACCTATGTTTTGAGCAGCGGCTATTACGATGCCTATTACAAAAAGGCCCAGACCGTTCGAACGAAGCTTATTGGTGAGTATAATCAGGCATTTAAAGAAGTCGACTTCCTGCTCGCCCCGGTCGCCCCGACGACAGCCTTTAAAATCGGTGAGCATAGCAGCGATCCGCTCCAAATGTACTTGGCCGACGCGATGACTGTTGGCGCCAGTCTGGCAGGGATTCCGGCGGTGAGTTTGCCGGCGGGGAAGAGCGAGGAATTACCGGTGGGGCTGCAACTCATGGCGGCGCAGCGGCATGATCATGAATTGCTAAGTTTTGCAAAACGGATCGAGGGGTTATTAGCATGAACATTGAAATGAATGCCACGGTCGGCGCCGTATTGGCAATTGTAATCATCTTGCTTTTGATTGTCGGTGTCGGATTGCTGCAACGACGTCCGAAAGTACTCAAACAGATATATTTCGAAAATCGCTGGAAAGATCTACAAAAGTTATGCAAGGATAAAAATACCTGGTCGCTCGCCATCATCAACGCCGACAAACTGCTTGACGAAGCACTGAAAAAACGCCGTTTTAAGGGTAAGTCAATGGGCGAACGACTGGTAGCAGCACAACGCAACCTGACCGACAAAGACGGCGTGTGGTTCGGGCACAAATTACGCAATCGAATCGTACATGACGATGAAGTCAAACTCAAAGAAAAAGACGTCAAGCAGGCTTTGCTTGGATTCCGGCAAGCGTTAAAAGACTTAGGAGCGCTGTAATGTTGTCCCCGGAAGTCCGCAATAAATACACGACTACTATCGGCATTGAGTGCCATGTGCAGCTCAAAACCAAAACCAAGCTCTTCTCGGCTGTTGACAACGATGCCCGTGAGGCGCCAGCCAATACACTCGTCAGTCATATTGATTTCGGGCTGCCGGGAGCGCTGCCGGTATTGAACAAAGAAGCCGTGCATTTGGCGATTCGGGCAGGGTTTGCACTTGATACGCCGCCTCAGAAATACAGTATTTTTGAGCGTAAACATTATTTTTATCCCGACCTGCCAATGGGCTACCAGATTTCGCAATTGGCGCAGCCGATAGTTGTCGGCGGCACCGTAGTGATTGAAGTCGATGGTAAGCCGAAAACCATCCGTATTAATCGCATACAGATGGAGGCCGATGCCGGCAAGAGCACGCATCCCGAAGGTAAAGACTATAGTTTGGTTGATCTTAACCGGGCGGGAACGCCTTTGCTAGAAATCGTCAGTGAGCCGGATATACATTCAGCCGTAGAGGCCAAAGCTTACGTCCGCGAACTGTACCTGCGTATGCGCTACGCCGACGTCAGCGACTGCAACTTATACTACGGCAACATGCGTTTTGACGTAAATGTGTCGGTTAGTAGCTCGGAGGCCCTGGGCACCCGCACCGAAACCAAAAACCTCAACAGTTTCCGGGCGGTTGAAAAAACGGTCGAATATGAAGTTAACCGACAGATTGAACTTATCGAAAAAGGCCAGCAAATCGTGCAGGAGACGCGCGGCTGGAACGATGCCAAGCAAAAAACGTTCAGCCAGCGCACCAAAGAAAATTCCGATGATTACCGCTACATGCCTGATCCCGATCTGCCGCCAATCGTGCTCAACGACGATTACGTTCAGGTAATTCGAGCTGAAATGCCGACTATGCCCGCTGAGTGGCGGCAACGGCTAGGCGGGCTTGGCCTTGACCAGTCCCAAACAGACACGCTTCTGGAAGCCGAGCTAGATAACCCGCAGGTGGACTATTTGCACCTGATTGAACAACATCTTAATAATCCAGATTTTGCCCGACAGCTTGCCAACTGGTTTGTGAATATTGAAATTCCAATGCGGCGTGACGAAAAAGTTTTGAACAGGAGCAGCAACGAAAAACGCCTCACGTTTTATGACGCTGTCTATGAGCTAAGCAAAGCCGGCAAGCTGAGCTCGACGAACGCGAAAACTCTCATTAGCGACGTGCTTGCGGCCGATCATTTCCCAGGAGGCGTGGCCGCTCATGCCGAAGCTCAAGGTTTCATTCAGGTTTCCGACGAAGCCGAAATCGCCAAAATCGTAGAACAGGTAATTGCCGAAAACACCAAAGCGGCCGATGACGTAAGAAACGGCGAATCCAAAGCAATCGGCTTCTTAGTCGGCCAGGTGATGAAAGCCAGCAAAGGCAAAGCTAACCCGGGCCTGGCGCAAGAACTGATAAAGAAACAACTGGCTTCGTAGACTGCAACCGAGATGAAATCCTGGAAACGCATCGAGCCGACTAAAGTTACTCAGGTCGGTTACCGGGTAGTGATAACTAAAACCTTTGTGCTGCCAGACGGCTCAGTAGAAAAATTCGACTGCTACAACAATGAAGGGGAGATAGGCGTCGGGACCATCGCCCTGACCAGAGATCGAAAGGTGATAGTCTTCCGGCAATTTCGCCCGGGGCCGGAGCAAATAATGGACGAACTGCCCGGCGGGGACATGGATGCGGATGACCAGGACCCCGAACAGGCTGCGTTACGCGAACTCGAGGAGGAAACCGGGTACAAACCCGCCCGGATACAATTTCTTGGTGTGCAGCGCTATAACGCTTATAGCAACGAATGCCGCCACTACTTTCTGGCGACAGATTGCGAGCTGACCGACAGCGGGCAACAACCTGATCCGAATGAGGTTCACGGCGAAGTAAGAACCATCAGCATAGAGCACTTGCTTGAAAACGCCAAGGCTGGCCGCATAACGGATCCGGGCGCGGTGCTGCTCGCATATGATACACTGTTAGAAATAAGGGAGAAACTAAAACATGAGTCACGTTCGTAAAGCTGTTATTGCCGCTGCCGGTTTTGGTACGCGTTTTTTGCCGCAAACCAAGGCGATGCCCAAGGAAATGCTGCCGATTGTCGACAAGCCAATCATCCAATACGTGGTTGAAGACCTCGTAGCCGGCGGTATCCAAGACGTCATTTTGGTTACGGCTTCCGGTAAACGTAGTATCGAAGAGCATTTTGATTCGCCCAATATGGATCTCGTCAACAACCTGCGCCACGGCGGCGAATCAAAGGAACATTTCATTCGCGAACTGGAAGATGTGGCTAACCTGGCAAATTTTGTTTACGTACGCCAAAAGGGTAGCTATGGCAATGCCCGGCCGATTATGAATGTACGGCACCTTATCGGCGACGAACCGTTTATTTACATTTACGCCGATGACGTTATCGTGCCGAACCGTTTCCCGAGCATGGTCGGGTTGTTCGAAGAGCTCGGCGGTTCCATACTGCCCTGCCAGAAATTGACCGCTGACGCTGAATTTAAGCGCTACGGCGTGATTGGCGGTGAGTTTATCCGCGACGGCGTGATGCGCATGCATACCATTGTGGAGAAACCGGGCCGTGAAGCTGCCCCATCGGATCTTGCCAACGTAGGCGGTTACCTTTTTACGCCGGAAATATTTAACTACCTCGAAATGATGGAAGACCAGGTGCCCGAAGGTCAAGAATTTCAGATTCAGCCGGTTATTCGCAAAATGATAGAGGATGGCAAACAATTTTTCGGCTACGAATTACGCGACTGCCGATACTACGACACCGGCAATAAGCTGGAATACCTCAAAACCGTAGTCGATTTCGCTCTGCAACGGAAGGATGTCGGCGAGGCTTTTCGGGCCTATCTCCAGCAGAAAGTACTTTAGCTTACAACCAGAGGTGGTATACTGAAAATCAGGCATGAACACGGCTGAAGAAATCCTAGTAGTTTTTCTCTCGACTGCCTTAGCGGTGTTCTTATTCTTAAGCATTATTATTGCCATACAGGTCTATCGTCTGCTCAAAGTTGTGCGCAATATTGCCGATAAAACGGAGCAAGTCGTTGATACAGCCGAACAAGTCGGTAGTATAATCAAGAATGTAAGCGGTCCGCTGGGGGTCATTAATATGGTCAAAAACATCGTTGAGGTTACACAACATAAGAGGGGGAAACGTCAATGAAGAAAAGTGCCAAACGATGGGCGACAGGAGCACTCCTGGCTGTTGCTGCAGGTTACGTGGCCGGCTTACTCACGGCGCCCAAAAGCGGCAAAGAAACCCGCCAAGACATCAAAGATTCCGCCAATAAAAGCATTAATGAAGCCGAGCGCCAGTTAAAGCACATTCATACTGAACTGGCCGACATGCTCGGGCAAGCAAAAGCACTGCTCAATGATCGGACCGGTAAAGCCCGGCAAGAGCTTGAGGCTGCGATCGTTGTTGCACAAACCGCCAAAGAGAAAGCCCGCGAAATTTTAAGTGCCGTCCATGAAGGCAGTTCCGACGACAAGGATTTGAAAAAAGCCATTGCCGAAGCCAACAAGGCGATTGCGCACCTCAGAATATACCTTGCGAAGTGAGTGATAAACGCGAAGACAAAGCCAAACACTACGAAGATCTGGGCCGCCAGCTCGAATCGCTTTATGATTCGCTTAATCCTGATCGCAAATCCGTGTACCGGACAAATTTTATTAAAGGGATCTGGAGCGGCCTTGGCGGCGTAATTGGCGCGACCGTTGGTCTTGCAGTATTGCTCTGGATCTTGTCACTGTTCGGCCAGATTCCTATAATCGGCCATTTCGTCGACACCGTCCGGCACACCATCCAAAGCCGCCAAAAATAGCAATGTATTACGTTCCGATTGCTCTACTAAAGCTACTGCGTTAATGATTCGTCGCTTACTACGACTTATGGATGCGCAGTAGCGTCAGCACCAGATCCGGATTCAACTATGATATTCGACGGCGCGTGATCCGAACGAATGTCGGGATTTGGCGTCCATCGCCCAACCCTTACAACCTGGCCCATGACGGCACGAGCTGACACGAAGCGGCCGACGGGCCAGCCGCCTTGCATTAGAACATTGTTCGTCCGCCCTTCAACGGGTACGACGGCTTCCGGTTCAAGATTTACTGCGACGCCACCTCCATATAGCGGGCAATCGGGATCAGAGGCGTTATAAGATCCAACTACCTCAAACGCTATTGGAGCACCACCAAAACCAGCTGCTTCATCCGAAGGTTCGATATCAACTATTTCAATTTGACTAAATTCTGTCATACAATATATTTTATACTATATTATATTTGTTGTCAACGGCTAAGTTTGCGCTGCCGGATCAAAAATACAGAGCGCTTGAGTGAAAAATTCCCCGATGGCAGGCGCCCATTTTGTCAGTGCCCGGCTTGAATGCGGCTCTTCGCGGTAAGCGGCTACCAGGTGTTTCTGAATTTCTTGCGGCCCGACTTTAATGTCTGGAATCCGGGCAGGCACAATCACTACGTTACCCTGGCGCATCATTTGCTTAGCGGCTGCATCAATACGAAGGCGCCGTATGTTATTGATTGCTAAGCCTTCAGAAGTCTGCGGCCAGACTGTCACGTTCCAACCGGGAGCCTGATCGGTGCCTCGATGGCGCGGCAGGCTTGGGATGGCCAGACAAGTCGGTTCTGAAACATAACGCATAATAAAAGCGGAACCTAGAAGCAGCGGTACCAGGTTGCGCAACTTTGTTTTAAGCTCCCGGTCATGCGTTCGTTTGTTAACATTCAGTGCCTCACTCAATTGTTCGGTTAGTTCCCCTTGAAAGCTTTCAACCTCACCCGCCTCAACACTACCAGCCAGCACCAGCCGCATCATATCGATTCTGGCAAGCTCCACCAAAGCTTCATATCCATATATGGAATCAGCCCCTGATAAACTCTGCTGCATACCTATGAGTATTTCCTGAGCTTTTTCGATATAAAAGGAAGCGTTTTCCGGCTCCCGGTTCGCAACAGCACCGGCAATTTCAAGCAATAGCCGGCAATATGTTACGGTGCCGTTCGGATTTAAATGCCGGTAGATGTCAGTTGCCTCAAAGCGATGCGCAAGGTTTGCTAAATCGTTCGCTTCGTTTAATGTAAACAGACGACAGACCGGGTTGTGCCCATACCACTGAAGCAGTTTGTCCGGATCCACGCTCCGTACATCTATCGGCGCCATGACGACCGGCTCTAATTCCGGTACTTGAGGTACGACATCCGGGTCTTCACCGACGGCCCGGAACAATAACGAAACGTTTGTTTCGAATATTTTACCAGCCTTACTTATAGCCTCCCTCATCAGCTTATTGTTGGATATGCTACGCGTAAAATCATATACGGATCGGGCCGAAATACTTACCATCGGTCTCACCCGCGAATCAATGGGCTTACCCCTGCCCAAATCGATAAGTGTGCGAAGTAGCAATAGCCGTTGAGGGTCTGGAGGGTCAATCGGCTCCTGAGGTCGGGGCGAAATATTCGTGTAGCCCTCACCACTTTTGCCCACCCGCAAACGTTCAAAGCCAGCGGTTCGTAAGTCCATCAACAAACCATCCCAGCCTGCCGTATCCGTCTGGAGACGACTAAAACGGGGCGGCGCGTCAATTATGGCCAAATCTTGCCCGGAAGTCTGATCCATAATGAGCAGTTTTATTCCCATCGCCTGACAGTATCTGAGCGCCTCTTCAGGAACGGATCCTGCTTCTAATGCGGGAATCAGCTCACTGGCTGCATAATGTAAATCCACTCCTAATTTATGCATCGGCTCGACGCGCTTCATTTTCCCGGCCATAACTTTCGAGTCAATCACAAATCTCCAGAATGGCAGTGATCCGCGCGCCGAGTAAGCTTGCGCCTTTACCAGCGGATCTGCTGATGGGTTGTCGATTACTGCCTGAAACGTGGCCCGTGCATTAAGAAAATCGCTATCCATAGCTCGAACCACCACAGCCTGTCGGCCGCTAAGATGTTTTCTGCCAGCCAAAAACGCGGCGCGTCCAAGCCCTAAGCCGACCGCGTGTTCCGTGTACATCCAACCCAGCATCAGCTGCTCGGCCGGCTCAAGCGGCTGGCTTTCGCACTGATTGAGCTGCTGTTTTAACTGCACGAGGTCAATATCGCCAACGAATTCAGTCGGACCAATCTCCATATAAGCCCGTACAGCTTCATTATCGTATCCTGCCGCTTCAAATCTTTCACTCATATACAATCTTACTCAAAGTCTATATCAAATTGTACTGCTGTTAAGCAATGCCCTGTTATTATTGTCCAGAAATGGGCTGATGATTTATAAATATGATATTTGACGACAGAGCAATAACCAGTGCATAGATACCCCGTTTCCCCTCACAGGATAGTCGCTAACCTGATTTTGTGAAGTCACAGCATTGCTATTACTTGACGTTATATTTAGCAATTTTGGCTGCACCCAGGGGGCTTGGAATCATACATTTTCTGGCGCTCAGCGGAGTAGTTACGTTTTACAGAAGGCACAATCTATGGTATTACCAATGCTAGACATCATAGATAAAGTTTTGGAAAGAAAATAGTAATGAGTGCATTCACAGCATTTGGCCAAGAACTCGCACCGCCCGTACTGTATAAATCGGCCACCGATCATCGAAACATCAGCCGTCAGCGCCAACAACAGCTGACCGCAACCACGCGCTTTTTATGGCAGACACTACTGCGGCCGAGTGCAGAACAGACAGGCCGAAGTACATCTATCATTGCAGCCGGTCGCAACAGGCACAACGACTCACAGTACCTTATTGGCGCTACACTTTTCCGCCAAAACTTTATGGACAATGCAATTGAAGGGCGACTTGCGGTTGTCGAAGTTCATAATTCTCAACCCTGCGGCGCGGCTTGCAACGCGATGTACTGTGGCCTGCTTGCAGTGGTCCACTCGTCAGCAACTCCCGATGGAATGTATGTATCGCCGTTCTTTAATTCCGGTACGAAACTTGAACGGACATTAGCACGGACACTCCAGGCTTTTCCACGTTCCGAAATGGATAGGGAATATTTTCAAGACCAGGCTGTCGACGCAGCCGAGCTGGTTGAACCGTTTACCGCTAGGCATCAGGTATGTGTACCGCAAATTGCCGCCGCCTTCAGACATATAGTGCAAGACGGTCGGTAATCACAGCATTGCTTTTAATTAAACGAATGACTTATATAAGTGCATTCGAATTTACTTTCAGTTAAGCAACGATGGGATGGAACTGGTTCGTCGACTGACTTTTTTTAAAAACAAAAAACATAATTAAGCTGTTTGCTAAGTTCGAGCGGGAAAGTCAAGCTTCAAGAAACGCCAAGTGAACGGCTATAATAGTTAGAACATAATGGGTAACAACGGCGCGTATGAGTAAGCTTTCTCCGAGTGACTATGTGCATTTACATAATCACACGCAGTACAGTTTGTTGGATGGACTGACGAAGGTTCCGGCTTTGATAGATTATGTCAAAGGCGTCGGCATGGAAGCGGTAGCTATGACCGACCATGGTACGCTCTCCGGCACGATTGAATTTTATAAAGAGGCCACGGCCAAGGGCGTAAAGCCGATAATCGGCATGGAAACATACGTCGCGGCACGTGCGCACACGGACAAGGATCCGTCCAAAGACAAAGTCTACTACCACTTAATCGTGCTGGCCATGAACAACGAGGGCTACCGCAACCTTATGCGCCTGAGTACGATCGCTAACCTGGAAGGCGTTTATTACAAACCGCGAGTTGACCATGAGCTGCTACAGAAATATAACGAAGGGCTGATAATCCTGAGTGGCTGTATCGGCGGGGAAATCGGTGACAATTTACGCCAGGGACAGTATGCCAAAGCCAAAGAGGCAGCCGTATGGTACAAGAGCGTTTTTGGTGACCGCTACTATTTGGAAGTTCAGGATCACGGCCACCCCAACCACCCGAGCAAATGGGACGAGCAGGTCGAAGTAACGAAACAAACTTTTAAGCTAAGTGAAGAGCTTGCTATTCCGTGCGTGGTGACGTGCGATGCGCACTATTTAAGACACGAGGATCAAGAAGCTCATGAATTGCTGCTATGCGTGCAAACCGGCTCATTTATGAGTGACGCGAAGCGAATGTCGCTAGCCGAATTCGAACTTCACGTGACAGATCCGAACGAAATTATCAAGCGCTGGGGCAAGGACCACCCGGACGTCATCACCAACTCGCGCGCCATTGCCGATCGCTGCAAAGTAACGATTGAGCTCGGCAAGATTCTCATTCCGAAATTCCCAGTACCTAAAGGCGAGGACGAAAAGAGCTATCTGCACAAGCTCGTGTGGCGGGGCTTAGCCTGGCGATATTGCGACATCAGCGCCGAGGAACGCGACAAACTGTCGATTTCTGAAGCCCGCAAAAAATTAAAACCGGAAATCATCGAACGCGCCGAATACGAGCTCGGCATCATGGATTCCATGGGATACAATGGCTACTTTTTAATCGTGCAGGACTTCATGAACTGGGGCAAGGACCAGGGCATAGTGTTCGGCCCGGGGCGCGGTTCGGCGGCCGGCTCGATCGTAGCCTATGCCATTCGTATCACTGAAATCGAGCCGCTTGGCTATAGTTTGATGTTCGAACGCTTCCTTAACCCCGGTCGTATTAGCATGCCCGATATCGATATCGATATCCAGGACACACGCCGCGATGAGGTCATTCAGTATTGCGTAGGAAAGTACGGCGCCGATCGTGTGGCCAATATTGTTACATTTGGCCGGATGGCGGCCCGTAACGCGGTACGGGATGTAGCCCGGGTACTACAAGTCGCCTACGCCGAAGCTGACCGGCTAGCCAAGATGATTCCGCCGCCGGTACAGGGCCGGCACATACCGCTCAAAACGTCGATACAAGAAGATACGGACTTGAAACGCGAATATGAAACTAATGAGACGGCCAAACGGGTGTTCGACTTGGCTACGCAGCTCGAGGGCACGGTTCGAAGCCACGGCATACACGCCGCCGGCGTTGTAATTGCGCCTGATGATATCGTGAAGTTCGTTCCACTGGAAATTGCCCAAAAGGGCGTCGTATCAACACAATACCCGATGGGCCCGGTCGAAGAGCTGGGATTGCTCAAAATGGACTTTCTCGGACTTTCCAACCTAACGATACTTAACAACGCCCTGCGCATAATTCGCAAGGTATACCAAAACGACATCGTGCTAGGAGGCATCCCAAACGACGACGATAAGACGTTTGAGTTGTTTCGGGTTGGCGATACGACCGGGGTATTTCAGTTTGAATCGGCCGGCATGAAACGATACTTGCGCGAGCTCAAGCCAACCGAATTCGCGGATCTCATTGCCATGAATGCGCTATATCGGCCGGGCCCGATGGCGGAGATTCCACGCTTTATTGAAGGCAAAAACCATGCGGACGCAGTCGCGTATCTGCACAAATCGCTGGAGCCTATCTTGCAAGACACCTATGGAGTCATGGTCTATCAGGAGCAGATTATTAAGCTGCTGCAGTTGGTTGCCGGCTATAGTCCGGGCGAAGCTGACCTGGTACGTAAGGCCATCGGAAAGAAAAAGCGCGACATCATGAAGGCGGAGGAGCCAAAGTTCATCGAGGGCTGCAAACGCCAGGGCCTCACCGCAGCACAGGCCAAGCAACTCTGGGCGCAAATCCAGCCGTTCGCCGATTATTCATTCAACAAAGCGCACGCCACGTGCTACGCCCAAATCGCCTATTGGACGGCGTACCTGAAGGCGCATTACCCGTCAGCCTTTATGGCGGCGCTGATGACGAGCGATTACGACGACACCGACCGTTTGGCAATCGAGATAACTGAATGTAAGCACATGGGTATCGACGTGCTGCCTCCCGACGTCAATGAATCGTTCGTAGAGTTTGCGGTCGTGCCCGAAACCAACCAGATCCGCTTTGGCATGAATGCGATAAAAAATGTCGGCACGGGCGCCGTAGAAGAAATCCTGCGGGCCCGCGAGGAAGGGAAGTTCGAGAATCTCGAGGATTTCTTTACGCGCGTATCAACACGCATTGTAAACCGTAAGGCGCTGGAAAGCCTGGTAAAAGCCGGCGCGTTCGATCGTTTTGGAGTTCGTGATTTGCTGCTCCATAATCTTGATACGCTTCTCGCATTCGGTTCCCGTGTGCAAAAGGACGCCCAGAGCGGTCAAACAGACTTGTTCGGTAACGTCATAGAAGATGTGGCGGTCGTTAAACCGCAACTCAAGCTCGACGAGGCCGCTCCCAAGATTAACCAGCACGAACAGCTCACTTGGGAACGCGAACTTCTCGGCTTGTATTTGAGCAGGCATCCGCTTGAACTGTATGAAAATTTCCTGAGCGAACAATCGATGCCGATTAATGACCTAAAGCCCGAACATGACGGCAAATCGGTGAGCGTTGGCGGTGCGATATCCGATATTCGGGAAATTACCACAAAGAACGGCCAAAAGATGGCGTTTATCAAAATCGAAGATCAGTTCGGTGAGGTTGAAATTATTCTGTTTCCGAACAGCTATCAGCGGACGCTCGGACTGTGGGAGCGGGACCGCGTCGTACTGGTGCGCGGTAAAGTCTCCGCCAAAGACCGTGACGGTAACATAGGGCAGGAAGTTAAGGTAATGGTCGATGACGCGCGGGAAGTCACACACGAACAGGCATCCAGCTATCAGCCGACTGGTAAAAAACTAAAGCTTCCAGGCGCAAAAAAATCTTCTACCACAACCGCCAGCGTGAAGTTGAATGCGACGAGTACCATCAAGAGCCCGCCTAAAATCTATATCCGTCTGCCCGACACCAAGGACCAGCAATTATTACTGACCCTCAAAGCCACTATCGATGAAAACCACGGTCCGACCGATGTAGTGCTCGTACTCGGCGACGGCGATTCTAAACAAATTATTAAGCTGCCGAGTGGAGTGCAAGAAACTCCCGAGACACTATCGGCCTTTAGTGAGCTCGTCGGCTCAGCCAACGTTAAAGTCCACTAATGAGAAATGACGTCATGAGTCTTACGGACTAGCTCGCGAGGCAACTATACCTTCAAAGCTAAGTTTGACTTAATACTCTCATCATGCTATAGTTAGTTATATGTTTCCCCGCCGAACTCAGTACGGCGCGCGCGAGGTACCACCGAAACGTTTTCGTCTCCGTCATCGCCCTGAAGACCAAAGTGAGGCCGCCTCGTTGCCAACTTCTGCCGGTCGGTTAGCGTTGACCAATGAGGCGACGCAACACGATCGAGATAAACACATACCACCTGGAATTCTGACCATGGAAGAGTTCGAAGATTGGGGAAGGGATCAAGGGTATGCGCACGGAAAACGCGGCACTTTCCTGGCTGAAGACGGGAATTCCTACTTATATATTAAAAGGCGTTCGCTCAGCATTCCGAAAATAGAAGACGTTGCTCCAGCCCTAGCTATGGTACGTTACCTTACGGCCGCAGGTATTCTCCATCCGGACACGCAGTGGGGAGTATATGAACGAGACAGCGAGGCTCACCGCTACCAGTTATTCGCGGTATCACCCCGCCTACATAACATTGGACAATATGTTCCCCCGGATGGCTCATCCATATTTTCAGCCAGAGCCTTTTTACCTGAGTGGTGTCGTCGGGTAGATCCCGCCTATCTGCCGACTGAGCCTTGCCCATGGAATGAAACAATACCTGCCGGTTCACCCGTAGGTGTTCTGAACCTTGCTGAAGCAAGTCAGTATGATAACTGGGCTTATGACGATAATGGCATGCTATACCCTATAGATGTCGAAGTTATTGATATACATTCGCATCTCGACAGAGTGCACGCTTGGTATGATGCCAGTCAAGTATGAGAGAGAGGTAGTCACCTTGTTTATCAGGTATGCCCTGTCAAATAGGTTAGGCGACTAAATCTGAACCCTCAAGCGAGTTAATCCACTCCGAGCGGTCGAGTAAGCCGCGATCGGTAAGAAATATACTGGCACAACATGAGCCTTTTCGGGCGGCGGGCATCAACGTCATGGGGTCGTTCGTCCATTTTTGTTCGACGTATTTTGTCTGCGTGGTATTTGCTTTCAAGATATCGGGCTGCGAATCGCCCACAAGTTCCATTTCAATATCCATCAGAAAAATATCATACTGTTGCGACGTTGGAACATGATGCCGAGAAACCGCGTTGGCTCGGCATCGCAACCGAGCTTTATATTGCAGATCCGCCGAGCGCATACTTCGGGTATTTCACCTGGGTGCAGTGATGTGGCCGGCAAGCCCCATGAACCACGCAAATCAGGATCATCGTCAGGCCTTTTAACCACGAGAAATTCGTTATCTTGCGAAGATCGCTTTAATATAACCGCAACCGTGTATTTAACATCCTTGTTCACGGCACGAAATTATAACACACCATCTAGCGTATCAGCCCGGCGCTACGGCTCAGGATAAAGCTAAGCATAGCAATACTCATAATGACGACATCGAGCGCACGGTGCTTGATGATAAATTGCTCGCTATTTGATACCATGCGGCGCCAGGCCATCACATGGCGGGCGATAAGCCACAATACTGCGGTGGTGCCGAATATCGAGATAGCAAAGAGAACCCACGAGGTATTGCCGGTTAAGAGCTGGATACGTGCAAAACGCTCCGAACCGGGCTGCACGCCGGCTTGCGCAGGCGACGTATTGGCTATTGTCGGCCCCTCAGATGTTTTGGTTGCCGCCCCAAGTACGCTGCCGGCAGGTTCACCGTACATGGCGACGATTATAGTCTCTGGGCCGTTGCCCTGATAATTCGGCGAGTCAGCGATACCGAAGCCGACTTGCGAATAGGCGGCGTTGAGAATATTGGCACGATGCTCCTGGCTGTGCATCCAACCGTTCAAGACAGCATTGCTCGAGGAAAAACCATATGCCAAGTTTTCCCCGGCGGCCGCATATTGATAACCGGCAGTCGTCATAAATGTCCACGGCGTTTTGCCATCGGGAGTAATGTGCGACCAGTAATTACGCGCGGCCATATCGTTGGCTTTGGTCTGCGCAGCGGTCATTAAATCGCTGTCCAGTACCAGTGGCCCTTCGTGATGACTCTGCCGCTGAGCGTTCGTGTCAATGAGGAGTTGGGGGCTACTTACATCAGTCGCAAAACCCAAAACACTCGTGTGTTGATGCGACCAGAAAGCATTTGTCCAGAGGCTGGCAGCGACAATGAGTACAAGCGGTAAATAGGGGAGGTACGGTTTCGCATAATGCTTGGTCGGCCGGTGATGCGCCCCAACGCGTCTTTTGTGGTGGATGGTCGTACTTGGTTTTGGTTTGGATTTAGCTACGAGTACCATAATGTTTTTCTTTTCTGGTTATGCCATAAAGTATACCATAACCATAAACTATTGCTAATGTAGCCGCCCGGGATAGCGGCAGTGGTACATGGCCATGGCGGCAGCTTGCACAACGTTGAACGACTCTTTATTGCCAAGCATTGGAATCTCTACGGCAAAGTCACAGGCGTTGAGTACATCCGGTTCAAGGCCTTCGACTTCACGGCCAACTACGATCGCAACTTTATCCGGCGGCTGAAAATCAGGTAAAGGTATAGCGGATCGCACTTGCTCGAGTGCGGCTACCGTGAAATCCTTTGCCTTAAGTTCGCGGATGGTTGTATGGACGTCTTTTGCGTGTTCCCAAGCTACGAAGTCTTCGGCGCCAAGCGCCGTTTTGTGGATTTGCCGGCCAATTTTTGCGGCTTCGTGGGGCAAACGCGAATCGTCAGCCATGGCGGGGTAAGGCGTATAGCCGGTCAGATATATCCTATCGACGCCAAGTCCATCAACCGTTCGAAGCAAAGAACCAACATTGTGGCAACTTCGAAGATTATGGGTAATCAGAATAATTTCCCGCACATTCATTATGGTAACTTATGACCGCGTACTAGCACTAGCAAGCTACATCGATTTCAGTCATTTAGAAACTCGGAGCTAGGTTAATTGATAATGCTCGGTAATCGGGCGTTTTTAAATAAATCCGCTTGCGGTTATAATGACTGGCATGAGTGAAGATGCCCGGCTGGACGAGGAGCGGGCGACAGAACGTCGCGCGCAGCTATTGCGGTTTAACTATACCAACACGTCGCAGATCACGAATAAGATCCTGTATCCACACATACTGCCTAAAGAAGAGTTGTACCGTTTGCGGATCATACCGATTCAAGCCGATAAAAGCAACATTCATTTCGGCATCACGACAACGACCTCACAGCAAACCATGAACGGTCTTATTCAGCGGTTCGCCGATCAGCGCGTAACGTTTGCGTTAATTTCCGACACCGGCTTCCGCGATTATATGCACCTGTACGATCCGCCCAAGCAGGTCGTGTACCAGGATATTGCGCTGAACACCGCCGGTACCCAGGAGCTTGTCCAAAACGTTTCCAACGTACTCGAACAAGTGCGGGCCGATGACATGCTGGCGTATCTCGTTAACCAGGCGCATCAGCTCGGTTCATCGGACATCCACATTGAAACTCAGCCGGATTTCGTACGCATCAGACTCCGGATTGACGGTGTTTTGCACCCGATCGCCCATCTCACTAATGAAAAATACCGCATATTGCTTTCGGCCATTGCCAGTGCCGGCAACGTGTCGACTTCGAGTGATGAAGCCCAACAGGGACACATTGCCCAGCGAATTCATATGGCCGACGGTCACAACGTCGACGTGAATGTTCGTCTCGAAACCGTTCCCACTATAAATGGCATGGACGTGGTGATGCGTTTGTTTAACATGGAAGCAAGCATGTACACGCTTGATCGGCTCGGCTTGAGCCCGCAGGAACGTAAGGTCGTCGATGATATTATCGACAAGCCGAGCGGTCTGGTTATGGCCGTCGGTCCGACCGGCTCCGGAAAAACCACCACACTCTACTCCATGCTCAATACGTTAAACTCGGAAGACAAAAAGATCATTACGATTGAAGACCCGGTTGAATTCCAATTTCCCGGCATCACGCAAATTTCGGTGCGCTCCAGCGAGAAGGGGAATGACGAGTCGTTTGCAGCCAAACTGCGGGCCGTGCTCAGGCTTGACCCGGACATCGTAATGGTTGGTGAGATCCGGGACAGCGACACGGCGCGCACTGCCCTGCAGGCTTCTCTGACCGGACATCTGGTGCTCAGTACCTTTCATGCCTCAAGCGCGTCGGCCGCACTGACCCGGCTCATGGACGTGATTGGCCAGAACCCATTGTTCGTTGCGGCAATTCGTTTGGTTATGGCGCAACGTCTTGTAAGACGTCTTGATGACACCACTAAGCAAGTCTATCAGCCCGATGAGCAGACCATGATCAAATTGCGCCAGGTCGTCGACAGCCTGCCCGAATCGGTTGAGCGGCCAAACCTCGATAATTTGCAGCTCTATAAACCCGGCAGTTCCTCTGAAAATCCGTACGGCTTCCGTGGTCAGTTGGCCATTCGCGAGCAATTCATAATGACCGGCGAAATCCGGCAGCTGCTCGAAACGGCCAAAATCGTACTATCTTCGCAGGAGATCGAAGCCGCGGCCGTCCGCAGCGGCATGCGCACCATGCTGCAGGATGGCGTTCTAAAGGCCCTGGCCGGCCAGACGACGCTCGAAGAAGTCTATCGCGTCGTAGGCTAAACTATTGCGCCGGAGACGGCTTCAAGTATTCCGGCGTCAAACGGGCCCGGGATAATCTTGTCCGGTGTCGGGTTTGGTATAAGTGCGGCTAAGGCTTCGGCGGCGGCGATTTTATGTTCATCCGTAATTTGGCGAACATGGCGGTCGAGCGCGCCCCGGAAAATACCAGGGAAGGCCAGGGAATTATTAACCTGGTTCGGAAAGTCACTGCGGCCGGTAGCGATAACCGCGGCACCGGCTTTTTTGGCTTCGTCCGGCATGATTTCCGGCACCGGGTTTGCCCATCGCGATGATAATCGGATCTTTATCGATGGTTTTGACCATATCGCCACTGAGTACATTAGCTTTGGTCACACCGATAAACACGTCAGCACCAGCCAGGGCTGCTTCGAGCTGGCCGGAAATATTCGCAAGGTTGGAAATTTCCAGCAAATTTCGCTTCGATTCGTTCAAGTCAGTACGATCCCGACTGATAATCCCTTTGCTGTCGACCACTATCATTCGCGGATTTGCATAATTTTTGATGAGTTTGGCAATCGCTACGCCGGCTGCACCGGCGCCGGCAATTACAATTTTGCAGTCGGCCAGTTTGCGGCCGGTGGCTTTGCAGGCGTTGATGAGAGCGGCCAGGCAAACGACTGCCGTTCCGTGCTGATCGTCGTGCATGACCGGAATACTCAGTTCGGCTTTTAGCCGGTCTTCGACCTCGAAGCAAACCGGCGCAGCAATGTCTTCCAGGTTGATACCGCCAAAACTCTGGCGCGATCGCTTTGACCGCCGCAACAATCTCGTCAGCTGTGTGCACATCAAGCACAATCGGCACCGCATCAATACGGCCGAACTGCTTGAACAGCATACACTTGCCCTCCATAACCGGTAAGGCTCCGTACGGGCCGATATTACCGAGGCCGAGAACAGCCGATCCATCGCTTACCACCGCCACGCTGTTGTTGAGCCATGTATAATCCCGAGCTTCATCCGGATGTTCGGCCACATAGCTACTGACCGCTCCGACACCTGGCGTGTAATACGTACTGAGCTTTTCTTTGCTGTCAACGTTGTCTTTATTCGCCAAAGCGATTTTGCCCTTGAGCTCTTTATGTTTTTGAAGTGCGAGTTTATTGTAATCAGTCATACGCTTATTGTATCGCATCGTATAAAACTCAAAACCTTTGCAACATTTCAGTAGGTACCTGCAGCTGTATGCCTAAGTGTACTCGTCTCGTATTGTAGTAGTCGAGATACGCGGTAAGCGTATCTCGCTGGTGCTGGAGCGGAACGCTCCGGCGCCAGAAGTACCCAATGCATTCAGTCTGGATAGTCCGGTTAAAGCGCTCAATGTGAGCGTTGTCATTGGGTCGATGTAGCCTGGTGTGTCTCGTAGTAATGCCGTGGCTTCTCAAGACCTGTTCGAAGTAGCGTCCGTACTCCGGGCCATTGTCGGTCTGTACGATGCGCAGTGGAAAGTCCCAAGCGTCCTGTGCTTCCAACACCGCCCGTGCAGCCAGTCCTGGACTGAGCTTTGGTGCCAAGGTAACATGCGTCATCCTGGTGAACAGATCAATGACGGTGTAGTAGTACAGCCTTTTGCCGCTTGCCGGATCCACATGGTGAATAGTATCCGTCTCGACCAGTTCGCCGGGTTTGGTGACGCGCGGACGCCGCGGATTGTCGGGACGGACTCGCTTCCTCCTTCCGACAGCAAGGCCAGCGCGCTTGAGAATACGTCTGACACTGCTCAGTGACACTTGTACGCCAAGTACGGTTACCAGATGGTGCCATACCACCTCAGCACACCTGCCGAGCTTCCGGCGTACGGCCAGGACCTGCCGTACCACCGCAGCAGGAATGGCTTTGGCATGGCCATGCGGCTGGGCACGCTCAGTTGGGATACTCCAATGAGCATCTGCCCAGCGGAACGACGTACCAACTATTCGGCTAGTGCGGTTGTCATTGGTGAACTGGCGATGCTCATTGAGCTTTCGCCACTTACAAAGCCAGCGCCAGATGGTAGTGCGGTGTACGCCACTGCGATCTGCAACAACAGATAGTGGCATTCTCTCAAGCAGTAGCAAGCGCAATGCGGTTGCTCTCGCCTTAGGAAGGTAAGGGTTGGTAGAATAGGCCATGGTAGGCTCCTCTCTGTTAGCTTTTGACACTTACAGCGTAGGTTGCCTACCTTTTTGGTTGCAAAGGTTGTGAGATACTACGTCGCATTTGAATGTCATAAACAGATGTGGTATACTCTTCAGTAACTGAAAAATTATAAGGTTGGTAATTAGAGAAAGCTATGGAGTCTGTTGTCCAGAAAATCGAGAAGCAGTTTAAGAAGTCTGCAGTAGTTGATGTGCGCAGCGGCGACACCGTGAAAGTGCACCAGAAAATCCGCGAAGGCAATAAAGAGCGCGTGCAGATCTTCCAGGGGCTCGTAATCCGAACTGGAAATAAGGGCAGACACATGAACCGTATCACCGTGCGCCGCATTGCCAGCGGTGTCGGCGTGGAAAAAAGTTTTCTCATGCACAGCCCGCTCGTACTGAAAGTTGAAGTCACCAAGCGCAGCAAAGTCCGCCGTAACTATCTGTCCTACATGCGCCAGCGAACCGGAAAAGCCGCCCGTTTGACCGGCGTAGACTTTGACCGCGAAGCGGTGAACACAATTCGTGATGAAGCCGCCGAGGCCGAGGAAGCCAAGCTGCGAGAGGAATCCGCAAAGGCCGCCGAAGCCGAAGCTGCCAAAAAAGCCAAGGAAGAAGCTAAGCTTGAAGCCAAGGCTGAAGCCGCTCTCGCCGCCCGCGAAAAACAAGACTAACGGATCATTATCCGTTTATCCGTATTTACTGTATTTTTCTCAATTCCTCTCTAATATAGACAGAATTTTGGACTCTAAGAGCATTCTTTGGGTAATCAATCAGAAAGAACATGGCGTCCCAATCAACATGGCAAGCACGCAGCCGGGAGTGCAGCGGGTCGACGATTTGGGCCGCGGCAAAGTCATCAAAATAAACGATGGCCCTTCGTACCGGCAACTCATCCGCTTCCGGGTAGCCAAATTCCGTAGGGTCAACACCCAATATGCTATCCAGGTCCACGTTAGACCATGCCTCGTCTTCCTCTTCCAGTTGTTGTCGGAGCACCCAGAGCTTTAAATCGTAAAATAACGACGGGTCAAGTTTGACGAGGCCGGGCAGCAATTCTTTATCAACAATCGGAAGGATACTTCGCACTTTTCTGACCGTATCATGCACCTGTTCGATTTCCCCTTCAGTTGAAACCTCGAATTTCGCCGGGTAGCCTACTGGGTCCTTGTCTTCGTATCGCGACCTGTTGCGTCTTCTGTCGCTGTTAACCCCGAGTTTCGTTTGGCTTTCGGGATTTGCGGAGAATCTGCCATCTTTCGTACTGAACATTAGCCCGTTGGCAACCATATCGTCAACCACTTCTTTTTTAATCCCGGCTTCCAAGAATAACTTGGGTATTTCATGCTCCTGATAAAGTTGCGGCAAGGTACTGATGACCTCTAAAGAAAATTGATTGCCAAGTAAGTCGCGCAGCTTGTTGGTGCCGATAACAAATGCCGGCCTGACTTTCCGCTCTCCCCAGTCATCCGTGAAGGTAGTGGTATAATCCAGGTCCTTAGCGGCAGTGACGATACAATCCGGTTCCTGCTCATGCATAAGCAGCACGTCAGTGAGATACAGCCGGAGATAATTTCTGTCCCGGCGCAAAATTTCATCGCGGGACAGAGTAATGTAACCGCGTTCCATCTTCACGCGTTCCACATCCGCCTGATAAAAGGCATTGACGTCTTCAGTAAGCGACGAGTCCAGCTCCTCCATCAAGGCGTCGATTCTTTCTTCGAAACCGGGGGGCGGCATCATTTCGCCTGGAGCTAATCTTTCGGTGGCTATTGCGGTCATATTAGCGTTTTATTATACCAACAATTGCGTGCTTT
This sequence comes from Candidatus Saccharimonadia bacterium, assembly GCA_963810525.1. GTDB lineage: Bacteria > Patescibacteriota > Saccharimonadia > Saccharimonadales > UBA4665 > JAICLK01. Next base: position 189,480 of record CAWENB010000002.1, read on the forward strand.
GTCTGATAATTTATTCACACAAGAAGCTATAATTAAATACATGATAGTCGGGGTCGACGAAGTCGGGCGCGGATGCTGGGCCGGCCCGTTAGTGGCGGGAGCGGTGGCGTTTGATGTTCCAATCGCAGGCTTACGCGATTCCAAGCTTCTGAGTAAGATACGACGCGAGACATTGGCCACTGAAATCAAGCTGGAGGCGGCCGACATTGGTCTCGGCTGGGTGACGCCGGCAGAAGTTGATCAGCTCGGGCTCACCGAAGCCGTGCGCTTGGCGATGCAGCGGGCGATCGCGGCCATAACGGTGCCTTATGATGATTTGATAGTCGACGGCAATTATAATTTCTTAGCAGGCAACCCGCAGGCAAGAGCAATCGTGAAAGCCGACTCGTCCGTGCCAGCGGTTAGCGCGGCAAGTATTATCGCCAAGGTAGCCCGCGATCGCTGGATGCGGAGTGTTGCTGCATCGCGGCATCCGGAATATTACTTTGAACGACATGTCGGCTACGGCACGGCGCTCCACCGGGACATGCTGCAAAGGCATGGGGTGTGCGTATTACATCGCCAATCATTCAAACCTGTTCAAACTTTTATCGGAATCCGACCCTGACTGCTTTTGCCACCATAAGCCAAGTAAGCGAAGACAACCAGGGCAGTGTTGTAGTAGTTAGTCCGCAATTCAGGCCAGTTACGAACGTTATTTACAATTTCCTTAAAAACAATCTAGGCCGGAATGTCATTGAAAAACTTTTCAACCGATGCAAGGTCGCGCTCAAGCCAGGCCACGCGTGTCACCAACTCTTCCTTCCCCAGGGCGATGTTACGCGCCAAGCCGGGGATATGCTGCATGGGTTTGAAGAATACACGGTATTCATCCAAATATTTCTGCGTATTGAATGCACTGGCAGCATAACGGGGAAAGTTATCGTAGGTTTTGTCGCCGCCGAAAGTCTCTTCGATCCACACCCAATGACTTTGGAGCCATTCCCAGGCCAAATCGCGCACATGATGATTGCGAAGCAAATAAGCTAGCCAATGGTCGACGTCATGCTGACGTACTTTGGTACTGTCCGTAAGTCTACCGAGCAGTATCTTCGCTACGTCTTGATCGGTCGTCAGCGTAAGGGCTGCCAGGATTTCCTGCTGCAAATCGGCGTTGGAAGTTTTTTCGTTTAAATCAAGCAGATATACAACAGCTCCGGGAGCATTATGACGAACGGCAGCCCCGAAACAAATACTGCGGAGCTCAGCCGCTACCGCCGAATAGTCTTTTTTATAAGCCTCGAACAATTTGAGCGCGGTATCGATCGCCTGCTTGTTCTCGCCGTAAACACTCAGGCCCACAATGGTTGCCCGCAGCTTAATGGTTTCGGCTGAGTCTTTCTCGCCCTCCGTCCATCCAAGTTTATCGTACAGTTTCCCGGTCAACCGTTTAGCGAGCGCTTTCATTTTCAGTTCTAATGTTTCGTCAAGATCGATAAAACGTCGGGCATCGGCTAAAACCAGCGCCATGATGTCCCATACCGCATCGTTGGTTTCGCCCGCGTAATATTGCAGGAGTGCAAGCGTGTCGGCAAACGACCCAATACCCGTACGTGTGAGCAACGAGCTGTCATTCAATAGCATCAGACGTTCCGGGACATCAAGCGTCTGCTTTTCTGCTTGCTCCGCGAGCGCCGCCCGGTGAGCCGGTTCGGCATAGTGAACGATGTAATGGCCGACGGCACCTTGGTTGATTCGTACAAAATCGTCGCTCGACAAATCGACATCCACACTCTTTTCGCTCAACAGTTGTGGAATTTGAGGAGTTTCAGACAGGAGCGGTACAGGCCAGACGCGCTGTGCATCGGCTTTTTTCGGGTCAAGCAGGAAGTGCTTTTGCTCGATATGCAGTTGCTTACCCTTTTGCGTGACGCTCAGCACCGGGTAACCAGGACGAGTCAACCACGGTTCCATAAAACTCGGGATATCCTTGCCGCTGGCCGCGCCGAGCGCCTCCCATAAATCACGGCCGGCAGTATTGCCGTAAGCATGCTTCGTGAAATAAAGTTTGAGACCTTTACGAAAATCTTCTTCACCGACATACTGCATGAGCATCCGGATCAAGCGGCCGCCCTTGGCGTACACAATCGAAGGATCGAATAAAGTGGAAATTTCATCCGGATGATGCACGGCTACTTTGACCGCCTGCACACCGTCAATGGCGTCACGGCGCAATGCCGCCAATCCGTCTGACGCCACGGCCGTATACCAGATATGCCAGTCAGGTTCCAGCTTGTCGGTTGCCACATATTCCATGACATTGGCGAAACTCTCATTCAACCACAGATCGTCCCACCAGCGCATAGTCACCAGATTTCCGAACCATTGATGTGATAGCTCGTGTGCAGTGACGAGCGTAATGAACTCCTTGGTTCCTAGCGAAACGGATTCTGGCTCAGCCAGTAAAAACGGTTCGCGATAGGTGATTAGCCCCCAGTTCTCCATTGCGGCACTTGAAAAATCCGGCAGAGCGACATGGTCGGCTTTGGCGAGTGGATAAGCAACGCCGTAATATTGTTCAAAAAATTCTATGCCCGCTTTTGCGCGGTCGAGTGCGTAGTCGAGCGAGTCCGCCGGTTGAGCAGAGGTCGCCCATATGCGAACGAGCGTACCGCTGGCCGTAGTAGTGTCCTTGTGCCGCATTTTGCCGTAGACAAATGCAAGCAGATACGAGGACATCGCGGGGGTCGTTTCAAATACGGTTTCCCGCATCCCGCCGACGATTTTGCGGCTTTTTTCAGGCGTGTTGGCAATAACCGCATCACCTTCGGGAGTCAGCAGGACAAGATCGAACGTCGCCTTTGCCTCGGGCTCGTCAATACATGGGAACGCTTCCCGCGCATGGTGGCTTTCAAATTGCGTGGCAATCAGTTGCAGCGGCTTGCCGTCGAGTTCGAAATTGCACGGATACACACCGTGCATATTGTCGTCGATGTTGCCGGTAAATTCCATGTATACCGTGTAAGCGCCAGGATAGACCATAGCATCGGTATGCAAGCGTACTTCATCAAGGCTGTTCTGATTATTAAGACGTTCAACCTCTAAAGTTCTGTCGCCCTTTTTGTCATGAAAGGTGATGGTAGCTTTAGTTACTGTCAGGCCGTGCTGGTGGAAAGTAAGCCGCTGGCTCGGCCGCCCGACTTTACGCCCGGTGATCGTGACATGGCCGGTGATTTTCCGGGTTTTTCGATTAGGATCGAGCCATAGTTTATAGTTCTCCGGCTGAAACTGGGCATACAGTCGGCGGACTTCTTTACTCATATAGTCAAATTGTATCATGTCGAACTAGCAAGCTGTTTATCAGATGACGATTTGACAACGGAATACTTGTACTGCTAAACTTTGCTAGACAAGCAAGTCGGCCAACGCGGTCGGCTTTTTTCATAAGAAGTCAAATGCACACTAAGTAAGAAAGGAAACAGCTATGGATTTTGACATGAAGCAGTTGGCGCTCGCGATCCGAACCATCGCCGAAGAAAAAAACCTGCCGGAAGACGCCGTCAAGGAAATTGTCGAGCAGGCACTGGCGGCAGCTTATCGTCGCGATTACGGCGAACGCGAGCAGGAAGTCCGCATAAGTATGAACCTTAACACCGGGGACGTGGAAGCCTTCATCAGCAAAGAAGTGGTCGAGCAGGTTGAAAACACGGCCTACGAAATAACCCTGAGCAAGGCCCAAACCATGCGAAAAGACGCCAAAGTTGGAGACATGGTTGAAGTCCATGAAAACGTCAACAGCTTCGGCCGCGTCGCCGCCCAGACCGCCAAACAGGTGATCCTGCAGCGCTTGCGCGAAGCCGAACGTGAGATTGTTATGCGTGAATATGAGGATAAAATCGGTACCGTCATTAATGCATCGGTGTCGCGAGTTGAAGCCAACATCGTGCGCGTTGACCTCGGCAAGGCCCAAGGAATTATGCCGCGCAGCGAACAAATCCAGGGTGAACACTATTACCCCGGCCAGCGTTTAAAAGTGTACCTGAAAGATGTCGAACGGGATTTCCGCGGCCCGCAACTCGTCGTCAGCCGTGGTAATACGCAGTTTCTCGAATGGTTGTTCCGCGCTGAAGTGCCCGAAATGGAAAATGGTGCGGTTGAAATCAAGGGTATAGCCCGCGAAGCCGGCATTCGCAGCAAGATCGCGGTTGCCAGCAATGTGCCGGGAGTTGATCCGGTCGGTACCTTCGTTGGCGGCCACGGGACGCGTGTCAACGCCGTCATGAGCGAAGTCGGCGAACAGGAGAAAATCGATATCATCGTATGGAATGAAGACCCTGTATCTTATATCACCAACGCACTCAGTCCGACTAAAGTGGGCCGTGTCGAACTCGATAAGGCCAAAAACAAAGCTCGAGTAATTGTCCCCGAGGATCAACTCAGCATCGCCATCGGCAAAAGCGGCCAGAATGTTCGCCTGGCCAGCAAACTGACCGGATTTGAGATCGATATTGAATCCGAAAAATTGCGCCAGCCTGAAGAGAAACCGGCAGCACAGCCCGAATCTCCCGCCAAGGCTCCAAAACTCAAGAAAAAGACCGAATTAGAAAACGAATTGCTCGAAGCAATTGAGGAACATGGCGATTAGTACTTAACTTTCGACGAAAAAGCGCCGGTTCAAACGCTGAACCCCCGGCGTTAAAGAATCATACCGACACTGCAGCCCTTACCCGGCAAACCATTCAGCAAAACTTTGGTTTTGCAGTAAAAGGGCGCTTGAACATAATCTGCTGAGTGGCCCGGGATGGATCGATCGGGACGAAAAAGATGCTTGTGCTTTAAATATCTGCTTTAATAGTACTAGTCAATAAATCATAGATAAAATGGGCCAAGACAAAAAACCGTTCATATTCAAATTAGTCCTGGTTATCCTCGTAGGGGTTTGGGTAGCGGCAGCCGTTTTCGGTTTTTATGACCTTACGCGTAAGTTTTGGCAACCCAAGAAACCTGCGCAAATTGCATCTGCCCAGCAATCACCGCAGCAGTCAGGCACTACACCGACGTCAACAACGACAACTGCAACCAAGCCCAAGGCTACAGCCAAACCACAACCGAAAACAACTGTAACCAAGCCCAAGGCCACGACACCCGTAAGGCCGGCCTATTCCCCGACACCGGTTAAGATCGAAACCGTCAAGCCTGCGCCCAAATCAACACCGAAAACCGGCACATCCACTACCGCCGTCTGGAATTACGGCCCTCAATATAGCGGAGATAACTGGTCGGGTTACGTGGCGCTCAATAAGACTTTTACGGCGGCATCCGGAGAATGGATCGTACCTAACCCTTCAACCAGCTCTCCGAACGGATCGGGGGATTCCGCATGGGTAGGTGTCGGTGGCTGGACAAACGCAGAAGAAAGTATAATACAGACCGGCTCGGATGATGATATAAATAATGGACAGGTTGACAGGGAAGCGTGGTATGAGCTTTATCCCGCCGATACTGTTTATATCCCGAGCATAACCATTCACGCAGGAGATACGATGTACGGTTCAGTATCGATGATATCGACCGGTTATTGGAATATTACGATAAAAGATGTAACAGATAACGAGTCCTACTCTAAAGATGTAAACTATTCTTCCCTGTATCAATCTGCCGAGTGGATCGAGGAAGACGTAGCTGGCGACCATAACAACTTGGAAACTATCGATAACTTTGGTAGTGTCAAGTTTGAAGACGGAAAAACTACCGCCAATGGTGTTTCTGAAGTTATAGGCGCTACCGTTCCGTCACCTGTTACCATGACGAGCGATGCTACCGGGAATCTCGAAGAATCACCTACGAAGTTGAACGGCACCGGCAATGGCTTTACGGTAAACGAGGTAAATTAATATGCTTTGCGCAGTGGCAATCACCAGGTATCATGAAAGACAAACAATGGCGCAAAAGACACGTGAGGTGCTAACGTTGCGACCGACGGGCTACGAGCTTTATACTTGAAATGCTTATGGATACTAACAACAAACTTTCGACCGAAGTAAAGTCAAAAAAGACCAAGTGGTCATTCGTGACAGAGTATCGGTGGCTGTCCTTGAGCGCCGCAGCAACTTTTGTGCTAATTTTTGCGGCATTCGGAATCCGGTTGCTGGTCGGTACCCACGCCGCCCCCGCACTAATCGGTGACGATTCGAAATCAAACTGCATTTATGTGGGAGACGGAACGAATGGTGCAACTATGAAAGCACTTACGGACGCCCAGCAATTGACTGGCATGACATTCAACTGCCTGGAAACGACCAACGCCAACATGCCGGGCTGGGCCTCATGGGAATCTCCATCGTTTACCAAAGCGCAATATGGTTTTACCCAGTGGGTGGCTGGGAGCCCGTCGACCAGGCAATTAGTCATTGCCCAGGACCTCATTCCCAGCTCACTTCAGAACCTAAGTAATCCATTAAGCTGGGAACGCTCCTGCGACGCCGGCCTGTACAACACATTCGCTACAACATTTGCCCAAAATTTAGTGGCGGCGGGTTTTGGTAACTCGGTCATACGGTTAGGTTATGAGATGAACGGCCTCGGAGAGCCAGACTCTATGGGCACCACGAATCAGGAAATGTCAGCTTGGGCACAATGCTACGCCCATGAAGTTACGGCTATGCGAGCCGTGGCCGGCGCGCAGTTCTTGTTCGACTGGAATCCGAACTCCTGCTATATAAACGAGCCATTTTCGCAGTATTACCCCGGTGATTCTTATGTCGATATTATTGGACTCGATCAATATGACGCTTTCTGTACCGCCAATCCTCCTAAAGCCGCTTCCGATGCAACGTTCAGCCAATTAGAAGCAGAGCCGGGTGGACTTAATGCCATTGAAACCTTTGCCAAGCAACACGGCAAACCTATGAGCTTGCCGCAATGGGGGGACTCGGTCGCGGTAAGCGGCGGCTTCGGCGACGACCCCTACTATACGTCAGGCATTGGCGCGTTTGTCCGTAATCATGACGTCGCGTTCCAGTCGTATTTTGACGAAGGCGACAACGGTATACTGAAGCTTAGTTCAAGTTATCCGCTGTCGCTGGCAGCCTACAAAACCGACTTTGCGAGCCCGCAATAGCAACTGCCTGCCTAACCCTGCGCCGGCAACTTTATGGCTCGCAAGACATAGTACCCAAAAAAGTAATGTTCTTTTGGGGCAGTGTAGCCGTTCAACAGTGACGAAAAATAATTATTAGCACTCTTGACGGGTGAGTGCTAAACGCGATATTATGTTTATCGGCGGATAAATAACCGCCCGCTTGGATAAAAAGGGCAACTACTTCGGCGGGCGACTAAATCCGACAATAGGTTTACGAGACGAATAATGGGTTTATCGTCTCAGTTTTGAAAGGTGGTAACTATTATGATGCCCGGATCGCAAGATTTCCAAGAATTTTTGAATCATTTAACGAACAACGCGCTGGCAAGCCTTAAGCACGCCGACGCCATAGCTCGGGGAACCGGCAGTGCTTACGTTGGCACTGAGCATTTATTACTCGGGCTGTTGGCCCAGGATAGTAGTATGGGCGCAAAAATACTCGGCAACGCCGGCATTACGCTCGACAAAGCGCGGATGGCGTTGAACTTGACGCCCAAGAGTCTGGTTATCAATATGGGGGCGAAAGGTCTCAGCGAAACTGCCAAGCTTACTCTTAAGATGGCGTATGATACCGCCCAGGATTACGCGCAGGAATATTGCGGTACCGAGCACATTCTGTACAGCATTTTGAGCCAGAAAAATGCCCGGGCCACCGTCTTGCTGCGCGACATGAACATTGACATAGACGCGCTCATGAACGAAATTGAACAGCTCATGAACCGCCAGCAATTTGAAGAAGAAGGTACCTCAACCGGCACTTCCCGCCGAGGTAAGCGCCAGCACAAAGGTGCGGTTGATATTTATGGCACTGATCTGACCGGTATGGCCCGAAACGGCAAGCTTGACCCGGTGGTCGGCCGCGAGGATCAGATACGGCGCGTCGTCACCATTCTTAACCGTCGTACCAAGAACAATCCGGTACTTATCGGTGAACCCGGTGTCGGCAAGACGGCCATCGTAGAAGGTCTGGCACAGCGCATCATCAATGAAGACGTGCCCGACAGTCTGCTCGACAAACGCATCGTCATGCTTGATCTGGCCGGCATGGTCGCGGGCACGAAGTACCGCGGTGAATTCGAGGAACGGCTCAAGAAAGTTATGGCCGAGCTCGAAAAGGACAAGCGCACCATTATCTTTATTGACGAGCTGCATCTCATTGTTGGTGCCGGTTCGGCCGAAGGTTCGATGGACGCCGGCAACATCTTAAAGCCGGCCCTGGCCCGCGGTAAAATTCAGCTAATCGGCGCGACGACTACCGCCGAGTATACAAAATACATCGAAAAAGACGCGGCCCTGGAGCGGCGCTTCCAGCCGGTTCAAGTTCCCGAATCAACCGTTCCTGAAACTCTGGCCATCCTTAAGGGACTACGAAAGCACTACGAAGCATTTCACGGCGTCACTATCAGTGATGACGTACTCGGGGATACCGTAAACCTTGCCAAACGCTATATCAACGACCGTTTCATGCCCGACAAAGCTATTGACCTGCTCGACGAAACAGCTGCTCACTTGCGGGTAGATAAAGGCAAGACGTCGCCTGAAGTACGCAAATTGCAAAAGGAGCAGAAACTCGTCAACGCCCGCATCGAAGAGGCTGTCGAGGCCGAAGATTACCAGAAAGCCGCCGAGTACAAAACCCGCGCCAGCCAGATTCAGGATGAGCTTACCAAGCATCAGGCCTCCGACAAGCAGACGAAGCGCTTCACCATGACGAGTGACGATGTCGCGCAGGTGGTATCGCGCATGACCGGTGTGCCGGTTACCAAAGTTATCCGCAGCGAAGCCAAATACCTGCTCAACCTTGAAAAAACGCTCGGCAGACATGTTGTTGGTCAGCCGGAGGCGGTTGAAGCAGTGGCACGGGCTGTACGCCGTAACCGATCAGGCATAGGCAGCGAAAAACGTCCGATCGGGTCGTTCATCTTCCTCGGTCCGACCGGTGTCGGTAAGACCGAACTCGCCCGAGTGTTAGCGCGTGAATTCTACGGCTCGGAAGACGCGTTCGTCAAAATCGACATGTCCGAATTCGGCGAGCACCACAACGTCGCCCGGCTTGTCGGCGCCCCGGCCGGTTATGTCGGCTACGAAGAAGGCGGACAGTTGACTGACAAGATACGCCGCCATCCGTACAGCTTAGTATTGTTTGACGAAATCGAGAAAGCGCATCCCGACACCTTCAACATGCTTTTGCAGATTTTGGAAGACGGTCATCTGACCGACGCCAAAGGCCGGAAGATCGACTTTACCAACACTATTGTCATCATGACCAGCAACATCGGCGCCGACAAATTGCAGCGTGAAGCTAATCTCGGCTTCCACGCTCGAGCCGCCGACGAGCTGAAAGACCTGGAAGAATTGCACGACCGCAACAAGGATAAGGTCATGGACGAACTCAAGAAAATGCTGCGTCCGGAACTTCTGAACCGCATCGACAAAGTCATTGTCTTCCGGGCATTGACCAAAAAAGATATCTTCCGGATCATCGATCTGCAGATCGCCGAACTTCAGACCCGGCTGCAAAAGCGCGGCCTCGGCATACAGCTGACGCCAAGCACGAAGCAGTATCTGCTCGATCACGGTTACGATGCCAAGAACGGCGTCCGACCGCTGCGCCGGCTCATCCAGGACACCATCGAAGACCAAATCGCGACCGAACTGCTCGACGAAAAATACCAGAAGGGCGATATCATTCAGGTCGGCACCAAGGGCGGCAAACTAGCCTACGAAACCGTCACCGAATAGTCGAAGCTCCCGCTCTGATATACTGACGATATGCGTCGAAACATAAGCGACCGTACGGCACTCCTGCTGGTCGCGCTACTATGGGCGGTTATCGGTGTGGTCTACTTTAAGCGCTACGCCATACTAGACTGGTGGCGGCTGCATAACTACACGCCGCCGCCGGCTATTGCTCAGTTAGCCGGTGACGATAGGATGACCGCTCTCGGGAAGACACTGCTCTATATCAACCATCCGGTATTGCAATCACGCAGCGCCTTCAACCAAGCTTGTCCGCCCGGGAGCGAACACACCATCGTGCTCGGCTGCTACCATCCGGACGAGCAGGGAATCTTTCTGTTCACTGTTTCAGATTCCAGGCTGCAAGGGGTGGAACAAGTCACCGCAGCACACGAAATGCTGCACGCCGCCTACCAGCGGCTCGATCCGAAAACACGTTCGTACGTCGACGGTCTGCTCCAAGACTATTATGCGCATGCTCTGCATGATTCGGCGATTCAGGCTGAGATTGCCGCCTACAAAAAGTCCGAGCCGCATGACGTCGTGAACGAGATGCATTCGGTATTTGGCACAGAGGTGCTTAATTTGCCGCCGGCGCTTGAAAGCTACTATCGACGCTACTTTATCGATCGCAAAGAAATTGCCCAATTTTCAGCACAGTACCGTTCGGTCTTTAGTTCGCGCGAGACCGAAGTAGCAAATTACGATGCCGAGCTTGCGCAGATGAAATCCGAGATTGCCACCAGTGAATCGAATCTGAATACGCAGCTCAGCGCCATTGACAGCGAAAAGAGCCAGCTCGACGCCGCCAGGGCTTCGGGACCAACCAGTAATTTTAATAGTGAAGTGGCGAACTATAACCAAACCGTTAACACCTATAACACTCTGGTGGATAACACACGCTCCCTGATAACCAGCTATAACCAAATCGTGTCAGAACGAAACGCGGTAGCTATACAGGAAAATCAACTGTCCGCCGAGCTAAACAGCGCAAGCACCATACAATAAACTCCTGGACCAATACGCAGTGCGCACGCTATGATGGGTACTATTTATGCATTGCGTCGAAGTTCAGTGCGATAGCTATCAAAGGGAGGAAAGTGAATGGCTAAGAAACCAACTATACGATTCGTATGCTCGAACTGCGGCGCAGTTAGTACGTCATGGTCGGGTCGTTGCGCCCAGTGCGGCGAATGGAATACGATCCAGGAGGAAGCGGTACTGTCGGGCAGTGATTCAGAAGTATCAACGGGCAATGTACTGGCGACTGAATCCGTTGCTAAAGTCATAGCACATGATCAGCCCCGGCTCGCTACGAATATCAGCGAAGTTGATGACGTTCTCGGCGGAGGCCTGGTTGCCGGCAGCGTCAGTCTAATGGCCGGTCAGCCGGGTATCGGCAAAAGCACCCTGCTGCTCCAGGTCGCCTATGCAGTCGCCGCCGAACATGACGTCCTCTACGTTAGCGCCGAGGAATCGGCGCACCAGGTTGGCTTGCGCGCGAAGCGACTTGGCGCCGTACGATCCCGATTGCAGTTCGTGAGCAGTACGTTGACCGAAGATATTGCCGCCACCATCGCGCAAGGCACCTTCAAGCTAGTGATAGTAGACTCCCTCCAAACAGTCACCGCCAGCGCCGTGAGTTCAGCCGCCGGATCCGTTTCGCAAATCACCAACAGTACCCATATGCTAACCGCTGCTGCCAAGCAGACCGATACCGCGTTGATACTCGTCGGACACGTCACCAAAGAGGGCATGATTGCTGGTCCGAAAGTGCTTGAACATGCCGTCGATGTCGTATTGCAGCTTGAAGGCGACCGATACGGCGGCTTTAAGGTATTGAGAGCAATCAAAAACCGTTTTGGCCCAACCACCGAGGCCGGAATATTCGAAATGATCGAAAGCGGCCTGCAGCCGGTCAGCAATCCTTCGGCCGCACTGCTGGCTGAACGGCAAATCAGCGACGGATCGGTAGTACTTGCCACTCTGGAGGGAACCCGGCCGATACTGGTTGAAGTGCAGGCGCTCGTGAACAAAACCTCCTACGGTTACCCGAAGCGTGCCGCCAGCGGCATCGATCTGAACCGGGTAAACCTGCTGGTCGCAATGCTTGAGCGGCGTACCAAACTGCAGCTGTCCGACCAGGACATCTACATAAACATCGTCGGCGGGGTCCGGATTACCGAGCCGGCAGCCGATCTGGCCGTCTGCATGGCCATCGGTTCGGCAGCCAAAGGGCTGCAGCTGAAGCAGAATGCAGTAGTCTTCGGAGAAGTGGGCTTAAGCGGCGAAGTGCGGCACGTGCCGTTTGCCGAAAAGCGGATCGCTGAAGCCAAAAAACTTGGTTTTGAAGCGGCCATCGGTCCGAATTCTAAGGGCAAAACCAAACTGCCAATGCTTGTCGGGGTCAGGGACGTCCGCGGTGCGCTCAACCAGTTTTTAGAAAAAGAATGAACATTAATGCGCGCGCCACGCAATAAAACTCCCGCAGGACAAACTTAATATAAGCCCCGATTTTAACTATCTAGATCTTGCGTAACCGACCTGCTGACCGGCAATACTACCAAGGTCCCTGCCAAGTAACTCTGCTCGATACGGAAACTGCAAAAGAATTTCTCGCACCTAGTTCAACGTCAACTTGTTGAGGCCGACTGAACGCTCCGGTCACAATTTCAACTGAAGAAGGGCTGGCTGCCATGGCAAACTGAAGGGGCTCTTCCTCGATAGGTAATTTGGTCAAATAATCGTTAGTAGGTCTTTTGTCTGATACTTGAGGTTCGACAAATTCGGTGGTATCACCCGGTATCCTGATAGCGAGGACTCCGCGGTATGGTTTGCCATTTTGAAAGGCATGTATGTTTGACCAGGCTCCTTCTCCGTAATCAACTGATGCACCCCATACCCAAGTCGTGCCATAATTTGTGTTATCGTTCGGAGATACACATGTGGAGCATTCTGAAGAATTTCCCCAGCCACTCCCACCGGCAGCAGTAGGCGCCGGTCCGGATGAATTTTCAGCAAGTCCGGAAACAAATTTAATTCCAGTTGGTACGCCGGCAACCATAAGCGCCACTAAAGGGCTTAGGTAGGGCAGAATAATCCGAGCCCGTTCAGCTGCTGACTTTCTACTCCTACGAGTTGATTCGTCTGAATTTTTAGGAAAGTCAGTTAAATAGTCCGGAACGGGCGTATACGCTTGTTCATTTTGTCGATGTCTGAACATAACTCTTAGCATACTCCGACTGAATTTTAATTATTTGTATATTATAACATTGAATTATAATCAAATCTCCTACGTTCTGACTTTTTCTATTGAAGTCGGTCTCAGCGGTGAAGTACGCCGTGTCCCTTTCGCTGGAAAGCGGATTGCTGAAGCCAAAAACTCGGGTTTGACGCCGCCATCGACCGACCTCAAAGAGCAAAGTCAAACTGCCGCTGCTGATCGGAGTCAGCGATATTCGAGTCGCACTCAATCAATTTTTAGAAAAAGAGTAGCGCGCGCTTTACGGGCCATTATTACCCGTTATGCCTCCGCCGCCTGGCCCGTCGTTGAATCCTCCGTTGCTACCACCCTGTCCATTACTGCCGCCATTATTACTTCCGTTGTTGTCAGTGGTAGTTGATTGGCCGCTTATCGTTTCGCTATTACTCGCAGCCATATAGAGCACGCTATCGGTCACATTGGCAGCAAGGTCAACCGGGCCATCAGTACTCGGCATATAGGTATAGCTAAACGTTTGCGGACTGGTGGCGTCGCCGGTCGAGAAGGTCTTGACGTCCTTGCCGTCAGCGGTGATGGTTACGCTAAGCGGGAAACTGCTGCTGGCAAGCGGGTGTGTGCCTTGCGTAACTGTCACCGTTACTGTACAGCCGCTTTGTTTGTCACAGACCACCTGACCGCCGTTGTTGTTGCCGTCATTCGAGGTAACGGTAAGCGTGGCAGTCGGTCTGGCATCGCTACACTGGTGCACCGTATCGGATGTGGTCGTACTAAAGCTGCTGCCCCCGGGTACGAATTTATCAACCGAGAATGTATTCGCATTGCCATTCGTGGAATATTCTTTGGCATCGGCCGGTGTACAGTTGGTGGCTAAGTCACCCGAAACCTTATCGAGTACGGCATTAGAACTGCTGCCGGATGTCGGCTGGTACCATGACGGGTAAATATCCACACTCGGGCTTGGCTCCTCGGATCCGATACCAACATGGCTGGTGATGACATAAGCCGGCTCGGTCTTGATGTCGGAAGGCTGCTTCCAGTTAACCGGCGTCGTGTGCAGCGAATCGAGCGCGCCCTCAATCCAATTTCGCGTCAGCGGCTCAGTCATATATTCCATGGCTCCCGCCGTCATGGCACGATTGCGCGTATGGTAACCAACCCAGCTCGCCACGGCATACTGGGTCGACCAGGCGGTCATGAGGCCGTCAAAATTATCGTTAGTCGTACCCGTCTTGATGGCGATATCCCAGCCGTTGTAACGCTGAAACTTGTAACCGAAGGAAGACAAAGGCGTACAGGTATAGCTCGAACAGCTTCCGGGCAGGTAGCTAGCACGCGGATCGCTGAGCATGTTATCGACAATATAAGCCGAATCCTGGTTCACGACTTGATTTCCTTGAGGCTGCGTCCATTGGGAGATGGTTTTACCGGACGAATCCTGGATGCTTAATATATAGGTCTGCGGCAATTCTTTACCCAACCGGGCAAGCGTCGCCAAGCCGTTGACATGCTGGTCGAGGTGCAGGTAAGCGCCGTCGCCAATGGCCGATGAACCGTAACATTCGGCTTCTTCACTTTTACTCGCTGTTTCAACATTCACACCAGGTTGGAAACACTTATAGGCGTCCGTATATCCCATCATGGAGTCGGCCGTACTGATGACCTTATCGGTTCCGACCGTCAGCATGGCTTTTACGGCCGGCACGTTACGAGAACCGGCAAGGGCGTAGCGTATCGGCTCCGGGCCCGGATAGCGGAAGTCATAGTCCTCCAGGCAGTTTCCGCCGTCAAGCGGCAACGAGTGATCGGTGCATGGATAGCCGGGAAGCGGTTGCTGGATATCATAGAGTACCGAACCGGCACCGACGTTCTTACTGTCGTTAATTAGTGTCGTGTAGTCATACGGTTTCACGCTCGATCCGGGAGAAATATTGATTTGCGCGTAATTGATTTGCCCGTAATCCGGGTTATTGAAATCAACTCCGCCGACCAGCGCGACCATTTGGCCGGTTTTGACATCTTCGGCCGCCAGTGCCTCTTCGTCGCCGCCGTTGTCCTCGACATTGGGCAGGTTGGCGGATATCAGCTGCTCGGCCATTTTCTGCAGACCCATATTCAGGGTCGTTGTAACGCGCCATCCGCCTCGATTGACCGTATCGGGCCCATACTTATTCTCAAGTTCCTGTTTAGCAGCCAGCACGAAATACGGCGCCTGTATGTTCTGGAACTTGGACTGCAGTTGCTGAACTTGCGCCAAAATATTCACATTTTTTGCGTTCTCAGCCTGAGCCTGACTAATCATTCCCTGCTGTACCATTTGGTCGAGTATGTAATCCTGCCGGCCGATGAGGGCGCCCGAATCAAAGTAGTCTGCAGTAATAGCAGAGTTGTACTTGGGATCACTGTAGGGCGAATAGTATGGCGGGTCTTGCGGGATGGCTGCCAGCATCGTGGACTGCGCGAGTGTTAAATTCTTGCAGCTCGTGTGGAAATAATCTTCCGCAGCCGCCTCGCAGCCGTATTCGACACCGCCATAAGGCGCGACATTCAAGTAGCCGGTCAGGATTTCGTCTTTGCTGTACTCACGCTCCAGCTCTACGGCCAATATGATCTCTTTAATTTTGCGGGTCACATTGCGCTGGTCGGTCCAGTTTTCATTGAGCTTCACAAGCTGCTGCGTGATAGTCGAGCCGCCCTGCAAACCCTCACTTTTGTGCAAAAGGTCATGGAACGCCGCCCTGGCGATACCTTTGACATTGAAGGCGCCTTCATGATAAAACTCTTTATCTTCAATCGCCACGGTGGCTTCTTTCATATACGGAGAGATGTCCTGGCTGGACACCGGTATGCGCTTTTCGGCCGAATAGTCCTGGAAGAGTAATGTTTTCCCGGTACGGTCGTAGTAGCTGATGCTGCCGCCGAGATTATTACCGGACACATCGGTAATGTTTGGCAGATCCTTGCGGAAATAGGCGAACATGCCGACCAGCAGGATGAAACAAGCCACGATGCCGACACCGATAATCTTGAGGGCCATGATGCCGCCTTCGCGGCTGAACCAGTATCTAATAACGCGCTTCGGGTGCAACCGGTAAGCCAACCGCTTCCAACGGTTCTTCGGGAGCGTACTCAAGTACATGGCACGTTGCCGGGCACGACTGTCTTTGCGGGCTCGTACCTTGTCTGAAAAACTGCGATGCAACTTAATACTGTTGCCGCTTTTGGTAGTGTAATTGCTGCTACCGGGCCTTCGACGCGGGCTTTGCGAGTTACTCATGTATTTTTAGTTCTTCCTCTCGTTCACGGGCTCTTGCCGATTATTATAACAAACAATCCGCGCGGAACGTGTACAGGTTTTTTGTAAATATTGTGCGTACGTACAGCTACATTTCAGATACAAACTAAGCTATAATAACCGGTGAATTATGTGTAACATCAACCCGATACAAGTAGCAGTTTCCGTATATCCTTATGGCGAAAAGCAGTACATAAAGTAAGAGGAGTACTAAAAATGACGTTATCCGAAGAACTCGAGTGGCGCGGGTTCGTTAACCAAACCACCCTGACCGATATCCGGAAACTCGATGATGCACCAAGTACGTTTTACCACGGCTTTGACGCGTCGGCCGATTCGCTGACGGTCGGCAATCTGGCCGGGCTGATGGTCGATAAGACATTTATCCGCCACGGCTATACAGCCGTCATACTGGCAGGCGGAGCGACCAGCCTGATTGGTGACCCGGGCGGCAAAGACGCGGAACGCCCGCTGCAGGATGAAACCATCATTGCCGCCAACACCGCTAGCGTCGCTAAGCAGCTCGAGCAAATCCTCGGCGAAACGGACTTCACGCTCGTAAATAATCTGGACTGGACGAAAGACCTGACGCTCATCAGTTTTTTGCGGGATATCGGCAAGCATTTCAGTATGACACCGCTCGTGCAGCGCGACTTCATTGCCCGTCGCATGGGCGAGGAGGGCAGTGGTATCAGCTACACCGAGTTCAGCTACACGCTTCTGCAGGGCATGGACTTTTTACATCTGTTCGATAACAACGGGGTTACCCTCCAGGTCGGCAGTTCTGATCAGTGGGGCAATTGTTTGTCCGGTGTCGATCTGATCCGGCGCGCCCGCAACGCCGACACACACGTCTTCACTCACCCGCTCATTATTAATAAGGCGACTGGCAAAAAATTCGGCAAAAGCGAAGCGGGGGCCGTCTGGCTCGATCCGGCCAAAACCAGCCCGACCGAGTTCTACCAATTCTGGATTAACGCCGACGACGAAGGCGTGGAAGCATACCTGAAAGTCTATACCGAGCTTGACCAGCCAACGGTCGAGGAAATAATGCGAAAACACCGCGAAAATCCCAGACAACGCGAGGCGCAGAAGCGGCTGGCGCGGGAAGTCACGCGGCTCGTGCACGGTGAGACGGAATTGAAAACCGCTGAAACGGTTACTGAAATCCTCACCGGCAACCGTCCCGTCAGCGAACTCGACAAGGCATCTCTTGAAAGTATGCGCCGCGAAGTGCCGTCCGTTGAAGCCGCAGCCGGCGACGACATCGTTGACGTTCTGGCGCACTCCGGCCTGGCAGCTTCGAAGAGCGATGCTCGCCGGCTTCTGCAAGGCAATGCGATTTGGGTAAACGGCGAAAAGGTAAGGGACGAAAAGCTGGAAGCTTCCGACTTTCATAACGGCCGGCTAATTATACGCAAGGGCAAAGCATTTAAAGATTCCGCTCTGGTTGAGCTCAAATAGCATCGAAATGCTGGTATACTAGCGACTATGTCAAAACCGCATCCTAAAAAATCTACCAAGAAAAACACTAACTCAGCTCAGAAATCCAGTCACCAGCCGGACACGGCGGCATCGACGGCGATCCATAAATCGCCGCTCCGCAAAGCCGACCAATATAACGACCCCAAACATAATTACCGCGACTACTGGGATGGAAGGGATTATGAGGATGCGGCCGAACGCATGGCGATTAAGCGTCTGCTAAAGGGCAAGCACTTCCGCCATGCCGTCGATGTCGGCGGCGGTTACGGACGTCTGTGTATCTTCCTGGAAGACTACGCAGACAAAGTTACGCTGGCTGAACCAAGCCAGCAGCAACTTAATATTGCCAAGGAATACCTCGTGGACCATCCTGAGATTAGCCGCAAGCTCCTGCAAGCGGCGGATCTGAAATTCCCGGATGGTTCAATCGACCTGCTTACCACTATCCGCATCTGGCACCACGTGCCCGACCCGGCGTCGGAATTCGCCGAAATCGCCCGGGTTTTAAGCGACGACGGTTATTTCATCATGGAATTTGCCAATTATACGCACTTCCGTAACCGGGTAAAATACACACTGAAAGGCAAAAAGTTTCCGACGAAACCTGTCGACATCCGCTCGCCCGAAAACCGTAATGAACATGAATTACCGTTCGTGAACCATAATCCGAAGACTATTATCAAACAACTCGCCCACGCTGGACTCAGGGTAGATACAGTACTGTCGGTATCGAACTTGCGCAGCCCGGGGCTTAAAAAGGTTCTCCCGAAATCCGTCATGCTGTCGGCGGAGCGCGTCATGCAAAAACCGTTGGCCGGCATGTATTTCGGGCCGAGCACCTTCTTCCTTGTTCGAAAAGCTAAATAATGCCATGCGGGCCGGTGAACCGTTAACCTCGTCGTCTATACTTTAAGAGTCAGTATGGGCATTAGTGATCCGGTTTCAGATTTGCGCGGCGTCGGGCCGTCGGTCGTTGGCCAGTTTGAAAAACTGGGCGTCAAAACGATCAATGACCTCATAGATTACTATCCCCGGAAATATGAGGATTATTCGGCCGTGACCTCCATAGCCCAGATGAAACCGGGGACCGTAACCGTTAAGGCTTACATCAAACAGATTAAAGGCCGGTATGTCCGGCGCGGCATGTTCCTGACCGAAGCCGTCGCCAGCGACGACAGCGGCAGCGTGCGGATCATCTGGTTCAACCAGCCCTACCGGGAAACCGGCATCAAACGCGACCAGGAGTACTTTATCTCGGGAAATTTCGAGCTGAAGTATCAGAGGCTCAGCATTCAAAACCCGACAACGGAATTGGTCAGCGAGTTCCCGCTTAATACCGCCCGGATCGTGCCCGTGTACCGGGAGACCAAGGGTTTAAGCTCGCGACAAATACGTAAAGCCCTCCGGCAGACGCTGGCACTGGTTCGCGGGCTGCCTGAGACATTGCCGGCCTGGATAGTCGATGCGCAGCAATTAAAGTCACGGGCTGCAGCTATTGAAGCCATGCATTTTCCGGCCAACTCTGAACAGCTGGCGGACGCCAGGCGTCGCTTGGGGTTTGAAGAGGTCTTCGAACTTGCACTGGCCAGCCTACTCAATAAGCTTGAGCTGCTGGGCCAGCAGGCACCGGCCGTCACCTTCGATGAAAAAGTGGCGAAAGATTTCGTAGGACATCTGCCGTTCAAGCTGACCGACGCGCAGCGAAAAACCGTTTGGCAAATTTATCAGGATATCGGCCGGAGCCAGCCGATGAACCGTCTGGTAGAGGGCGACGTCGGCGCCGGAAAGACCGTCGTGGCGGCCATGGCGGCCGTCATGGTGATGCATCACGGCCACCAGGTTGCCTTTATGGCGCCGACCGAGCTGCTGGCGCGGCAGCACGCCGAGACGCTCCAAAAATTGCTGGGTCCGCTCGGCTATGGCGATAAGGTCGGTCTGCTGGTCGGCAGTATGAGCCCGGCACAGAAGTCAAGAGCGCGCACTGCCATCCGCAGCGGCAAAATGCAGCTTATGGTCGGCACGCACGCGCTGATCCAGGAGAATGTCGACATGCGTGCGCTGGAACTGGTCGTCATTGACGAACAACAGCGGTTTGGGGTTGAACAACGGAAGAGTCTCCAGGCTAAATCCGGCCACATGCCGCACGTTTTGAGCCTGACGGCCACGCCGATTCCGCGTTCATTGGCGCTGACGCTGTATGGTGATCTCGACATTTCCTTGCTCGATACCAAGCCGATTGGCAGAAAACCGGTAAAGACCGCCATTGTCTCGCCGAATAGCCGGGCGCAGCTGTATGCGGGTATTGAAAAGGAACTGGATGCCGGCCGGCAAATGTTCGTCGTCTGTCCGCTCATCAGCGAATCTGAAGGGCTATCGGCTAATTCGGCTGAGAAAATGTACGAAATCATGGCCAAAAGAGATTTCAAGCACCGGCGTATCGGCCTGCTGCACGGCAAGATGAAAGCCGACGATAAAAACGACGTCATGCAGAAATTTATTGATCACCAGTTGGATATCCTGGTGGCGACGACGGTCATCGAAGTCGGCGTCGACGTGCCGAACGCCACCATTATGATCATTGAAGCCGCCGAGCGCTTTGGGCTGGCCCAGTTGCATCAGCTGCGCGGGCGTGTTGGCCGCAGCGTCCACCAAGGCTACTGTTACCTGGTGATGAGTGACGCTTCGCCGCCGTCACCGCGACTGCGCGCGCTGGCGTCCTCGAACGACGGATTTCGCCTGGCTGAGCTCGACTTGGAATTGCGCGGACCGGGCGCCATCTACGGCCAAGCCCAACATGGCCAGCTGGACTTGCGAATTGCCAAGTTAACCGATGTGCTGCTGATCGCCGCCGCCCGAAAATCCGCGCAGCTTTTCATCGATAAACAAGAAAATTTGCTACAATATAAGGTGTTGTATGAGCGAGTAAAGCGTTTGCGAGCCATAACGAATTTGAATTAATCAATTGAAAGGACGGCGAGGGAAAGATCAGCCAGAGCGCCGGCAGTATTGCGGTGCTTGTGGACGATATTTTAAACCGATAATGCAGCACGTTCAAAAGTATGTACGCCGTAGTCTTTCATGCCCATCAAAAAATCAATCGAGTCGCGTATCGTCACTTACGCCATCTTGCCGGAAAACCTGAAATCTGGCCAAGCCTTCGGAACATCCAGCACTTTGAGGGCAAACGCGGCCCTGATGCCAGCAAGCTCAAAAATAATCCGGGGGCCGGCGAATTGCCCTGGCATTTTGTCGATCCGTTTGATGATAGTGACCGCGACCTGATACACACTATCCAATACCACTACGATGAGCTGGTTGCGGCACTCCGTTCTGATAACCGTACGCGATCGGCGTTCGAAGCCGCCTGGTTGGCACACGCTTTAGTAGACGGGTTAACACCGGCGCATCACTATCCGTACGAGGAAGAACTTGAGGATTTGCGCGGCGGCGAGAACCGCGTCAGCCGGACGTCGGTCATGCGTCGAATTACCGTGCAGGCCGACACGCGCCGCGAAACGGTAATGCGCAGTTTGAAACTGGTTGGCCCAAAGGGACTGCTCATGACGCACACCGCGTTTGAGGGCGGAGCCTTTATGATTATGCAACCCTTAAGTCTCGATAAGGCGCTTCCGACGCGTGAAGACATTGCGGAGGTGCAGCGTCTCGGCATCACCGCTTATTTTGAACGGCAGGCCCGGGAAATCGCGGCGTTCAACCTCTACGAAAAATTTTATAAATACGGCTGGACACCCAGACTGGCGCGGATCGTACGCAACGAAATGGCGCCGCGCATGGTCAGCATGATAACGCTAGCCTGGTATTCAGCCCTAGAAGACGCCGGCGTCATAAAGCCGAAAATTAAAGGTATGTGATGCGCGTTATAGCCGGCATCTTAGGCGGCAGGCAATTTGCCTCACCGCACTCACACAATACTCACCCGATGAGTGACCGGGCCCGCGGGGCTTTATTTAACGTCCTGGGCGACATTTCCGGGTTGCAGGTTCTTGACGCCTTCAGCGGAAGCGGCGCGCTCGCTTTCGAAGCTATCAGCCGCGGTGCCGAGTCCGTTCTGGCCATTGACTCCGACCGCGCCGCCCAACGTGCTATTGAGCAAAATATTCGAGACCTAGGCGTCGCCAATAAAGTTAAGCTCGTCAAAGCATCCACCAACGCATGGCTGCAAACCAACCCCGAAAACCGCTTCGACATTATCCTCTGCGACCCGCCGTATGAAGACCTGCAGCCCAATTTATTGAAACGGCTTGCAGATCGTGTGCTAACCGGGGGTATAGTAGTGCTTTCGCTTCCGCCCAATGCAAACACCACGCTATCAGAGCCGGACTATGAGCTCGTTGCCCATAAAGATTACGGCGACGCACAACTCTTTTTTTACCGTCGCGGTTAATTGCTTCACAAAGCCGCACTTCGCACCTATAATAGCCAGCAACCGACCACGGGGATGTGGTGGAATTGGTAGACACGCTAGCCTTAGGAGCTAGTGCCGCAAGGCGTGAAGGTTCAAGTCCTTTCATCCCCACCATTAGAATTCAAATTTATAGTACCCTGTAAAATAGGGTATTTTTAGTTTGGTTTGAGAGTAGGGAGGGTAATGGCGACCAAACTTTTTAAATTCAAATAATCACTAGCATAATATTAGGCTTGTAATGTCAATCCGCTCATGTATACTTGTAAATAACTAGCCTGAGGGGAGCTAAGTCACCTCGACCTCTTAAAACCGCAAGACTATGAGATCCCCAACGCCAGGGAATATAAGAGTTTTAAGGAGTTACTTATGGCAGTTCAAGTTATTTTCGAGCAACCTATTTTCTGGAAACCAGTTAACGCAATCGGCGTTGCAGCGTCGGTTCATGGCGAGGTTGATGGCAATCCAATAACTGCCAACCTGTATTGGACGAGCATGCTGTTAGCAACCCGCCCCGAAGGGAGTGACGCCGAAGCGCTTCAACGCGAGGCACGGGGTTTTCTGGCTGCATATCATCCAAAGTCAACCAAAGAACCGGTGCAACACTTTGTTTTCACCGGTGATGAGTTCCGGAAAATTGTTGATCCGAAATGGGTACCAGGCCAATAGAAGATGATGAAACGGCTCGATACCTCAAAGTTATCTATGCCACATCAAGCAGAGTGGCCTGCTAATCCTACGGACTCTGCGAAAGCCACGTTGTTTACCAGACGTGCACCGCCACACAAGATAGTAGCCATGATCGACGACCATAAAGCACAACCGCCGAGCATTGAGCAGTTGGAACGGATTTCCGGCTTAATAACAAAAACTGGTTGCTGCTAGCGCTTTAAGACGGACAGATTTCTTTGTCATTGTTTTCGTTATTCTTGTAAGTACCAACTAAACAAGGAGTAACGAAGATGACTCGAAAGAGCTGTCCATCTTGCTATTGTACCAACGTAAAGAAAAACGGTGTGAGGAACGGTCTACAGCGCTACGTCTGTCGTACCTGCCGTCGGTCATGGAGCAGTAAAGGCCGCCCTGGCCGTAAGCGAGCTACCCTATGGCACCAGTATGCCTTTGACGGTCGTACCGTGAACAGCTTGGCTAAAGAATACCGGAAAAGTACCGGTTGCATCCGCGCTCAACTCAATGGCTACAGCCCGCCACGCATCATCCAGAAACCGCGTACCGTAGCCGTCATAATGGATGTTATCTACTTTGGGGACTGGGGCCTCCTGGTTGTTATTGACCCATATGCAGTGGCGACGCTTGGTGAGAATACGGTGCTGTATTACGCCACGGTAGACGGGACAGAACGCACCGTAGATTATGAGGTTGCAACAGATACGATTGAAGCAATGGGCTACAGTATCCTGGCGGTCACCATTGACGGCAGACGAGGCGTACGGACTATGCTGGAGGGCAAAGGCATACCGGTCCAGCATTGCCAGTTTCACCAGCTTATGACCATCACTCAATGTCTGACCAAGAAGCCACGACTGACGCAAAATATTGAGTTACGAGCGCTTGCCTTAACGCTCGCTCGGACAGACGAACTAACGTTTGAGGATGCACTCGCTGGTTGGTACAAGAAACATGGGGCATGGCTCAAGGAGCGTGATCCGGTCACCAAAAGATATGCCCATGAGCGTACCAGAAGAGCTTATTTTTCCTTGTGTCGCAACCTACCATATCTGTTCACCTACCAAGCCGATTACATACAGGAAAGTGGCATACGAGTAGCCAACACAACGAGCCCATTAGACGGAAGATTCGGCGTCTGGAAAGACAAGCTCATACCCCACCGTGGAGCCTCAAAACAACGAATAATTACGATCCTCTGGAGTTTCTTCTCTAGAAAAACAGATTAGAGTAGACACCAGAATTTGGTGTTAAGCCGGATTTCCCGAGTACTTGGTGTCAAAGCACCGGATATCGTGCCGTTCTAGGCTTCGGGCCTGTCGACACCTACCATTACTTTCACTAGTGCATATTGTTGATGGTGAAGAATTGTTTTTTATGTATCAGCATTAAGCTTTGACACTAGGTCGCCAGCATTTTTTTTGAAGTAATTGTTGAGGTACTCCTGTAGGTCTATATGCCGAAAGACATATACTACCCCTTCTTGTCTTAATATGGATCGTTCATGTGCAGTATCAAGTATTTTCATGATGTGTAATCGGGGATGCCTGAATCTCGTACCAAAGATCAGCTGAAGTTCAGTTGCGCGAAGTAGCCACTTCTCATACATTGATTGCCAAATAACAAACATAGCTAAGAATGTCCCTAATATATAGAAGATATCTACGATGTTAATCCGGAAATGCAATAAGCTTAATGCAATAATAATTCCAAAAGTAAATCCACCTACAAAGTAGGGCACAATACCCTTCGCTCTAAATAATAGATAACTCCTGTAATATAGCGCCCTCGGGCTCACACCGTCAAAGTAAGGAGCAGACCTAGACAACGGTTTGCTTAACAAGACCATAAGTACCATATTAGGCCAGATGTAAAGCACAGGCAGATTGCCCAGAAGTAGATTGTTATTAGAAGAAAAGTAAGGTTGGCCGAGTAACTTGACCAGGAGATGGTACCAATTCCATTTAATTGACAATAAATTTATAAGAAAATTATGATCATGATCCGCAAAGAACAATGCTATTAAGCTAACATAATCATACAGAACTAGCCCGATAAAATAACATAGTACCCCGATTGCGATCGAAGTGATTGTTTTTTTTAACATAGTTTGTTTATGGTCTTTATCCTGCCAATTTGGTTGATTGTAATACCTTCTGAAAATGATTGATAAAAATGCCACGACCATACAACTTGCTGCGATTTCTGCTGCGATAACGATTACGGATAAGAATTGTGCCAATGATGTTGAAGCGTAAAAATACCCCGATGTAATGCCATTTAATACCCCGAATACTGCTGCCCAGCCAATCATTACACTTCCACAAAGTATCAGGCTTGTCATACGCGGGTCGCCCAAAAGCGCAAAACTAACCCAGTCAATTTCACTATCTCCACCTTGCCAAAATGCTATCAAGCCAAGCCACCACAACGTGAAGTCCCGTTCTTTTTTATTAGGATATGATACCTCGAAAAGCTTACCTAAGAGGTGCGTCTTAAGGTTTTTTTCGCTCTTAGATAGTTCGCCGTGTATAAGGATTTCTGGGTCCTGATCACTAAATCCAACACGGGCAAGCCACAACATGAGTGGTGTGCGTAACACTAAATTCAGTGCTTCATTGGGATGACTTTTAATGTGATCGATAACTTTCTGCCAATGCTTTCGCTGGTCAGGTTGTTGATCGTGTAACAAATACGATCGTATATCTGCAAGTTGCACAGGCTGAAGCTCTAGCACGGCGGCACCACGCAAGTGACCTTTTTTATGCGCATCCTCGTATTGCTCTCGACGGCTCGAAAGTACTATATGAGCTTGTACTTGTTGATCAACTTCCTTTATGGCTTTAACCGCATCCAACTGGTGCATCTCGTCTAATCCATCTAGAAAAAGTGTAATTCGACCTGAACGTAAAAGTTCTTCCGCTGCCTCAAATGCATCTCCCTTAAACCGGCGAGGAAGCATACGTTTTATAATTCTCGTAACATAGTCTTTGAGTGACTCTGCGGCTGGATCCCAATGCGCAAGCTGTACCCATATCGGGACAGACTGTCCTTTTATACGACGAGATAAAAGTTCTTCCATAAGTATGAGCATGGTTTGCGTTTTGCCTGCACCTGCTTCCCCAATTATTACGATACGATTACAGTCTTCGTATAAATCATCATATAGCTTTACTATCAATCCAGATCTCGGTAATATCTTTTTTTCGAGTGCTTCGCCTGATGCATTGTTTTTCATTAATTCAACAATGTCTGATCTTTGAGCTGCAATATCTTTTGAACCCCAGAGCCATTTAACAGAAATGGGCATAAGTGGCTCTGCGGAAGACCTCGAGCCCAATGGATTCTCAAACTCCTTCTGCACTTTGTCGACAATCACCTCCAGTAAATGATCGAACTGATCTGTATCAAGATCGTTATGTTTGGACCTGAGCCAAATCTTGTATAAGACATCTCCTAAAGCAGGTAAGACACCTATTACAGTGAAAAATTCAACGTATTTTATTGTGCCCTTTTCGTGGCGCCATATATCAGCTAAAGCAAAGATGGAAAAAGCAGCAAACGTAATAATAATGACTACCAACCCAAAACTAGTAACATTTTTGCGTCGCATGCTAGAGGACATCCAGGCTATTATTTAATGGTTGGTATTAATTCTAGAAGTATATCAGCTACGCAGCTTTTAACTAACGGCCCAAAATCATACATGTCGCCACATTCATTGAACTAATTTTCGACGCAATCTATTTCATCCGCTAACCAACCCAAGAAACCTGAACATATGCCAGGTAAATAGTGCCGCCTCTATCCGTCGCGTATTGTCATAGCTATTGTTCCGTGAAAGCACATTGAGCGTAAGGCAGGAAAGAAAGGACAGCTCAACCTTTTTATGCGTCCAAAAAGGACCCCCAATTTGTTATTATGCACCTGCGATGTATTCATATGCATTTACGCAATAAATATCGTATTATGAATACTGATAGAATGCAGAGTTGTTGCTGAGTCAGAGTTTGCTAAGCTGAGCCACGAGGCCGGTTCAATGAAAAGCATACACAAATACACCATTAACCCGCACCAGCTTATTCTAGTGACTCCTGCTAAGTTAATCATTTTGCTGCTATTGCTATGCGGCAATAGTAGTATCACATTGTTCACCCCTATGCTTGCTAGAGCGGCAAGTACTAACAGCCCCACTTTTACCCAATTTCCTATACCGAATATAGGTGCGGTAGGTGACATTACCAAGGGCTCTGATGGTAATCTGTGGTTTATAGAAGGTTCAGAGTCAAATGGTGTGCCAAGCTATATTATCAGAGTTACGCCAAGCGGTACTATGACCGAATATACCGTGCCTACGCCGACAGGTGCTAACTTTGTTTTTCCAACAAATATTACCAGCGGCCCTGATGGAGATCTGTGGTTTGATATGCGTGTACCGAACGCCAACGGGAGCACAGCCTATGATATTGCAAGCGTGACTACGAGTGGAACATTTACTGAGTACCCTATGCCATCAGGCTGGGGAATGCCTGGTGATATCACCAGCGGTTCAGATGGCAACCTGTGGTTCGTTATGAATAACTGCGCCACAGCGAGTCTCGGCGGCAGCAATATTGGACGTATGACCCCGAACGGAGTTTTTACTGAGTACCCTATGCCAGCAACTAGTTGCCCGTCAAGCATAACCAGCGGCTCAGATGGCAACCTGTGGTTTACAGATTCGTCACCTGGAGCAATCGGACGTATAACACCAAGCGGTTCTATAACTGAATTCCCATTACCTGGGACCAGCCCCGGAGCTAGTGACATTATTACAGGGTCTGGCGGGGACCTGTGGTTCTTTG
This sequence comes from Candidatus Saccharimonadia bacterium, assembly GCA_963810525.1. Classification (GTDB taxonomy): domain Bacteria; phylum Patescibacteriota; class Saccharimonadia; order Saccharimonadales; family UBA4665; genus JAICLK01. The sequence goes on from CAWENB010000002.1 coordinate 217,293, forward strand.
CTAGCAGCGAAGAAACTACCGGGGTGTATAACTCGAGTATCGGACGTATAACACCAAGCGGTTCTATAACTGAATTCCCATTACCTAGTGGGGAGAGCTCTTATACTGGCCCTTATAGCATTGCTGCGGGCTCCGATGGTAATATCTGGTTTACCTACCTCTTAACGAATACGAGTGAAAGTTCAGTGTTTGAGCTTTACAGTATTACTCCGGATGGAACGTTAACCGAATATCCTTTCCCGACATCATCAATTGCTGGCTTTTCTCTCTATGCTCCCACACTCTATATGACAAGCGGTTCCGACGGTAATCTGTGGCTAACAGCTTCAAATATTGGGGCAGGTGAACTGACTAATCAATCTGTAGTACGGATAAATATTCCCAGCTCGACCCAGACACCAGCACCGCCGCCACCTCAGCAGACACCGCCCAATCCGCCAGCCCAGAACCCTGCCTGCAAAGACATATTGTTCGTCGGTGCTAGAGGATCAGGTGAGGCCGGCCCGGGCAAGCCAGGCTGGGTGCCGACATCCGCTAATCCCCTGGGTTTCGGAAGCACGGTCTTAAGTGCTTACAACCAGTTAAAAGCGAAAATAGGATCAAAATATACTATTGAACCAATATCGGCAGATTATCCCGCCAATAGCGTCTTTTCGCTCCCGCTGGCAGCTGATAAGTATTTCGGCGGTTTATCTCAAGGCGAGAACGTCGTCATAAACTATCTCATTAACCGGACCGCGACATGTCCCAATGAACAGATTGTACTAGCGGGCTATTCTCAAGGTGCCATGGTGATGCACGATGTACTCCATGAACTTGAAAATACCAATTCCGGCAATGAAGTGCTGGCTAGGCTTGATGCGGCTATCCTGATTGGTGACGGGGACCGCGTCCCTCACGATAATGTACAGTACTTCGGATCTATGCATCAAGGGCACGAAGGAATTGGTCTTGCGTGGACTTCACAGTCGGGAGCAACCACAACCAAGTTTCCAGAAACGCTAGCAGGCCGAGTATACGAAGTATGCAACCGAGGCGATCCGGTATGTGATGAGCCGGCCGCGACAATAACCACTTATGTCCATTTCCAGTATCCCGGCAGCGCGGCGTTATCCGAAGCTACCGATTCGGCTGCCGACAGCGTGTTGAGTACGCCGGTTCCTACCCCAAGAGTTGTGAATCTCAAACTAAACGCCGGCAAGCCATTCTCACATCAACTTACAGCTAAAATTGGCACTGATTACACGTTAGAATGGTCTTTGATGCCACCAGGTGTAATGCCTAAAGGTTTGAAACTGAGTTCAAGAGGATTGATTACTGGAACACCTGTTAATACACCGACCGGACAGACACAAATCAGGGTACGTTCTCAAATCTTAGGTATATCTGGAAACTGGGTGCCTGTAACGCTTGATTGGAATGCAAATTAGCGTACGTGACGTACATGGGCCATTGTGCGACGCGGTGTACTTACAACATTCATCATGCATCGCGAGTTCCCTGTTAGGGCCGACGATGTTACGGGCTTTGCTATATAATTTGGGGCAGAAAGCGAGCTATGTTTCAGGCCCATGTGGACTTGGCCTACATTTGTTTTTGGTTCACTTGACATATTGTCAGGCAATCGCGGAATGTGGGCAAGTGTGAGTGTGGTGTTCATAGCAAGCCGCTTGAGTTGGTACCGGTAATCGGCGGTCTAGTCGAACGGTTCAATTATGCCACGAACGAATGGGGCTCTTAGACAGTGTATATGCTCCGGGGCTAAGTTCCCGCACAGCCGCCGGTATCAGGTGGACACTGGCATCGTTTCGGGGCGAAAGTCCCAGACCTTCCCTGGAAATCGAAGGTCGAGAGTGATCTTCATACTATAGCTCGCGTATCAATCGCGACGCGCCTCCGCGCAACATAATCACCGGCCACCGTCTCTCTCGATGCATCAGGACGCGGTACGCTTTACTGGGTGAGAATGTTGACGGCGTCAATTCTAAACATTGGCAGCGGTGTCGTCGGGTATTAGCGGGATTTCTGCCGGAATGCGAAGTGTAAAGTCTCTCGAGCACTGTTGGCTGCTATCTGACCAAGTTATGGCTGTGGTGGCTTCCGTAATGAACACCTCCGCCTTTTCAGGCAATGCCCACCGGCCCGGACCGACGCGGTAAGGCGAGGAAGTGTCCGGTTCCTGAACCCACGATTCTTCCATGCACAGCATGGGCACCGCATCCCTTCCGTGCAGCTCAACACCGGTGATTGTTCCGCTTTGCGTGCGATCAATTTCATCATCAGTGCCAACCCACCACGTCATCTCCAAGCATGCGGACCTACCGGCGTGGCCTGCGAGCTTAATCATAAGTTCATCCCTTGCCAGTATATCCATACGCGGTTTAACGGCTTCCATCACAGTTTTTGACATGGTAATCTCCTTATAATTGATAGCGCGCACCGTTGCCGGGGAGCTGACAATAGCTACGGCGCAATGCTCCTGAAAAGGGTGGCGTGCCAATATTTAATCTCTGCTGGGTTGCAAAAAACTAAATATAAGCTAGCCCTTCCAATAAGCTTTCGTTGAGCTTAACTTACAAAACCGATTTCCAGGCGATAACGTAAACGGCGATGTTTCCGAACGAACGTAGCAGTGTCCGGTCACCATACTTATTCAGTCGTCAAGCAATTATATCATTAACCTACACATAATTAAAGAGATGTTCTTGTCTAACACAAGATGAGCATGAATGCGACATCAGCTGTCGTAGCATGGGGGGATGACCATATCCATGCACCACGACAAAACATACATCATTGACGAGTTACGGAAGCTGCTCGCCACACTCGAAGACCAGACCTTCAAAGCGGAAAACAAGGCCGAAACCTACGAATCAACGCAATGGCCAGCCGCGATGCCGCTAAGTTCAAGGCTGAAATATGGGGCGGGACCAGGGGCTTGAGAGTCGCTAGGAACCTGCGAACTCTTTCATTTGTCGCTTTTTTATGAGGCTACAATAAAAGGTATGAGTGCTTCAGGTGATAACGTGGGCGTCCTAATGGGACATATCCTCGACGAGATAAAGAAGATAAAGACGATCCATGTAGCCAAGATTAACAAATACCACAATAAATTGCTTTATATTGCGTTTCATTATATTATATATTGTATAGTGTCTGAATATGCCCTTGATAGAGTCCGAGTAGACCAGGTTACGACCGAGCAGCTCAACAGATCACGCGCGGTTGTTGCCCGGGTTTGCGAGCTGGATACAAGAACTATTGATGCGACAAGGCTCGCCGAGCGTCTACAAGGATTATCTCGAGCGATCTCCGACATTGTTCTTGCCCGCGGAGAAATTGAGGTAACCCATTTTAAAGGGCTTCCAGAGTATGTTCCCGGTGTAACGCCAGAGATATTTGTCAGTAATGTGTTGCGACGACACGCCTCGCCCGAGACTCGTACCGGCCGGGGATTCACGGCTGTGCCTGGTGAGGGACTTGCGGGTGCGTCGATGAGCGTCAAAGAAGTCTTCGTTGATGACGCACTTCACATTTACGAGGCATCTATTCCACCCGATCGAGTAATAGATGCGTTTTTAATGGGGGAGCCAGATCCGGACCTGGCTTATCTGTGTGTCGCTGCACAAGACTGGCGTATTGCAGGCAAGAATCCTGTTTCGGCAACCCCTTTCTACAGGCCGCACGATTACAGTGCGCCGGGTCAGTATCTCAGCATAGTACAAGAGCTGTCCTTGGAATTGCTTGCCGTGTCGGCGTAACGCCATCATATGCATTAGCTTGTATAACAACGCAGCATAACCAACCGGTCAACTACCACGATGCAATTATGCGAACACTACGTTAACGCAAGTCTTATTGAAAACCCACTCACAACCTCAAGGTGTTTTATCAGATTCTCAATAAGCGCGCCGCACCGAGTGCCTTTCAAGTCTTTTCATACGCTTTATAAAAGCTCTTGTTATCATACAGGCGCGAGGATAGAGGATATAAGGCTAGTTATTTGTTATTTATGAGTTATGAGTTTTTACAAGATTGCAAAGATGAATAGTTGACTTGCGGAATCTTCTCCACTTATTTGCTTGATTCTACGTGGCGGAGTAATACATTAATCATTGCAAAGTGCGGAGGAGTATTAGTTTCATTGTGTGTGGTTTGAATGATTTCAAAGTCATGCCCAAATAACGATTGAATTTCGTCAAGTCTGAAAAAATAATCGAAGCCAACTTCATCGCGAGCATTATCATAAGGATCGGTAATACGGCAATCATTTGCACTAAACTCTGTTAGTGTCAAATAGCCACCCATCTTCAGAACACGCGTAATATTTTGGACATAACGAGGCCAATCTTTGGGGTAAATGTGATCTAAAACACTCCAATCCAAAATCACATCAAAGAAATCGTCTGGAAAATCTAATTCGAGCACATCCATGACTGCAAAGTGTGCAGCTGCAATGCCAGCTTTTTGGGCTCGTACTTTGGCTTCGTTGATAGGACGCTCCAGGAAATCTATTCCATATGAGTTGTAGCCGCGCCTCGCGAGCTCTAGGGTATGGCGCCCTTGTCCACAGCCAAGGTCTAGAGATGTGCCAGGCGCTGTCGTTTGCTGGATTATTCCTAAGAACTCAAGCAGCTGAGGGTCGGCTTCCATTGGCCAGCCGTATCCTGCGGCAATTCGTTGTTCGCCTAAATCATATGCCTGCTCAAAAAAATTTCGCTGCTTGCTCGTTGTCATAGCACGCCAAAAGGTCCTACAATAAGCGTAGTCAAATATGTGCTAATAGTGTTGAAATAAATCACGGTAATTCACCTCGCTTCCTGTCATTGGTCAGAATGTCACTGCATTATCCATAGTATAACTCGATATTAAGGCTTTCACTCCACTTTAGTTAATTACATTATTTCTGGAGTCTATCAGAATTTTTCGATAGTAATATTCGAAAAATGCGGTAGTCAATACGTTCCTTCGATAGTGATTTCAAGTCTGATCAATCACCCTTGCGATTGCCGATCGAAATGCAGCTTCGTAACCTCTTACCATCAACTCTATAGTAAACTTAGCGAGTACCCTGTTTCGACAAGCTGTCGGTGATATATCCGATACGTTAGCTATGGCTTCGACCATATCGTCGAGCGTATCTACTACAAACCCAGTACGTTCATGATCGATAACTTCGGGCATCGAGCCACGTCGGAGTGCAATTACTGAGGCACCACAAGCATTTGCCTCAGCCGCAGTAAGTCCAAAAGTTTCATCCCATTGAATTGGCATTAAGAAAGCTTTAGCATGCTGATAATATGGAGTTAATAATCTGCGGGGTATATGCCCTAAGTAGCGAATCTGATCATTAAGATAAGGCGCAATATTAGTATCAAAGTAAGACTGATTGTCTGGAGTAACTGGCCCTATGATATCAAGACCGTTGCCTGATGCTAATGCGACGGCTACCGCCTCTTTAACTCCTTTATCCGGAACAATCCTGCCGACAAATAGAAGTCGATCACTGCGTTTTATATCTGGGTCAAGCGTAAATAAGCTGGGATCAATACCGTTATAAACTGTCGCAATATAGGGTAATTCTGGGGCACTGAGGCGTTGGAAATTTGATAGAGATACAAAGAATTGATTTGCGGTTAGGTATCTTTCAAGTGTGGTTCGCTGCAGCTCATCGATAGGATCATGCAGGGTGTATATGACGGGCACCATCGGATAATCTGCAACGTATGGCAACGCCACTTCCGGACGATGAAAGTGAAGCAAGTCATACATGCCTTTTTTGGCACGTCGAAACATTTCTGCAGAGTAATATTGATCAGCCAGGGCAAGCGTGTTAGCTGCGTGCAAGCCCGGGTTCGATAAGAGAGACATGCCTTCATCATAGTTTGATGCAAGTGCCGTCTGGCCCAGCGTAACTAACTTCGACTTTCGCGTCTGCGATCCCTCAACTGCATAGAAATCAACTTCATGACCGTGATCAACTAGACCATCGCATATTTCGAGCGCCAAATCGCAGGGCGTACACGCGATGTCAGGCGGGGCTGGTGCAGTTATGCAGCCTTTGTACTCTGTGGCAACACGCATTAGGATATTTAAGTAATAAGCAAAATACTTGTCAAATAAACGAAAAAAAATCCATGGGGATGAGTAATGTCTTTACAGTAACTCCTCTACATTCTTAAACGTAAATTGCCCCGCACTCACGGCCGCAATATTTTAAAACCCATTTGCCTTAGCCCCGATAAGAACCTAATCACTTAAAAGTCGGTATGCCCGCCAGGCCGTACCGGCTTCCAAGCCATTTATTCAAGCCTTCGTTAGGCGAATAACGATATCTGTTTGTAGCCGTTTACTTTACCGTGAATGGTTTAAAATCATCTGAAGCCCATTTAAGAAATTGCCTTAATATATGCGGGGGCCGTGTCATTTCATTTTGTATCTAATGAATTAGACTCTCACTGGCACGGTCACGTAAGCTGAATACCGAGAAAATTCAGCTCGTAAAAGTAATTTGTATTACATGATCGTTTGGATGGCTTTACGCGGGTTTAACCGTTTCCAGCTCTAAACTAGATTAATTAAGATACCTTCAATGGGTTTAGTTTCAAATAGTATTTGATCTTCCGACCATTTCAGAAAGTGATCATATGAATGTCGTTCAAGACCACCAAAATAAGTAACATTTAACGAGTTTTGCTAGTTTATTGTATAGTCAAAATATTGTATGTAACGCTTCTGATTATTAGGGTTCAGGTCAATTCATCCATATAGCCACCAATAAGGCCCTTGCAAGACCCGAGCGGTAAAGATGTCATCGAAACCCAGGATATTGTCAGGACAGTTGCACAGCCTCGTTGAAACTTTTCTTTGCCGGTAAACTAACTAAGACCGCTGAAGCGAGTGTAAACATACCTCCAACAAAGACATTTCTCGGAATATTCTCCCCGAGTAATAAATAGGCAAATAAAGGGCTAAATATTAATTCGCTAGATACTATTATGCTTCCCAAGTGTAGATTGGTGTACTTATAGCCAACCAAAAAAAGAGCCATTATCGCTAGAGTAGCGAGACCTACCAGAATTCCCGCCAATAATTCATAACCATGGAGAATGGGCAGTACAGTGGCATGTGAGTGGCCCAATATAAATAGAACAATAACTGTGCCCGCTAAGCTTTGTAGCATCAATAGACTTAGTTTATCCGTCGCGCCACTAACATGCTTCTGGTAGCCTGAAGCAACTGCTTCAATAAGGCCAGAAAGTAAACCAAGGAGGAGGCCTGTCGATAGCTCAAAGCCATGAAAAGGATCAGTAAAAGCAAGGATTGAGATTACGGCCGCAGCAAACGCGAAAGCTTTGTATGTATCCAATTTTTCATGAAAAAATATGCGGCCGATAACAAATTGGGCGATAACTAGTGACGCAAAAAAAGAGAAAGAGGCAACTGCTACGGAAGTATGAAACAGGGCCACTGTATAGATGATCGTTGCGGCTGGGAAAGTAATTAAAAAGATTATAAGTACACTGATGTCGACATGCTTGAACTTTATCTTTCTACCAGTCACTAGCATTATTACTATTGCCGCCAGGCAAGCAATACCAAAACGATATTCAATAACCTGGTAAGCATTTATAGACCTACCTAGGTATTTTGTTGCGCTGCCAAGCAGCCCATATAGAATGCCGACAGATAACAGGCTAGATGGACCAATAATTTCTAAAGCTAACGGTGTCTTCTTCATAGTAGGCTGCGCATTTGGCTCATTATATCTCATATGTTTTGACAATCTCATCTAGCCATTTCAGTAGGTGTACGTGTGAATGTCATTCAGGTCCCAACAAAACTCGACAAATTCGACTTTATTTTATCTTCAGTTCTTTTTGATCCTCGGCAAAATCATGCACCAAAGCTCCACGTAATGTTTGGTATGGAATATTATTCCGTTTAGCCTTAGCTTTGATCTTAATCAGGTCTAACTGATTAATCCGTAGAGTTATCGGCTTAGAGGTGTGCAGTTGGCGATACCGGCCTGCCGCTTCTTCAAGCATTTTCTTAGTGCCCTTAAAGTCAGGGCTCTCCACAAAATCACCCTATTCGAGCGCTGCTTCCAATAGTCGTTCTTCCTCGTCTAACACGAGGTCTGAAAATGGATCGTTCATATTACTAGGCATAGTTGTCTCCTTTTATATACTTTTTCGTCAAGGTTCTGCATTGATAGGCGGTCTTTAAAATTATTTCATTCTGTTGCGGATTAATTACATAGGGAACCGCATAGGCATACCTCTTGATTCTCGCTACGTACAGCCGTTGATTTGAGCGTTTTTGACTAGGGTGTGCAATGTCAGCCAACAAATCTCCTATGCTAATAGCATCTATGCTTTCTTCAAAGCTCACACCACGCGTGGCTTTCAGCAATTGGTTCTTCTCTTCATTAAAAAATAATATTGAAAGCCATAACATTTATATTTAGGAAATGTACATCATTTATCAATACATACTATCTGTCTGTGATACTTTAGTCGAGCTAGTCCATAAACGATCGAATTTCACAGATACATATCCTATCGAACTAGCTATCAAAGATTATATTCCCGTACTGCCATCCCCACCAATCCGGACGTTATTTTCCTTAACATCCAAAAAACTTCGGTAGAACGGGCTCACTCGGGTGTTTAGTATAGCCCGGGATCCTAGCACTCCTCTTTTAGTGTAGGTTAGTACTTACCTACATAGGCAAGATACCAGTACTCGTAAGCTCTCTGATGCGGCAAGAAGTAAGATCGACCGATCTTACACGGTTGCTACGGGAAAAACGAGTTGAACTAGACCACCGAGTAAGTGTCTACCTACTGTCCAAGCGCATTCGCATTGAGCGCATTCTCGAGATCAATTAGTTCCGCATTCATCCATACTTCAAAGCTCGTATTTGGCGGCTGAATCGTCTCAGTAACTCCTATGATAGGAATATTCTGTTGTGCGGCGAGTTGTTTGATGCTGTTAGTAAGTGGGGTGACCGTCTGCTCATTATATGCGAGAACCTTAGGTTGGCCACTTTGCAGTTGTTGCTGGAACTGCACAATACTAACGGTTGGCGGATCGTTGCCTTCCGCTACTGCCTGAATAAATGCCGGAGGAGATATGAGGTTAAGTCCGGCGGCGGTCGCTAAGTATGCAAAAATATCTTCGGTTGCTGCAACTTTTGTGCCAGTATACTGTTTTTTAATTGTTGCAATACGATTCTGGTAGGGCGCAAGTTTGCTCTGGAGCGTCTTATACTGCGCCTGGAAGTAGGCCTTATCTGACGGATCGATTGAAATAAGGTTTTGTTCCATTTTACCAATAGCATCATTGACGAATGCTGGGTTATACCAAAGATGGGGATTATCGCCCTCTTTCTTGCCGACAAGATCACCAACGTTGAGTACTTTCCGTTTACTATTCTGACCTGCATTCAGTAATTTGGTTGCCCAGCTGTCATAACCAACGCCATTGATAATCACGTAGTTAGCGGTTGCCATTGCCCGGGCATCAGCCGTATTACTCTCGTACTCATGCGGGTCAGCATTCGGATCGGAGACGATAGACAATACATGCACCTTATTGCCACCAATCTGCGACACGAGACTTCCCCAGAAGTTTTCGGCAGCTACCACTTGGATTGTTTTGGTATTGGAACTGGGTTGTCTGCTTGTCTTGTTTAGCCCAATGGCCAGAGCGACGATGGCGACAAATGCGACGGCGAACAGTAATGTCTTCTTCACGGTAGAACCTATCCTTTTAAATATGGCGCAATTGTATGGGTGACTCGACTATATTGCAAATCAGTCGCAGTAATAATACTTACTTGCGACTGCGTCGCATAAATACAAGCAAAGTGCAACAAAGTTGCTCGCTTCACGCTCTATTGAAGTTAATCTGACGTAGAATTTCATGTGCACTTAGAGTATCGAATGAAACCGCTAGTTTTTGTGTTAGATAGTTGAGGAGAAATATCACCTCAGTCAATCCATTCGACGATCTCATCCAACCATTTCAACAAGTGTTCGTATAAATGTCGTTCCAGCCCACCAATCCGGACATTGCTCCATAATATTCTCAAACCACACCAGTAGTTGCGATAGTTTCTAGTTATCGAGTAATCTTTTAAATTGACCAGGTTGAGCGGCCTTTACGAACATAATCTAGGTGTATAGATTTCGATATTATGGAGCCACAGATATTCAATACTAGTTGTACTTGACACAACAAATTTTCCATAATACCATAAGCAATATCATTTGTGATGAGGAGAGTAGCATGTCAGTAAAATTCATAGTTCGATCAGTACAAAAACTATTAGATCATCGGATTTTAAACAAATGTAAAACACTCATTTTGGCGATTGTATTATGCATACCGTTTACAATTTCGGGCTTAGCTTTTGCAGCTCCGTCAACCGTGAACTTTTCGCTAACTGTTGCTGACCTTAATGCCGGAAAGGCAAACGCAACCGCATTAGAGACGACAGGTGGAACATCACTCGGTAGTTGTCAGAATTTATCATCTACTGCACTTTACAAAACGTGTACGATATCGGTTCCGGTGAATACGGGAATCCTCGCTGTAGCTCAACCGGCGCCTGGTGAATCCTGGAAATTATCTGTTGGTGGTGGATGCTTAAATGCAACAGGTCCGGTATGTCATATACAAGTTGGCACAAGTAACGTGAGTCTGTTAGAAGGATTTGGTACCGCAACTTCCCGAGCAAGTATTTCAGCGTTAACGTATAAGCCTGGTACATCGGGACTTCCGATTGCGCTAGGACAATCTCCGACGCTGTCGCCGTATAATTTTGATAAATATCCGCTCACAGTCAATGGATCCGGTTTCCCGGCAAATTCGCCAGCGACTTTGAGTGACAATGGAAAGCTTGTAGCAACGGGTTCCAGTGATCCGAATGGTGTCGTTTCGTTTACATATCAACCGCAGAGCGAGTCACAACTATACAGAAAACTAGTAGTTGGTGTTGCCGGTCAAACGGCTACGACAGACGTATACAACTCTCTAATTTACTATGAAGTGCAAAGTACTCCCACGGCTGGTACGGCGACCTTTACGATCACTGAAACGGATATGGACAGCACGGTCGATAATTATTTTCAATTCAATAACAACGCTCCCGTACCAGTATCGTTTACTAACGGGAATGCTTCTCAGGGTTACGCTCAAATTGTAACTCCGAACTACGTTTGCCAACCGGGGACGAATAATACGTTTACTCTCTATGGCACGCGAGGGGACGGAACCACGGGCAAATTTACCTACAGTATTCCGTTTACCGGAGTAAGTTGCTGATTGTTGTAAAGGCAGATCCAGCCCTATAATTTGGAAGATTTAACCGGCAGGTTTCTTAAATAACCTGCCGGTAATTAATAGTTTGGTATTCCGTCCAACAGTTTCAGTGGGTGTTCGTATGAATGTCGTTCCAGTCCACCACGAGCTTATTGCCGCCATGATGGAGATTTTTGAAATGATGCCCATATCAATCAGTCTACTTGAAACATGTATATGATAGGAATGTACTAAGTATCATGCGGATATTACCCGAACCGATCATATTCCAGTGGGATGATGACAATATCCAAAAGAACCTAAAGAAGCATAACGTCGCCACTCAAGAAGCTGAGGAAATATTTGTGCTTGAACCCTTCTTAATTAACGAAGACTTAAAGCATGCCACGCACAAAGAGCAGCGTTTTAACGGTTTAGACCAAACCAGAGGAAAGAGAAAACTATTTGTAGCGTTTACAGTTAGAAGTGGTCAAGTAAGGATCATATCCGTCCGCGATATGAAGAAAAAGGAAAGGAAGCACTATGAAGAATCTTAAGCCGATCCCAGATTTCAAAAGCCCGGAGGAAGAGGCGACTTTCTGGGTTACTCACGATTCAAGTGATTACATTGATTGGTCAAAGGCGGAGAAGGCGATCTTTCCGAATCTCAAGTTGTCTACCGAATCTATCTCTTTGCGACTGCCAAGCCCACTACTTGCGCATATCAAAGAGTTGGCAAATGAAAAGGATGTACCCTATCAGTCGCTTATGAAGGTATACCTCAGTGATCGTGTCGAACACGAGTTGAAAGCAATTCACGACTTGATGATCTCTCTTCGTTGGTGCCTAGTAGCTTCCTGATCTCTTTGACATCAACATCAAGATCTTCTGATAAGGTTATATTCCAATTCTGCCGTCCTCACCATTGTCGTAGTAATAACCTCAGCCCGAACGAGTTCAGAACTGGATCGCCAAGCACGGCGTACAACTCCTGGCGTGCTTGCAGTACGACGGCATATTGCCGGAAAACAACACGGCCGAACGAGCTATCCGGCCGCATGTTATTATGCGTAAGATCTTTGGCGGTAACCGTAGCCCCAAGGGAGCCGAGACCCATGCCGTCAATACCTCAGTGATTGCGACTGAGATGCAGCGTCATCCGGAAACGTCATTCTTTGATGTCATGCTGCCGATGCTCAGGCAGCGTCGCTCAGGGTTGTGAGTAGATACCTCAGCCCAGCTTGTTTATGCTATTTATTTATGTTTTTATATTCTATGAATAAAGCACAAGCGGCCGATAGTATCAGAGATTTTTGGGGAATCTTACCAAAAGAATTGCAGGATAGGGTTCCACCCCAGTGTCGACGATGCCCAACGCTGCTTTGGTTCGCAACAATCGCGCTAGATCAAGAAAAAACGACCGACAGGACTGCAAGAAAAGTATTACGCCGACTTGATAGGGCTCAATCAGATTCGACATCTCCATTGCCCGCCACTGTGCTTCGCTATGACGCCCGCGACCTTGCAGACCATAGCGATCTAGCGCTTGAACGACGCGGTGAGGCTCAGGCCGCACTAGGGAAGTTAGTACCCCTTACTGAAAGTTATCCTGGATCAGTGGTGGGCAACTTAACCTTAACAAACCCGGCTGAGGTACTGCTAAGTAAAGTAGTCGGCGCTTACTGGGGCTGGGGACCACGTGAACGAAGCTGCCCGAATCCCGGCTTTGAAGCAGTCCGGCAGGATCCCGATGTCCACGGGGCCCTGCAGTACGGAAACTGGATTGGTAACTCAATCGAAGAATAGACGCTTTGAACTCGGACGATACGAGGTACGATTTTTTCATAAGAAAGAGCAGCATCAATTGAACACCGTGAAGCTGAACTATACTAAATATCTGGCACTCTTTTAATAATTAACCCTTACCAGCTACCTACTTGTACTGGTACCTGGTAGTCATTAAGGTTGAGGATAAGGGCGAGCATGGGCCACCGTAGGTTGCTCGTAATCCTGGTTGCGAAGTGTGTCAACTAAGGGCAGCCACTGAGAACGTAGGCATATGCTTGATATCATATAAGTTGCTGAAGTGTTCGGCGGGTAAACGTTAATACGACCAATTTTGACCAAGCACCTCTTGTTTGTGATGCAGGCCCCAATCCCGCCCTGAAAAACACAAGCCTAATGTACAAGATGGCATCTGGCAGAAGTAGAGAAGCGTAAGGGTAGCGTCAGACAATTACCCATGCCTGGGAACAGAATTGTTATAATTTCATTGGAGGGAACAATGGTACGAAAAAAATATGAATACGTACGAATACAACAGATCTTAACTTTCGACCCAGGCAGTATGCAGTGGCTTGAAAAAGTGGAAATCAGTACTAACGGCAAGACAGTCGACTTCCCTAGAGAAAATAAAGAAGATTATGATGCTTGGGTGGATCGCTCGTTGGCCTACATGGGCAATAAAGGATGGGAGTTAGTAGGAGTGGAAACATATAATCATGTCTTTGATAAACAAGGGCATAAGTACGCTAACTGGGATGTCCGACATTACCTTATGAAACGAATAAAGGAAGAATAGATTATGAATCCCGATTCTCCATATATCCCTCCTGGTCATGACTTTAGACACGACGACAACATGGGCTCCATACCCGACTTCGCATCGGGGCAGCCCATAGGAAGCATTGATCCAACACATTACGCTCCATGGGGATGGAAGCTAGATGAGCGTGGCAATGCAAACCCTACGAGCTTACCTGAGGCTATTATGCGAGGATATGCGCCGCCGCTTCCAGGCATGGGTATGCCGCAACTCGCACAACAACAAGACACTGACGAAGATAGTGACTCGTTACTACTGCTTCTATCCTAATCAATTTTGATCTTAACAGATTAACCGGTGGATATCCTGCCCAGGAAAGTGGCAATTTCATGACGTTTCAAGTAGTCACTTTTATTGCAGAGAGATTTGTAAATCGTCCCCCTTGTATATTACCCATAGCTCCCACCTCTGTGCGGAGTTACAATAAGCCGGACGATCTGGGAGGCAACAATCGTCCCCTTGGGAGGCTGCGTTCATGCGGTCGTCTCTTGCCATAGACTGTTGCTTCCAAACCTTCTGGTGGTAGCAATCAATGACGAGGTTATCGAGAAAAACCTCGGTATGTTGTGTCTGTTATGCACGTGATGTTGCAACATAACCGGATACAGTCCGAGGCTCTATGGCCAGCCGAAACAATAGCACGGTGTCAATCCGTTGGTAGAGATTTTATATTGATCGTTTTAACGACATCTTCACTAATATCCGGATCAATAACAATACACTCACGAAGAAAAGCCTTCTCATACTCTATAAAAGATTGAATCATATTAATCTTTTTTTATCATAATCTTGCTTTTATACCTATTTTATGCTTATATTGTTTATGTGGACGCTTCAATCTTCGGCTTGGGCAATAAAAATGACGGCGGTCAGCACTTACATGGCCCGACCTTGTCGTTATTGATCGGCTTAGCCGCTATCGGCGCTTTGTTATATGCCCGTTTCATTTATAATCCAGCCAATGCCGGTAATATTGACGCCTACGGCATTGTTTTAATTGCCGAAAGTTTACTATTACTGCAAGCTTTAATTGCACTTTGGACCATCTTATCCGGCGGTTTTAACCCCCGCGATTTTGATTACCATACTGCCAAAAGAAAATTGCTTGGTGCGGCGTCGTTACAGCTTGCCAACCGATACGCACCGTTATATATACAAGGCAAACCGACAAGCACCGACGTCTTCGTGACCGTCTATGGAGAACCGCTCTCAACCATCAAACGAACGGTAACCGCCGCCCGAGATTTGATCGGTATTCACCAAACCTTATATTCTGGATGATGGAAAATCACCGAATATTGAAGCCTTAGCAAAACATCTCGGGGTCAAGTACATTGCCCGGGCCGGGAATAAGGGTGCAAAAGCCGGTAACATTAATCACGCCTTGGGCATCACCATGGGTGAATTTTTCGTTATCTTTGACGCCGACTTTATCGCCCACCCTAATTTCTTGCTTGAAACCATGCCGTTTTTCTCCAATAAGCGCATAGCCTTTGTTCAGACTCCACAAATCTACGGCAACCAAAAGAACCTTATATCCAGGGGTGCCGGCTTCATGCAGAATGTCTTTTATCAGTTGATCCAACCAGGGAAGAACCGATTTAACGCAGCATTTTGTGTTGGTACCAACGTCATATTTCGTCGCAGCGCTATCGAGAAAATCGGCGGCATATATACCGCTTCCAAATCAGAAGACATATGGACATCGCTCATGCTCCATGAAGCCGGTTACCAGTCGGTCTTCATTAGTGACCACCTTGCTGTCGGCGACGCGCCGGAAACAGTCGGCACATACTTTAAACAGCAACTGAGATGGGCAACCGGAGGCTTTGAAATACTATTGCATCATAACTTTTTAAAGAGCCCTCTGAGCTTCGACCAAAAACTGCAATATATTTCAACCGCCGCCTATTACCTAAACGGCATCGCCATTTTGTTATTGATGTGTCTGCCGCCCTTGCAGATTTTCTTCAATCAGTCACCGGTAAACTTAGCCGTTGCTTTTTGGGTGTGGCTAGTATCGTACTTGGCCTTCTACGGTCTGCAGGTAATTTTGGCCTTCTTTACTATGGGGGCCTTTCGTTTGGAAACAATTGTGATTGCCATGGTTTCATTCCCGATCTATGTCAAAGCGCTGTTTAACGTACTGCTCCATCGGGATGTAAGTTGGCAGGCAACGGGTGATGCCACCCAATGCAAAGATCCGCTTAACTTTATAAACAGTCAAATCATGCTCTTTATCTTCCTCATGTTCACCACTGCTGTCGGTTTCTGGAAATATTACTATACCGGCACCTTTTCACTGTCCCTCGTATGGAACATCGTCAACACCACTATTTTCGCTACTTTCCTGCTTGCGGTGCGCAAGGAACGCAAGGCACTCAATGCGAGTATTCGTAAACAGAAAGTGAAGCGCGCCATAGGCAGACGCAACTTAACATTGGACCCGGGAAGGGCTTAAAATAATGAACTTTAAATCCAGATTAAAACTACTGCTTAGTATAATAGTTGTCCTCTCTATTTGTGCCTGTCTGGCCCTGTACGTCAACTATTCGGAAGCCACTGTCGGCTCAAATAGTGCATCGCTGACGCTCACTAGCTATGACGTCGGATCTGAATATGACGGCATCCTGACTGCCCAATATGTCAACGAGGGCCAGCAGGTCGCCAAGAACGAGCCGCTCTTTGAAGTTAGAAGTAACATTTTAGCCCAACAGCTTGCCAGCGGGGAAGTAAAGGCGTCTAATCTAAGCTATAAGATCGATCCCAAGAACGACGCTCTTATTTTTACGGCGGCGCAATCCGGCGTTGTGACCGAACTTAATTATTCTCAGGGTTCTTTTGTCACGGCCGGAAAAGTAATAGCCATTATCGCTAATACCGAAAAGGCAACCGTTACCGCTAACTTTTACCTGTCAAATCCCCAGTATGACCATTTAAGTCCTGAAACCCCGGTCATGGTGCGTCTCGCCGGCAATACCCAGATCAAAGCTACCGTCGCCGGCATAAGTCAGTATTCCGAAAACGGCCGTACGATAACCAGTATTAAACTCGGCCTAAACCACTTAAGCAGTAGAGAAACCGAATACGATACGAACGCTCCGGTAAGTGCAACGTTGCTACTGAACACCCATCCGATGTACTTGCAACTGGCACACCTTGTTAAGGCAGAAACTCATTCGCTATGAAGAATCATTTTCGTCAGCTTATTAGTGGTGTATTGCTCAGTATCATCGTCATGGCGATACTATTTCATGTTTCGATCGGGAGCAGCAACGTTGCTTTAAATACCAATGTAACAGACTTGCCAAAAGAAGCCCCGGCAACGCCTACCTTACAACTCAAATCTGGGCTACTGCCGCCAACCAATAAATGGTTTAGTTCATTGGTATTTTCCACTCAAAATCAACCTATTTACGCGTACCCTCTCAGTTTTAAACCATCAACGAACGGCTTTAGTTTTGGCGTACCAACTGTGGTAAACAGCAGCACCGCAATTTTTGGGACTCACAATCCTGATGTGGTCGTCAATTTAAATGGTTCCAAACATCAGGTTGATCAGTATGATGACGATTCAGTCTTGCTGGCAACTCAGAATGCTGGTGGCACTACTCTGGCGGAAACCAGAATAACACACGGCTCACCATACCTATTTATAACTTTCAAGACTGCCGAAAAGGTATCCATCCAATCGCTAGGGATCATTACACAATTTGGCATGAACGGCTACGAAATTACCCTCGGAAATAAAATATACGGTGTTGAATGGGCAAAGACTGGTTGCTGTAGCGCTTTAACGCCACGGTAGACGGGACAGAACGCACCGTAGATTATGAGGTTGCAACAGATACGATTGAAGCAATGGGCTACAGTATCCTGGCGGTCACCATTGACGGCAGACGAGGCGTACGGACTATGCTGGAGGGCAAAGGCATACCGGTCCAGCATTGCCAGTTTCACCAGCTTATGACCATCACTCAATGTCTGACCAAGAAGCCACGACTGACGCAAAATATTGAGTTACGAGCGCTTGCCTTAACGCTCGCTCGGACAGACGAACTAACGTTTGAGGATGCACTCGCTGGTTGGTACAAGAAACATGGGGCATGGCTCAAGGAGCGTGATCCGGTCACCAAAAGATATGCCCATGAGCGTACCAGAAGAGCTTATTTTTCCTTGTGTCGCAACCTACCATATCTGTTCACCTACCAAGCCGATTACATACAGGAAAGTGGCATACGAGTAGCCAACACAACGAGCCCATTAGACGGAAGATTCGGCGTCTGGAAAGACAAGCTTGAATCGGCAAGCGGCTTAACGCAGACTGCTCAAGGGTTAGCATATAACGCCAAATCAGGCAGCCTGTTGACTTTGTTCACCATTCCAAATAACGGTAACCAAAAAATGTTCTTTTCAGATGCCCCCCATGCTATTACCGGTACGAATGTTTCCTATCGAACGATGTCGACAAACGTAACGACTGAATATCATTATCAAACAACGGGCGGCAGCACTATCTTTGCCGATCTTCCGACCATGCATATTCAAGCTTCACCCATAGCCGGTACATTCAATACGATTCTCGGCACGCAACAGCTATACCAGGGAAGTACATTTACAGATAAAAGTAATGCCCCGACAATGCCAAGCAGCGATCTCAATTTAAGTAACCTAACCAAAGTCCAAAAGCAAACGCTAATCACCGATTTAAACAACGACACTGAATCGTTAAACTTTACCCAAACCGATACCTATTTCGGTGGCAAAGAATTGTACCGAGCTGCTCAGTTACTGCAAATAGCCGAACAATTAAACCAATCCAAAGATGCGAGCAGCATAAAAGCTAAACTGGCCAGCCGATTAAGCGAATGGCTAACACCCAATAACAACCTAAGTCGTAACAATCTGTATTTTTATTATGATACCGAATACAAAGGGGTAGTAGGCAAGCAGGCCGCTTACGGTTCAGATCAATTTAATGACCATCAATTCCATTACGGCTACTTCATCTATGCCGCAGCCATCCTCGGAACCTATGATCATCAGTTCTTAAACAATTACAAAGATGCAGTCAACACTCTAGTCGCTGATGTGGCAAGTCCGGTTCAAACCAGTTATTTTCCTAAGCTCAGAGTCTTTGATCCTTACGTCGGTCATAGTTGGGCTTCCGGTAACGGTGATTTTTCCGATGGCAATAATCAGGAATCAAGTTCCGAAGCAATTAACGCCTGGTACGCAACATATCTTTGGGCCGGTGTCACTAAAAACACGAATCTTAAAAGCGAAGCCATATGGCTCTATGCTCATGAAACAATCGCCGCCAATGCCGATTGGCTATCAATTCCGAGTAATGATGGGCAAGGTCCGACCTACGCCTATCCGTATGCCGGCATGGTGTGGGGTGATAAACTCGCCTACGCCACTTTCTTCAATTCCCAACCGGCAGCAGTGCTCGGCATTCAGTTAATACCCATGAGTCCCGGGCAAGCCTACTTAAGTCAAAACAAATCAGTCATTGCTAGCAATTTAGCGGCTACCGTACCAAATGCTAGCGACCTCAACGTCCTGTATGGGGATTACCTGCTCATGTATGAAGCGCTATATAATCCCAATGCCGCCCTGCAAGAGCTACCGTCAATTGCACCACAAAATATCGATAACGGCGATTCAATGACGTACCTCTCGGCTTGGGTCTATTCCCATCAAAATTAAACATGCCACAAGTTGTATTGCCATCTTAAAAAAGCAAAAGAATTTTTGCAGATATAATATTCAAGGGATAATTTAAGATTTATGCCGACTGAATATAAAATTCTGCAGACGGCAAGTTAATTAAAATAATTTTTACCTCGTTCAAAGTGGCCAGCCAAACTGTAGCTTAAATTTCAACTTTGAGCCTGATGCCGCCTTCTTGTGCTATTTGAAGTATTGCATCACGTAACTTGTCAACTTGATGAGAAATAAACTTCATTTCATTATGATAGTCTCTTACCTAGGCACTCAGTTCTGATATTGCTCCTCTAATATCGACTCGGTCTGTACTTGCTTCTTCAAAGCGCTTTTTAACATCGGCACGAAACTCTTCAATATACTTAAATTGTTTAGTAAATTCATCTTCACTCATAGTCAATATCCAATCACTTCTGAGCAAAATTAGGGCGTGTTCGAACGCCTCATCCTGAGCCAAACTTATCCATAAACGTCTTTACGATGTCGGACTTTTGTAACCTGGACAATTTTAATTCCATCATCAATGACGTAGAGAATCCTATAAACTCCCTGTCTGCCCCTATATTCTTCACGCGATGATAGTTTTTTCGACCACGCAGGTCTTGGATTGGTTTCTAAACTTTTTATTCTAACCATTATTCTTTGTACGTCGGTCTTCGGAATTTTCTTGAAATCTTTCCTGATGACAATTGGTAGAATCTCAAACTTATATAAGTCCGGCATACTTTAACTCTTCAAGGGCAGCCTCGTAACTCAAAGGTTTTTCTTTCTTTGCTATGCGAGAACGAATACTCGTGATATCCTCTAGGTCTTCACTAAGCTGGGCTTGCATTGCTTCATTTAGCAACGCAGATACTGATTGACCGGTTTCCAATGCCCGCAGTTTGAAAGTCTTATACATATCTGAATCTAAGTAAAGAGTTGCTTTTGTAGTCATACTGCCATTGTAGCGTCATGCTGTCATGCCGTCAATTCGCCTTTGGTCTTCGTAGTAAAGAGTTCGAATCCTACTTCCCCACCATTGCCATACGGCGCCTGCCTGACGCCGTTACCTGGTGTTGCGATTTAAATTGGTATCTAGGCGCCCGGTCCGTCAATTACACGACACGTAAGCTTGTGGTTTTTGAAATATAAGCATTTAAATTTAGGAGAACATACCGTATTCAGTTCCAGTGCCTTTAAATCTAGTGTGGGGATAATATGTCGAACGGAAAAAACCGCAATGGCAAGCAAAATGAGGAAAAGAGCGTGAACACCAATAATGCTTATGCCGCCCCTCCCTCCTCACGCAGAAATACTTCATTAGCTGCGGGCATACTCTACCTACTCACCTTTGTCTCGATCCCGACCATTATTCTATATAACTCGGTAAAGAGCACGAACTACATCCTCGGCTCCGGGCCGGACACTTCCGCCATTATCGGGGGCCTGCTAGAGATCATCGTCGCCCTCGCTGGCATAGGCACCGCAGTTGTATTGTTTCCAGTACTCAAAAAGCAGAACGAATCGGCCGCACTGGGTTTCGTCGCGGCTCGAATTCTGGAATCCAGCACTATTTTTGCCGGCGTGGCATTCCTTTTGTCAATTGTGACCTTGCGGAAGGCAGGAGTCGGAGCAGACGCGTTGGCTACCAGTCACGCACTTGTCGCCCTATATGATCGCATATTCCTCCTCGGACAAAGCTTCATGCCGGCCATAAATGATATCTTGCTGGGTATCCTGTTGTACAAGTCGCGTTTGGTACCGAAAGGGCTTTCCCTTATCGGTATCGTCGGCGCGCCCATACTCATCGCGGGCTACATCGCCGTGATGTTCGGTCTTATCGGACAACATAGCTCCTTGGCAGGGCTGACGGCAGTTCCGGTTGCGCTATTTGAGTTTTCGCTGGGAGTCTGGCTGATCGTCAAAGGCTTCAATCCTGCGGCCGTAGCCACCCTAGAGTCTAAATAATCGTAGATCGTCTTACATATCAGTAGCGTTTTGTATAATCAAAGTATGTAATTTACAATTAAACTTATGGCCAAAAAACAGAAAGAGTACAATAAACTTCGATTAGCCACCATATGCTTAACCACTATGATGTTGCCTTTTGGAACATTTGTAGGCTATGAATTTGGAGCTAAACATACAACAGCTGCTTTAATTGCACTAGCCGCAGAAACAGTGATAACTTTCTTCCAGGCACACATATGGTGGTTAACTTTTGAAAAGGGCAATAGCTAGTTGATTAACTAAAATAGTAGTTGGTTAATTTAAAAGCTTAGCATTTCGCAACCTCCTCCTGCTCGCCACAATTGTCGTGATCGTTAAGCAGGCGGCGGATTTCTTGAACGTCTAGTATTGGATCGTCAAAAGCTTTGACTACGAACCTTTGCTCCAGCCGAGTTATAAGTTGACGCTACTTTACCCCAACTGAACGCAAGAGTGACGTCAGAATATCCCCCTCGGTAAGACCAAGAGAACGGTTATCTAGAGCCCTCGCCTCTAGAGTTGAAGTGACTGATCGGAGAATAAACTCTCTTAGGTCCAGCCTCTTCGTCTCGACATACATTCTATCAAATTCATCTGGACCCAACTCTAGCCCTTGCTGGATAACGAGTTGTAATGGCGCACTTGGTACGGCCCCCTCAAGAAATCGTAAATAAGTGCCAACTTCTATGCCAAAGTGATCCGCCATTGCCTCATCTGTCAGATTAGCGGCATATTGGATGCCGCCGACGTATTCAGCAATGGGCATGGATGCCTGAATTCTCATTCAAATCGCAACAGCTAAGTACGGCTTGAGTAGCGTGGCAGGGCTTTGGTAGCCGTGTCGTTTACGCGGTCTAGTATTGAGCAGGTTGGCCGCCAGGTCAACCTGCTCCTGTGTGACGTTAGCGAATGAGGAGCCTTTCGGAAAGAATTGCCGGAGCAGCCCATTGAAGTTCTCGTTGCTGCCCCGTTCCCAGGAATGGTAGGGGTGGGCAAAGTAGACGGTCAGACCGGTATGTTTTTCCAGTATCTCAAAGTCTTGCATCTCTGTGCCATTGTCGAGCGTCAGGCTACGTTTCAGATGTCGCGGGAGTGGGGCAAGCAGCTGTTCAGCACATGTCCGGAACTGCTCCTTGGTGGCCTGCGAAATGTAGCCGACGAGGGCGTAACCGCTCTTCCGTTCGACCAGGGTGACGAGGTAGCCGGAGTTACCTTTGCCGCGAACGGTGTCGCCCTCCCAATGGCCGTAGAACAGCCGGTCGTTCACTGATTGGGGACGTGAGTCGATCCAGCGTTTCTTCTGCAGTTCTCGCTGCCGTTCCCGGCGCTTGGTGCCGTACTTCCGACGGAGCTTCTTGTGGCGCAGGAACTGCCACATGGTGGCCAAGAAAGCTTTGGGTTGTGCCCAGAGCCAGCGGTAGACCGTACTATGACTCAAACCAACAGCCTGTCCGGCCTGCTCGGGGCTGTAACACTGCCGCAGGAGCGCCGTGAGCTGCTCAGCCTCGGCGTCGTGTAGCCTGCGGTGCTGCTGGTTGGCCGCATACCTCAACCGACGGTTGCGGTTTCGGGCGACGCGGATGTCATAGCCGGTCGCAGTCGGAGCTGCGCCCCGACGCAGCTCCCTACCTACAGACGAAGGGTGGAACCTGAGGATGCGGGCACAAGATTGGTTCGTGAGCCCGGCGGTCTTTAGTTTTGCTAGAAGAACCCGGTCATCTCGGGTAAAGTGATGGTGAGCCATGCTGGCAACCTCCGTATTACTGTTAGTTCTTGCAAACAACAGCGTACGCGGAAGCCGCATGGCTCTTCAGGTTTTCTTAGGTTGTGTTTTGAAGGTTAATTCGGGATGCCTCAATTGACATAATACGTCTCATATTGCCATAATTTGTTGGATTGCTCAATTACTCATGCGCTTTGGGGATCCCGACAATTTCAATTTCTAACGTTTTCGAGTTAATCAAAAGCTTTGAATAGGCACCATCTCCCTGGTCACAAGTCCTTATACATAAAGTCAACTACACCTTGACTCTCCGGCTCAAGATACAGCATTATATAGGCCGATGAGTATATACGAACTGCAATCAGATGATTTCGAGGTAACCAGGCTAGGAGTATCATTAGGCCTTGCTCCTGTTCTTGTAGAGTTTGATCCCGCCCACGGCGGTGGCACTCCGGAAAAAATAGCGGCTATGGCAGGCGAAATAAAGGGCGCGGCTTATGACGTAGGCTTGGTCGTCCTGAGAAATGTTGCGTCATTCAGCAGGGAGGACTTCAGGAATCTCGGTGCTGAATTTGGTGAGCTTGAAGACCTGGGACAAATCAATGAGCAGGTTGATGCGCCTGAAGGCGATCCTGCCTGGTATATCGAGGAGATGCGGCGTACGGCCGGTAATACGGGCGAGAGACCTGGAATTCAGCGTGGCGTACATCAGGATCGCGCGTATGTAGACCCGCCGAGCGATATATCCATGCTCAGAATCTTGCAGAGTTCTACAGTCGGAGGTAATACGAACTTTGTCGACATGCGGGCAGTCTACGATATCCTGATGGAACCAGGGGAGATGCATGAACAGATCGTTGAGATAACCATGGGCGCAGAGAGTATTGAAACGCTTGAAGTGGGCCATAGCCATAGTGATGTCTCATTAAGAAATCGAGGCTCAGCTCACCCGGGTGAAGCGACTTTACCGTTAGTACTTGAGCATCCCGTCACCGGCAGAAAAGCCATATTCTATAGTGAGGCGAATGCTCTCAGGATATACGGCGTCGGAAGACGTTTGGGCAGCACGCTTGCAGCACGTATAGTCAGCTTGTGTAACGGGGATTTTAGCGTTAGAGGCGAACTAGTTCCTCGCTATTCACACCGGTGGGAGAGTTTTCAACGATATGGCGATATTGCAATATGGGATAACCGGGTCGTAGGTCATGCATCGACCTCAAGCATAGGGGAGAGATACGGAGAGCGACTTACGGTACGTGATACTCCGTGGACAAACTGGCATCGCCTAAACAACGGTTTGGTAGTTTCGGGACAACCGATAAGTTAAAACCTGACAAAAGCAAGATGCCCGCGGTTTAACTAAATGGGGTGCTTTATTGCAGGAATTTTTGTGCTATATTAAATGAAACTTGAAATTAGGAGTAGCACTTGAAGACTTTACGCGTCGGACTTGCGGGGTGTGGTTTTGCTGGTCATATTCACTCACGTTCACTAATCTTGGTGAAGGGCTCTAAAGTTAGCAGTAACGTTACGGTGGAATTGGTTGCCGTAGCCGATATTGATGAAGAACGGGCACGAGACACTGCTCAGCAATACGGTTGGCAACACGTTGAGAAATCATGGGCCGACCTCTTCAAGCACAAGCTTGACCTTATCATTATCGCCCTTCCGAATAATGAGCATGTTGAAATCGTAAAAATGGCCGCCGAAGCAAATATCGCCGTACTGCTCGAAAAACCCATGGCGCGAACCTATGACGATGCACGCAAACTTATGAACGTTACTCAAGGCAATAAACAGATACGGGTTGCCTACGTCAATCGGTTCGTTCCTGCCGTCCAGCAGGCCAAGTTATTCATTGATGCCGGGGGTATCGGGGAAATACGAATGGTCCGCTCCGTATACCTCCTGAATATGCGCCGTCCCGGCGGTCCTTTTGATTGGCGATTTAATAAAGCTTTGGCCGGCCACGGGGCATCCGATGACCTGGGCTCTCACCATATAGATCTCATTAATTTTTTAGCGGGTGATATTACCAGCGTCCAAGCGGCTATGCGTACATGGGATATAGCCGATGCGCCACCTGCAACCAACGACGATGCGATTAACGCCCTGCTATTTTTACGAAACGGCAGTATGGGCACCTTGACCGCCTCCCGCACCAGCCCCGGCCATCCGCTGACCGGATACGTCGATATCGAGGGCAGCAAGGGTGTCTTACATATTGATCGTACCTACTTAAACCATCTCTTCGTCAGAGACGAGTCCGGAAAACTCGTGCAGCATACTATCCGGCCGGCCGATGACTTCGCCACGCTCTGGGCTGCCCCCACCGTGCAAGGCGCCCACCCGTTCAGTTGGTACGACTGCTTCGCATTCCAGATGGCTGAAATGATCCTGTTGGCCGCCGGTCTACCCGTTAAGTCGGCGTGGTCGGCTACCCTCGAAGACGGGTTACACGCCATGGCGGTCACTGAGGCTATGGTCCGAGCAGCTAAATCAGGCGCTGTAGAAAAAGTGCAGGTACGGTAGCTGCTTTGGGGGCGCCTGCATTAGCTGAGCAATCTGCAGCCGAATGGACGTATCGACAAGACGACCTGGGCATCGTGTATTGCCTTGGGCGCTCCATCGGTACGGACACTAGCGAAATTGTTGCCGCCTATTACCAAACCGATCGTGAGCATTCCACGAAGCAGACGTTAGATGGCGATGCTGAATATCGTCGCCTCATATACCAGGGTCTGCCGGAAGAACGCGAGCGATTAGCCACCGTAGAGCGGCCTGAAGTAGTCGAGCGACTCATGGGCCATACGGCAACTATGGAACCGGGAATTGCCTTACGTCCCAGCTTACTGCTGCCTGGTGATCCACAGTTTCGAGAACTTTCTACCTGGCTCAGCTCTGAACACCCGCAAGCAGCGGCCTTTCAAAGTGCGCTGCATATCGCGTGCATGGCACTATCAAAGGCAGGGGTGACCATTGATGAGTTGTCTTTATACGGGGCAGCATCCTTCGGACTGGTGGGAACGACCAATAAAGTCGTCGACGATGTTGACGTCGTGTTTAGCGTCGCAAACTTGGGAGAGCTTCGTGAAGCGGTCGATCAGCTGCAGGCGGCGTATACGTGGGCGGAGATAGACCCCTACGACAGGCTGCCCGAAAGACGCCAGCAACTCAAAGCCAAGCGCTGGGCAACTTCGCAGATCCGGTTGTCCGAGCCATACCCGTTATCTATTGACGTAAAAGTCGGTCGCCAGCCGGGAGCCCCGAGTCTTTGGGACGCTGTGCCGGAGCATGGCTGCAGGAACCGATACGATGGAGAACTGCGCGTTATTGACGACACCGAAGCATTCTGTACTTCGCCTGCACTGCGCTGCGAAGACAGGGCCGGTCAAGAGCGAATACTACTTTTTGAGGGTTACCAATATATAGGTTCGGCAATAGCAGGGGATACGATCGAGGTGCGTGGCAGCGCCTATCTCGAATCGCCAGTCGTACTAGTAACTCAATCTGAGCGCGATAGTGTCGTACCGGACTTTCGTAACGTGCCGATATCCCTATAACGCCCGCTCGAGGAGTTCCCGGGCGGGCTTTACCGAAATGACATAACCCGCCGGATGCGGTAAAAACTACAGATGTTGCTTATACTGTAGCGAGTGAGCTTACTTATTCTTGTGCGGCATGGTGAGTCGGAGTGGAACGCTTCCGGTAAGATAACCGGGCGGGCAGATGTTGCCCTGACCGAGGCGGGCAGAGCGCAGGCCAGGCAAATCGGCAAAAGTCTCAGTGTCATCCGCATTGACACGGCCTACATATCGAAACTACGGCGGACGGCTGAAACACTATCTGGGATTCAAGGTCAATGTAACGCGCCCATTCCTTATAAAAAACACGCCGCCTTGAATGAGCGCGATTATGGCGTACTGACCGGCAAGCTAAAAAAAGAGGTTGCAGCAAAAATCGGTCCGGAGGCCTATACGGCAATGCTGCTGGGCTGGGATGTTGCTCCGCCAGAAGGCGAGTCACTGGAGATGGTATACCATCGGGTAGTTCCGTACTTTCAGCACGAAATCGTGGAAGGTCTGCAGAAGGGAAGGAACATACTCATCGTTTCCCACCATCATACGCTTCGTGCCCTCGTCAAGTACGTTGAAAACTTGTCGGAGGACGAAGTCATACATCTAAGATTGAATAATGCGGAGGCAACGATCTACGTATTCGATCCGGAGCATGCCGTATTCCTAAAGAAAACTACGTAACAGACGCCGTTTCGCCTTTGAGCAGCTTTACATAATCTTCGTCATAGATACTGATTGAGAGGTGAATACGCTCTTCTGATGAAGCGTTAAATGCGGTATGCGGTAACGTTGTGCTGATAATATACAATTTTCCGTCCACCGGCACGTGTCGCGTCTCACCAGTACGGGCGGCTACAAAGCAATCCTCGTTCGTAGTAATGGCAAGCTGGGCGTGACAAGAAGCGTCCGTATGCATGGCAATGATCGTACTCGGCGGCAGAACGCTCAGTCGCATAATGCTGAACGGGAAAGGCATGCTTTTGACCAGCCCTGCAAGGCTAGTCTTCTGATATATTGGCTTCAAGCGGGCTTCGTTCGCCCTGTCGAAGTACTGCGTATTGTGGATCTCGCTGTAGCTTACGAGCTCTCCTGCTATCTCTTCAAAGCCAGGGTTCTCGGTAAGGACAATGGAGTAGGGCTTGGCCAAATCCTTGTGGGCGAACTCAGTTTTTTTGAAATCTTCTACGATTCGACGGCAATCGTTAACAACAGGGTCAATATTAAAATCCAGACTAACTAAACTAATAAGAAATTGCTCTGTTTTACTCATAAACAGAAGCATACACTATTTATCAATCAAAGCTCTATTTCGACACTGAGTTCACGACGTTAATTGGATTATTTCTCAGGCAAGAATCGATGTTAGCTAGCAAAACCTCACTTAAACGCTCGACGGTTTCCTCTGTGTTATAGCCCATATGTGGCGTCGCGACAACGTTTTTCAAATTTACCAGTGTTGCTATTTCCGGGGAAACCTTTTTAGTGCTCGGCTCATGTTCAAACACATCAAGCCCGGCGCCGGCGATGCGCCCGCTCTGCAGTAAGCCAATTAGCGCCTTCTGGTCGATCGTTGCACCCCGACCAACATTAATCAAGATGGCATGCTTCTGCAAGAGACAAAGTCGACGGGTATCCAAGAAGTGGTCCGTGCCGCTAATGAGCGGCAATGATACGCATAGGACATCAGACCGGTGAATTAGCTTTTCGAGTTCCTGCTCCGTGGAATGGGAATTAATGAATGCTACATCCATACCTAGGCCTGTTGCTATTGTGCCTATATGTTTACCAATATGACCATGACCGATAAGCCCCATTTTTTTACCGCTTGCTTCGGTCCCCTTAAACAAGGCGGGGTCCCATTCACCGGCTTGTAGCGAAATAGCACCGCTCAATAGATTCCGCTTTACCGCAAACATTAACTCAATTGCATGCTCGGCCACTGCGATAGCGTTATAACCAGGACAGTTCTGGACTGGGATGCCTTTTATTGCAGCATATTTGTAGTCTACGGACTGAAATCCGACGGCCGGAGCAATAATGTAGCGTAGTCGAGGTGCACCGTCAATGACACTTGACGTTATATTGAGATGCTTTCCAATGATTATTTCCGCATCTTTCACTCGGCTTATAGTCTCGGTCTCTCCGCTTGGTGTATCCTCGTGCATTTCCGCATTTAAGGCTTCAAGCCGGCGCTTAGCAACAGCGGTCAATTCAATGAAGCTTGGAAATACGATCTTCATATGGTTGGTTTCTTACGGATTACGTGGCCGAACTTAAAGATTCTCTTTGATCTTCTCTATGATTTCGTTGAATGTTGCGCTATCAACAGACCGCCGCTGATTGCGGTCGTAGTGGTGACCAAACTCCGGATCTTCGAATGTTATATTATTGATTGCGACGGTATTTTCATATCGTGGCCTGAAGTGCCAATGTACGTGCGGATTATAGGGTTTTCGTTGATATGCGTTATTCATGAGACACGACCAGTTGAAGAGTGTTGCGCCCAAGCCTTTTATGCAAGCATTTTCTAGGCGCTTGACAATTCCTATGTAGTCTTTCCACTCGTCGCCGGAAAGCTCCCTAAGGTTTTCTTTATGCTCACGTAGCGTAACGTAAGCACGGCCCAAATACCTTTGATCTGATGATAAACTTACCGTCCAATGGTCGGTTGCAAACAGGTTGGCTTCCCGCGTGTTGATAATTGCGCATAAAGGACATTCTGAATTCATGCCTTGAAGTATAAGTTGCGGTATATGATGTGGCAAATATAGATTGTTGGCAGACCCATCCCCGACCATTACTGCTTTTTGGTATGGGTGGGTCAGTTTGGTTTGATGACTTCTTTATGGGTAATACCACTCGTCTCGTCAGATAAATTATAAACTTTTACCCACCTGCCGCAGACAGGCATATGTGAATCATCCAACCATTTCAGAATGTATTCGTATAAATGTCTTTCATCCCCACCAACGTCGTGTTGATAACCGGCGTATTCACAGAAATACACCTAAAAAGGGGTTACTTAGTTTCAAGGAGGGAAAAAGGACGGATAAATTTTTATTATCAAGAAAATTTGCATTTCGCTCAATGTTCGAATCTCTCCTCCCCAGCCAGCCATAACCACTAACGAGTATAATAGCCGCTCCTAAACGCTTTTCTAGAATATCATTCAGGAACTATAAGTGCGGCGCGTCGGCAGCAAGGTGAGCCACAGCAGCCTCTCTCGAATTAGTGGGCAGAATCGTCGGCAGTATTTCTGCCGGTAATTTCATGACTCTTCTGAGCCCCAGGTCAACAACCGAAAGGATCATATCCGAATAGTTGATGTGTTGGTTTATATAAAAGCACCTGGACAAGTAGCCGTGGTCGGAGAGTCCCGGCATAAGGTTGGCTTCAATGAAATTAGGAATTCCTTGGGCGTCTAGCCGCATATCGATTCTTCCGTAATCGCGTGAGCCGAGCACCGTAAAGACACCTATCGCCAAAGTATTGATGGCATCTTTCAATTTGATATCGTTGACGGCTAAAACTCTTTCTGAATCAGCACTTTTTACCGCTTCACTCAAAAAACTGTTTCCCTTCTTATCGGTAGGAGCCGTTATCTCAATCGGCATTGCCAGCAACTCATCTGAGTTAGTTTGCCTAATGACCGCAACACTGAACTCTCTTCCCGACAAATATTCTTCTATAAGGGCGTCGGAGCTGCACTCGCTATGAATAGACCGTATTTTGGATTCTAGCTCCGCCTGTGAATACACTACCGACCTGTCATCAATACCTTTGCTGTCACCGCGGTTAGTCGGTTTTACGAACAATGGGAATCTAAGACTGTGGTTAAAAGTTGGCTGGTTGATTCGCGATATGAAATATGCAGAGCTTTGCAGCCCGGCATTGATCACCATCTGCTTTGCTTCCGGCTTATCAAACTCGACAATAAGCGCATCCGTATCAGATCCTGTAAATTCAATGCCATTTTCTTTTAAATATGTCGATAGCCATACTTTGGGGCTATCGTCGTAGCTTTGTGATGGGTCTAAAAGGACGAGCTTCATACCCAGCACAACAATGTCCGGCTTCTTTGCTGCCAACTTTTCAAGGTCAGCCATATCGTCGACGATTGTTATGCCAACTTTTGAATAGTGCTTACGCAGTATGGCACGTATACTGAGCCGCGCATCTTTTGCCATAGCGTTAAGGCGTGGGTTACTCGACCCAACGATTTCAACATATGCATTAATCTTTTCCGTCGAAGCGCTCTGATTTCTCCTAAATATGCCGATCGATTTTTTCATGTAAGTCTTTCTCAGCGAGTGCTGTAGTTATAAGGACATGAGCTAGATACGCAGATCAGTTGAATAGCCGAGCTACTTAACTGCGGGCGACCGATAACAGATACTCGTCCTTGTTATAGCTGAAAGTATGTTTATTTTGATACAAGACTAACGCGCTTGGTGAGTTTTGTACGCCGAAGAGAAATGTATATATGATAATTATATCTTTTATTACGCAAGTTAGCAAGCCCGAATTAACCTTCAAAACGCAACCTAAGAAAACCTGAAGAGCCATGCGGCTTCCGCGTACGCTGTTGTTTGCAAGAACTAACAGTAATACGGAGGTTGCCAGCATGGCTCACCATCACTTTACCCGAGATGACCGGGTTCTTCTAGCAAAACTAAAGACCGCCGGGCTCACGAACCAATCTTGTGCCTGCATCCTCAGGTTCCACCCTTCGTCTGTAGGTAGGGAGCTGCGTCGGGGCGCAGCTCCGACTGCGACCGGCTATGACATCCGCGTCGCCCGAAACCGCAACCGTCGGTTGAGGTATGCGGCCAACCAGCAGCACCGCAGGCTACACGACGCCGAGGCTGAGCAGCTCACGGCGCTCCTGCGGCAGTGTTACAGCCCCGAGCAGGCCGGACAGGCTGTTGGTTTGAGTCATAGTACGGTCTACCGCTGGCTCTGGGCACAACCCAAAGCTTTCTTGGCCACCATGTGGCAGTTCCTGCGCCACAAGAAGCTCCGTCGGAAGTACGGCACCAAGCGCCGGGAACGGCAGCGAGAACTGCAGAAGAAACGCTGGATCGACTCACGTCCCCAATCAGTGAACGACCGGCTGTTCTACGGCCATTGGGAGGGCGACACCGTTCGCGGCAAAGGTAACTCCGGCTACCTCGTCACCCTGGTCGAACGGAAGAGCGGTTACGCCCTCGTCGGCTACATTTCGCAGGCCACCAAGGAGCAGTTCCGGACATGTGCTGAACAGCTGCTTGCCCCACTCCCGCGACATCTGAAACGTAGCCTGACGCTCGACAATGGCACAGAGATGCAAGACTTTGAGATACTGGAAAAACATACCGGTCTGACCGTCTACTTTGCCCACCCCTACCATTCCTGGGAACGGGGCAGCAACGAGAACTTCAATGGGCTGCTCCGGCAATTCTTTCCGAAAGGCTCCTCATTCGCTAACGTCACACAGGAGCAGGTTGACCTGGCGGCCAACCTGCTCAATACTAGACCGCGTAAACGACACGGCTACCAAAGCCCTGCCACGCTACTCAAGCCGTACTTAGCTGTTGCGATTTGAATGAGAATTCAGGAAGCCCAGACTTGACATAACAAGTATTTAGTATTAAAATAATACTTTTATGGCAAGTGATCAACAGCAATACAATCGCATGCAGGTGCGCTATGAGGCATTGCATGCCGAACATGCCTACAGCGTAGCCCCCGATGTCGGCAGGCTTGCTATCGTCACCATGTACCCTGATAATGTACAAATCCGGCGACCTGAAGACAGTTTGAGTTCGATCGACTTCGAAGCACGACGCCTCCAGGCCGCCCAAGAGGCCTTAGGTAAGACAACAATATATGCGGCACGCGCAACTGTCGGCGATTTCTGGGAAATTCTTGGCGACAGGAACATTTCGGACATCACCCTCATAGGTCTAGGGCAGCTCGGCAAAATCAGCCTCCGAACTTGGGAACGGGGGTCTACGGATCCCCAAAAACCGGCCGTACCGCAACCGACACTCAATTACTTTGATGCGATCTCGCATGACGGCAGACAGCCATCGATTACCCACTTAAAACAAGGCAGTTTTCATCAGCGTACGAGCGGTTTGATGCCAGCTACGCTAAATGTACCCTTTGCCTGGGGATTTATGGCTGATCGCAGCAAAATCTGGGGCTCTCCCCAAAGAGCATTTTACCCCCACAAGCACGATATAAACTTATCGGACGGAATCGTGAATATAGCTCAACATTTCGGCCTGCCGGAAGAAGCATTACGCAGCATGGAGTACTCCAACGCCAAGGTAGTATTCGGCAAACAAGAACCCCTTACCCGAGTCGCTCCCCGGTACCCGGTGCCCTCACTATTGCTCCCTATTTATGACCGAATTCGGGACAATAAAAGAGCGCTCAGCTTGCACGAGGCAGTTCGTCGAAGATTGCGGGCCGCGGGGATAGTGGAATACTAGCCGTAATCTACATTGTTTATCATCACCTCAACCGGATGAGTATTACTTTAATACTCTGACTGACTTTACCGTAACCACCACCGGTATTCCCAATGCCACCATTACCGAGACCGGAGCGCTACCGAGTGGCCTGACCTTGGCCGACAAGAGACTATAGGAGGGAGAATAAAACGTCACATGAATAAAGCTTAGATGAACTATCGCCGCAGTGTATTGATCTGCCGAAAGACAGTAAATTGGCATTTGGGCGAATATCGTACCCCGTATTGAAGTACACGCTTACGATAGAGGCCTTTATTTCGCCTATAGATTTCTATGACATATACTTATACATAATAAAGCAGGGGGACTCGACTATGGACAAAAAAGTATGGAGCACACTTGTAGCTCTAATCGTGGTGCTTATCATAGCTATTGGAGGCTATTCTATTTATCATAATTCGCACAAAACTACTTCCTCCAGTTCAAATACCGGCAATGCTACAAGCACCAGCACAAACAGTAACGTCGCATCTGTTAATAATACAGTACTCATTACGAAGACCAGTTCTAGCCAAGGAAGCTATCTGACCAGTCCGAACGGCATGACGCTCTACACCTATAGTGCTGACGGCTATAACAGCAGTAATTGTAGCGGCGGCTGTCTCACGGCCTGGCCTGCGTACCAAGACAAAGGATCGACAACAAGCTTACCGGCTGGCGTTAGTACGATTAAGCGTTCGGACAATGGACAGATTCAATATACCTACAAGGGCAAGCCGCTCTACTTCTACGTCGGCGATAAATCCGCCGGGCAAATAACCGGCAGCGGGATTGCCGGCTGGTCCGTTGCTAAACCGTAACCCTTCGTTAGCCTCGGATTTTAAAGTATAAGGACGCCATGATTCGACGTCGCAGCCGCAAGCACTATGGTACTATTCTATGTTCTGTGCGCCAGCTACTTAACATAGCTCCAAATCCCCAAGGACTATACGTTGTATTTCGTCTTGTTTAGAAAGTACCTAGTAGGACCCTTATGCAAAATGCAATCTTGACTTCTTGACCATCAATACAGAGATGACAGTAGCAAGTAGAGTCACTGACACTAGCACCGCAACATCCCGTTCTAGTTGATCCGTCGAATTATAGAACATAGCCATCTGCAGCGCGTGGTTCGCATATGTTAGGGGTACAAATGCTGCAATATTCTGAAGCCACGGGGGTTCAAAAGCCAGCACACCTACTCCCCCCGCAAGGAAAAATAATGGTAACGCCGTATTCGTAGAGAGAGCATGCGCTGCCTGAATCTTCTTTACCCATACACCGACAGCAAGCCCAGTACTTGCGGCCATTAAGGACGTAAGCGATATAACGAGAAGCCCCGTTGGCCGATGTTCCCATGCCGGTAGCGTGCGCCATTTAAAAGCAATACAGATCCCAATCTCAAGTAACCCTGAACACAGACCTATTAAAAATCCGGCAACGATTTTCCCTAATGCAACGTCGCGATCCGACACGGGGGCGAGTAGAACCTCCTTAATGGTTTTTGATTCATATTCGCGTGCCATACTGACGGTTGTATTAACGAGTCCCGTAATGAGGATCATGAGGAGCAGGATCGGTACTACTTCATACTGGAATAACTGAATATCTTTGTGGCGTGAATCCTGCTCGTACATGGTCACTTTTATCGGGCTGGCCGCGGCTTGCGTCTTGTAATATTGTGTGATCGCCGTAGGAAATGAGCGCCTAATATCGTTCGTAAAGTCTAAATTGAGATTGTTAATTTCGGCTTAATAACAAAAACTGGTTGCTGCTAGCGCTTTAAGACGGACAGATTTCTTTGTCATTGTTTTCGTTATTCTTGTAAGTACCAACTAAACAAGGAGTAACGAAGATGACTCGAAAGAGCTGTCCGTCTTGCTATTGTACCAACGTAAAGAAAAACGGTGTGAGGAACGGTCTACAGCGCTACGTCTGTCGTACCTGCCGTCGGTCATGGAGCAGTAAAGGCCGCCCTGGCCGTAAGCGAGCTACCCTATGGCACCAGTATGCCTTTGACGGTCGTACCGTGAACAGCTTGGCTAAAGAATACCGGAAAAGTACCGGTTGCATCCGCGCTCAACTCAATGGCTACAGCCCGCCACGCATCATCCAGAAACCGCGTACCGTAGCCGTCATAATGGATGTTACCTACTTTGGGGACTGGGGCCTCCTGGTTGTTATTGACCCATATGCAGTGGCGACGCTTGGTGAGAATACGGTGCTGTATTACGCCACGGTAGACGGGACAGAACGCACCGTAGATTATGAGGTTGCAACAGATACGATTGAAGCAATGGGCTACAGTATCCTGGCGGTCACCATTGACGGCAGACGAGGCGTACGGACTATGCTGGAGGGCAAAGGCATACCGGTCCAGCATTGCCAGTTTCACCAGCTTATGACCATCACTCAATGTCTGACCAAGAAGCCACGACTGACGCAAAATATTGAGTTACGAGCGCTTGCCTTAACGCTCGCTCGGACAGACGAACTAACGTTTGAGGATGCACTCGCTGGTTGGTACAAGAAACATGGGGCATGGCTCAAGGAGCGTGATCCGGTCACCAAAAGATATGCCCATGAGCGTACCAGAAGAGCTTATTTTTCCTTGTGTCGCAACCTACCATATCTGTTCACCTACCAAGCCGATTACATACAGGAAAGTGGCATACGAGTAGCCAACACAACGAGCCCATTAGACGGAAGATTCGGCGTCTGGAAAGACAAGCTCATACCCCACCGTGGAGCCTCAAAACAACGAATAATTACGATCCTCTGGAGTTTCTTCTCTAGAAAAACAGATTAGAGTAGACACCAGAATTTGGTGTTAAGCCTTAATTTCAAACTTGACGGCGGTGGTTTTATGACTTGAAATTCTTTCTGTGAAATCAATGGGTATCGTTATGATTGAACACACCTTAATCCCTTTGAGTAGTTTTTGGGCCTGTTGCGGGCCAGAATCCACAACACGGAATATATCCGACTGGTGAATGATCTTGGCCATCAACTGCCCTTGCGGGCCATGATCAAGCGTTACGAGCGCAACTGGACTGTGCGATACGGCCGCTGCTGCAAAAAATCCCGCTACCAAGAATGCAATCGGCGGAAGCAAAGAGGCGACTATCAGCGAGCGGTTGCGTAACCAGACGCTTATGGTGTGCCGACAGATTATCCAGATTAATCGAAGTGAAGTCATCATTTACGTGCTCGTACTATGTCAACTGGTAATTTTTTTACGTAATACAAGAGTAGCGATAAGCATAAAGCCAAATGCAAAACCCATAAGGATAACCGCACTCCAAGCTCCAAGCGTATTCGTGCTGTATCCATGAAAAGCATATTGCTCTCCCGCTATTGCATACGCAAGCGGGAAGAAGTGGGAGGTAAAATCTATTACTGCAGTACTAAACGAAGGAGGACCTAATGGCCCGCTTATAAAGAAGACGAATAATGAAGAACCGAGTACGATAGCCAGATTCAGCGGCCTCGCCAAATTACACGAAGGTATTGCTCTGCAGGTGTACTACTACAATACGAAGCGCATTCATACGGCTCTGAAGATGAGTCCGGCGGCTTACGCCGCTCGGCTCACGGAACAAAACACACAGACTCAAAGTTCAGACAAGGTGTTGCAGAAAACGGGAGGTTGACAAAGTGAATACGGCCTTTAAAGGTAAAAAATCCATACGCCCTAATTATTTTCGCCTCACATTTGCGCTAAGCCCGATAAAGGCCAGCAGGGCGGCGGTAAGCTGAAAAAGCGTCATGACCACGAAGAGACTCCTGAAACCGTATAACCCCAGGATCAACCCGCCGATACTGGAACCGATCGCGGCAGCAAACATATTCCCGCTATCCAACCAAGCCCACTCTTCACTTTCCCTTCCTCTGTTTTGAACCTTTGCGAAAAGCGTTTTCTGTGCCGGGAAGAAAAGGCCCGATCCGATGGCCCCAAGCGCCAGGAAGACGATGAGCCCCTCCAGCGTCCGGACGCCGAGCAACGTCACGTCGCTGGCTACGAACATGACCAGTCCGGCTTTGATGAACTTTTCTTTCGGCCGTCTGTTCTGGAAACGACCCAGCACGAGTATGAGCAGTGCGGAAGCCAGGGAATACGCGCCCCATAACAGGCCGATATCTCGTGGTGATACCCCTAAACCTCGTGCATATAAAGCGTAGAGCGGCGCGAACGCATAGAAGCCGATCTGCATGACCAGAAAGGCGGTCAGAAGAAATTTGAGTTGTTTTTTAATCATACTGTTTTTGGTTGCAACAAATTAATTGTACCAGCAAATCCCGTCATCTCCGTGCGGCCGAAGCTGAAAAACACCTTTGCTTTACCTTGCCATGGACTACCGCCTTACTAGGAAAACTCAAGATAAGGCGCTGGGATGAAAGGGTGTCCGGGCGCACTGATTTGCAGGTTCGAGCTCCCGAGAGCTCTTTTCGCTTATGATTTCGGCAGGTTTCCGTGAACCCCTGCTTCAGAGCGCTCAAACAGGATATGTTGTAATTACAGAAATAGCATTGTATAGTCTGCATTGACACGCTTATGCGAGAGTTACTGCCAGCGCCAACATACCCCGCCATTGCAGCCGGGCCGGAGAAGCAGACCGCACCGAGTATCCTGGTGCGGCCATTGATATGGTGTCCGGAAACGATGGTTCCCGGGTTACAACATTTGGTCAAAATTGATCTTGAGTGGATGAGTACGGACGGCATAGACCCTCACGAGTGGCCCTTCGAGGCTGAGGAGTACGCTTATGTCTGTACTTTGGGAGATCCCTGGGGGATCATTGGTGTTCGTGCGGTTCAAGATACGTCGATTGTCATACACCGGTTCGGGGGTTCATACGGGGAAGCACGGTTTATCGCTGAAGTTGATCCTCATCATCCGGCACTCACAAAAACTTTTTCACACCCTTTGCAACTAGGAATTTTTAACCCGATGGGTGTTCCGGTGACGGGAGAGGATATTGACGTCAGGATAAGTGTCCCCGATCGGACTGACGTGGGTAGGCCGCTGCGTATTATACCTGGCGACGTAATTCTCGGTGACGAGTGATATACCGTCGCGAAACGGCAAAAAACACGAGTGGCTTGCATACTGCACAGCCCCTTTTTAATTTACGATAGACGGGGAAGGACGAGCATGTAGCTTATGATTTACGCCACGGAAGAACCGAATTAGCTATTGCTAAAAAGCTGAAGATCGTCTTATGGAGCCGCCGAAAAAAGGCGTGGCCCAAAGCACGCGTGATGATGTCAATGACGGCATGCTACACTAAGTCGTAACACATAACGGCTGCCGATCCAGTGAAAATAAAACGCTTAATTATAAATCTGAACCGCTACATACCTGAAAAAAGTCGATGGCCCTTGGCGGTTTTGAGCGTATTGGCGATCGCCACACTCGGGTATTCCATGCTGCACGCTTCGGATGCCGCCTCGATTACGGTAGCAGTCGAAGCCGAAGCCGGCACACTGACCGGTAACGCGAAGGTCATCGACGATACTTCCGCCTCCGGCGGTCAGGCGGTGGAGTTTACCGGCATTACCAACAGTAGCAGTAGCAACGGAGGGAGCAGTACCAAAAGCGGGGGAGGGAGCAGCAGTTCGAGCGGTGGCAGTTCCACGGGCAGCGGCCCGGTGATCAATTTACCGAAGAGTGCGTCCAACGAATGTGCGCTGGAGGGCGGCAATGTCGGTGGTTCGGGTTGTTACTTCTGGGGTCAAGGAATCCAGACCGGTTTGACGGCTACCGGAGCCCAGGTCACGATGTCGGCGACCGCTCCGCAAGTAAGCGGCCAGGATTATCACGCCGACTCCGAGATGTATGTCGGGAATAGCAGCGAATCCTACAGCGTGGAAGTATGCGCCATAGTCGGGCCGAACAGCTCCACGCCGCATTTGCTCATAGATTACTGGAAAGATGGCGGGGTCTACGACAATGACTTCGTAGCCGTAAACGGGGCGCCGATTAACAATGGTGATCCGATGCCGACGACCGGAACCTACGTCATTACCATCAAGTATGTCGGTTCACAGTGGCAAGTCTATTACAACAACCAGGAAGTCGGATATTATCCGGAGTCCGTCTGGGGCAATAACGTCTTTACGCAGGCCCAGTTCGTCGATATTTATGGCGAGGTCGAAGGTACCTCAACGGAGGAGACGACCTCGCAGATGGGCAACGGGTTGCTGGGTACCGATGCCGGTTCGGCCTATTTCTCAAATTACAGCCTGATCGGCACAAGTACGAAACCGGATTTATCGGTAGCGGGCCCGAGCGGCGCGGCAGCCAACGTATATAAAGTCAGTTACGCTACCCCCACAGGCTTCCATTACGGCGGTCCGGGCTTTTAAGATAAAGCTTCGGTCGGGAATTGCCGTATTTGCGGGTTGAGAATGAAATTAGATTGCGAAGCAAACTATCTTCAACCGGCTGCATATCAGTGCCCGTTTTAAGCCCGGCTCAGTACTGGCAATGACGCCTGAGATTTTTCTGGAAGTCTAAACTCTGGTTTGCAATTTGCAAGTTCGAATCTCTCATCCCAGCCATATTGACATAAGCGTTATAGTGAAGCTATAATAAATTTAGCTCTGTAATTAAATATAAATATAGGAACGTAAAGATTATGAGATTTTTCTATATTGGAAAACGTTTAAATCAACGTGGTTTTGATCATATTTTTATGGCTGTAGCTTTCATAGCCATAATAGGTATTGTTGGTGCGGGATATATTGTTATAAACGGTCATAAAACAGTAGGTACTTCGGACGCCTACCCTGCCAACGGCACAACAGTTATGACCCCCATTCATGAAGGCAGTAACTACAAGGTTGTCGATACCATTACCGGCCCCAATATTCCGCCAACAAACAACGGCGGAGCGTGGTGTAATGATATAGCATATTATGATTCATATAATGGAAAACTCTACCTATCTGA
Organism: Candidatus Saccharimonadia bacterium; assembly: GCA_963810525.1. Lineage (GTDB taxonomy): Bacteria > Patescibacteriota > Saccharimonadia > Saccharimonadales > UBA4665 > JAICLK01. The sequence continues at coordinate 257,665 of CAWENB010000002.1, forward strand.
TTGGAACAACAAGCAAGTAGACGTCGTTAATCCCAACTCGGATAAGCTACTTACTCCGTTTGGAGCCGGTACCTTTACGGGCATTGGGGGTTGTAACAGTTTTGACTACGAACAATCTGGCCCTGACGGCATAACTGCCGACGACCACGGCCAGCTCTGGGTTGCCAATGGAGACAGCACCGATCGTGTCTATAATGCGGACTCTGGAAAACTAATCGCGACCGTCAATACCGGTGGCAGCTTAAGAGCAGATGAGCAAACCTTCGACAAACGAAATAACGTCATTATCGTCACCAACCCCGGCGAGACAACGCCATTCTATTCGTTAATCGATGCTACAACGCATAAGGTTCTTGGCAAATACTATGTACCGGGCGCAACCGGCCTGGAACAGCCTGCTTGGGATGAAGTTAATGGTCTGGTCTACATGTCTATCCCGTCAACTAACACCAGCCCGAATGGCGGTGAAGTTGCCGTCATCAACCCGGCGCATTTGGCAAACCCGTTCGTGAAGGCGCTCACGACCGGCAGCGATTGCGGGCCGAGCGGTCTGGCGATCGACCAAGGTCGCCAGCTTGCGGCTTTAGGTTGTGCCGGCGGAGCTGAATTAATGAATTTGCACAGCGGTGCAATCGTTAAAACTGTTTCGCAAGTTATCGATACTGATGAAGTATGGTTCAACCCTAGCGAAAGCCGATTTTACTTTGGGTCATACACATACGGTGACCATGAGTCAGCATTAGGCGTGATTAGCTCCCAAACAAGACAGCTTGTGGCTAATGTCCAGCTGGGCAAGAATGGCTTCCATTCAATGGCTGCTGATCCGGATAATAACCGGGTGTACATGCCGATAGACGGTAAGGGCATCGTCGTTTACAAAGCACAATAGCTGACGCTATTACAAGCACCGAGGTTATGTACCGGTGCGCAGGATATATCATCTGCGCGCCGGTATCTGGTTAGCCGCCAATACGATACATCCTGTCCAGTGGGTATAAAGGATAAAAAGTCGTCTCACCGTAGCACTTTGAGGACAATAAATCCAGGTATAACGCGTTTCATTGACCAATCCTCCTGACCGAACTCATACTAAAGCCCGGAAAGGAGGGCGTCAGCATATATTTTCCAGCTTCACTGCCTTTCTGAAACTGGAAAGGATACGCCAGTCGACTGGCAAAACCTGGTATGAACAAAAGGCGGAGATTAACCGGTCGGCGACGCGAAGCTATCTGGCAAACGCGTAATACCTGGACTATCAGAACGATATATTCTATAATATACTATTGTTACTGGAAACGTAGTAACTGCTGCAGACGCCCAGGAAGACCTTACACTCTACATGCGTGGTGAAGAAGTTAAGGAGGTAAAAGCAGCAATCGGCTTAGCCGCACTGACGGCGGAACAAAACCAAGGGCTACCGGAAGAACTGCGTGTAAGGACCCTAGAGCTGGTGAGTGGACTAGGGCTCGAGGCTTAACTTCGGTTTGATCTCGTGTATTTTTACCGAGTTGATCAAGCGCTTCAATTAATGTAAGGATTTTTATAATGAACGAGTCTTTCAGACTAACCAATGAAGACTGGGAATCGGCGTTAGCGTTAAGCAGGATGCATGCAGCATGCAACGTACCGCCGGATTTCGTATTTACCAGGCCAATTACGGTTGAAGAAGGTGAACTGGACATGATTACTCAAGACACTTTTTGGAATTACGCAGATGTAGTTGGCCGTACCGCGATTGGCCTCGTGAGCCGCTTTGCCAGACTGTCAAGCTCGTGGGATTTTGAAAATTCGAGGCGTTACGGCTATTGTTGGCAATATGTTGACGAATTGGGTCGTAAGTGTGATTATGTTGCCATCACACCCGATAACTTAGCCCGCGCCCTCGCAAAGCATGGACGTTATGGGTTTAACGGCGCGGGCGAACAAACTGTTGGCCTGCTTGCGGACATGCTTGCTCACTATGTGGCGCAAGAGACGCAAGATACAGCAACATAGATCAGGTCCGGGATGATTGGGGATACAATGTTGCGTACGAAAGCGGGTTAGTATAGTCACCGGTCGGAATTCGTGAGAAAAGGCCAAGGGGGCTAAAGCAGGTATCCCTATAGGCTAACTATCCCTTTATACCTATGCCAACAGGCACCGAAATATAGTATTTCTTGTCGCTATTTTGTGACATTTTGCACCGTTGCTCGTTGTCAAGCTTCCAAAAGCGCACGTTTCGACCCGACCGACTACGTGTACGACACTGCCAGACTCGATAAGCTCAAGCAAACCGCCGCATATATAGGCCAAAAACCTTGTCCAGGCGGACAGGAAACCTGCGATGTCTGGGCGGTCAATACCAAGGCTGAATCAATATCGATGTATGTAAATATAACAAATAATAGAATCATGAAAGTCTCATACTCGGGAGAACTTGTGAATAGCGACACAACTCACAAATACGAAAACGAACACATTACGGAGCCCACGAATTACACAAATGCGCCTGCAGGATCGCAGTAACAGTACGTTTAAAAGCAGCGCCACAGTTTTTCAAAAAAAGCATAAACAACGAATTTCCACATTTAGAAGCCTCCAAGAAGCTACCCTGTTGTTGGGTAGCCGAATTGAAACTAGGGGCGTTGCGTAATGGGCTCCAAATTCCGAAGAGATTGGGTGAGCGCCGGCAAAGCTTCACCGTTCCAGGCAGGGTTAAGCAGGCCATAACCCTCGGGACTGCCGTTGATCGTGGTGCCGTTCAGGGTCCAGTACGACCAATCGATATCACCGGCTTGCAAATACGACGTTATAGTCTGCCACCACGCTCCTTGCGCTGTCCCCGGGCCTAAACAGCTGGCGACACTCGTATTACAAGTACCAAATTCTCCAAGCCAAACGGGCGCCTGATAGGATGACTTGCCCAACAGGTACCCCCACCACTGGCCAAGTTTAGTTGCACTCGTCCCCGTATCCCAGGAATAATTATGCGGCGAATACACCAGCTGGTGCGGGACTGACAGCTGAACGGGATACCCGATTACGCCGCGATCGCCATTGGCGGGGTTAACCGGCAAGTCAGTGTTGTCGTCGAAGCCGCCGAAGTAAACCGAATAGTTAACACCCTCGACAATAATGAGAAGGTTGGGGTTAATCGCCTGCAGCTTATCACCAGCATTTGTTGCTGCTTGCTGCCAGTTCTCATATACGGGCGTCGACGGTCCGCCCCAAATGGAATCTAAGCCGAGGGTGGAGTCGTTGCGAGGTTCGTTACGCAAATCGGCACCGACCACCGCAGGCTGCGGGTCGGAGCCGTGCGGGCCGTACCTTGTGATGATGTCTTGCCAGGCTTGGAGCCAGCCGTTATTGCCTTGTTCGTATAGTTGCATTTGCTGGGCCGAAGTCATGGTCGACCAGCTTGGAGGTGCAGCCGGATTATAATTTTCCCACCATAATGCGTTACCGTCCGTACTTGAGCAGCACCACTCGGCAGTAGAATTATGGTTATCCAGTATTACCATAATACCCTGGCGCGCCAATTCATTGACGACCCTGTCCATCAAATCACGTACATGCAAACCTTTGAGATCGGGGTTGGCTGCAACAGCCGATGAGGGTACAACGGGGTTGGCATTCCAGGTGTCAGTGGCCCAAAGCAATCGGACCGAATTGATGCCAAGCTTCTTGATATTCGTCACGATAGTAGTCAGAGACTGGCGGTCGAGCCCGGCTGGAGCATAGCTGGCTTCTTCAAAACCGAACCAACTAGCACTTACCAACTTAACCCGCGAATCCGGGTTGGATTTGCTCACAATGAAACGACCGTTGGTGGTGAGCGGCAACGAAGGCAAAGGGTAGCTCGGACCTGATGAAACTGTCCGGCTGGTTTTAGACGGGTCCGGCTGTTTTGATTGGGCCGAGGCACACGTGCCGCTTCCGAATTTTAGCTCGTAACCGCCATAGGCACTCTTATTCGCAACGACGGTAGCGCAACCACTCACCACGCCACCGTGAGTAGCAACGGCAATAGAATTATCTAATGCCAGAGCGAACGTTAGGAAAAACAGGCCAACCGCCGAAAAAATCAAGGCATATATCAACTCCAACGGCTGCGCGGAAAGTAGATAGCGCAAGATGGGTAGTTTCGACAAATACCGTAACACTTGCCTAATATTACGTTTAAAACCCATCATAAGCTCCACCGCCTTTATGCCGCCGAAACCATATGAGTACAGCTATAAGTACCGCGACTATTGCCGATAACGCAGCGATCAAATATCGCTCCATACGCTTATGATTACTGCTTGTACTATCGGACCCGGTTGGCGAACCATTGCCGCCTTGCGCAACGGGAGTTGTTACGGTCGCGTTGGAATTACAATTACCGCCGCTGCCGGTCGGTACGCATCGCACATCTGAAGTTAGCAGTATCTCATCCAAACTTACGCCGGCCGCCGTCCCCGTAAGAGTCAACTTATGTGGCCCGGCTGTCAAATTCGAGAGCTGCACCGTTAAGGCCGGGTTGCCATTGGTATAGCTAACCCATGTCCAGGTATTAGCCTTTAACGATGATCCGCCACCCACCATAAAACAATGGCTTGCATCCACTTGTAGCATATACGTATTAGCCTTCGGATCCGGGACCAGCATGTGGCTCCAAACGCGGTACGTGCCGGTGATTTTGACGTCGGCCACTAAAGTTTCTTTACCGTAATTGAATGCCGGGACCGGGCAAGTATTACTTGCCGCAAAGACGCTGCCCCCAGCTGAAAAATCAAATAACGCAATGGCGACAAACAATGAAATAATTAAGCCTATGGTTCCCGGCCATACGTGCAGTCGGGTTCCAACTTCCCCTGATTTGCTACAAGCCCTCAATTTCACATCCGTAATAACTGCCCATGCACAGTCTTTTAATAAGTAATGGCCCGAGCAAATGTGTTGCCCATAGCTCTTATACTACCAGCAGTTTGCACATTGTACACGAGCGGTACTTTTAGCCTGCCGACATTGCCGGCGGAAAAAGTAGGTAACTTGGCTAACCATGGCGGATAAGCTGCGCAGCTCTACCGTTCCCGGTTTGTTCCCGTAGATTTGCTTGCCCGAACACGGGATATGTTTGTTAGCGTAGAAATCGTATGATAATCTTGCAGCCAATTACGTGGTAGTGTAAATTTGTAATTTAACTGGAGTTTGTAATGAGTATCGACACGGTCGCACCGAACGTCGCTCCCCATCCAAGCGCCTTCGGCTTACCGGAGGAGTTGGATTGGACGTATGATCAAGCAGTAGTTCTGGGTACCGTGGTCGTAGATCATACGCTGGCCGTCAGTTCTTTGAGACGTATGGTACATATATCTCCTGCTGTATTAAATTTTGGCGAAGCAGATACAGGCTGGTCAGGAGTCGGCGTTACGATACCCGCCGGTTGGGATACCGGACGACACCCGATCAGCGATGATGCTAATTACGGTAATCAGACAGGTGTTAATTCACTCAGAAGACAAGAAAATCAAACAGTCCTGACTAGGGGTGCTGCGGGCGCGCTTGCTCTTGGTTTAGCGACATGGTTTCAAGTCGGACCGAACGCACGAGTGGCGGTCTTACGGCCTAACCCTGATTTTGATCCGGCACGCGCCGAAGCTCTTGTTGAGGCTTCAGGCTTCCAAAATCAACGGCTACACCCTTATGATCAAGATGACGTCGATGCTATTCGGCTGGCAGGATTCGATGCTGGACAGTCACTTGACGCATTACTGGCGAGGCTTCATTCCAGACAGCCCTATGAGGGCCTTAGCGTCGGTGTAACGGATGGTGGCAGCAAAGTAAACCACCTCAGCCACGATCTCGTTTTACTGCAATCATCTGCCACGGCGTGAACAATCAAATAAGCTTTCTTATGCGGTGTTTTTCGGTATGTTAATTTAGGAATTAAAAGATGACGGATTTACTATATTCTAAACAATTTATATGTGAATTATATTAGACTTAACCATCTTCGCCGTAAGCGCGGATTAATTCCCCGCGCAAATCCATGACCAGTTCTGGCGACGAGAGATACCCTGATACTGCACCCAGTACTGATCGAACTATTGCGGAACGCTTAATCTGCCTTCGCCTTTGGTATAGCAGGGAAGGCGAATCATACTCTACTCTCGGAAGATAGCGATAACGAACACCGGTTTCCTTTTCGGTCACTGCAGTTAATTGCCTCAATAAAGTAAGCACCTCATTAGATAAAGTTACACCGCGGCGAGGCCGCACATTATATTTTTCTATGCAGATCTGACCAACTAACCGTCTTATTGTCGCGCCGTTGTTGGCTAACGTTGAGGTCTCCGTCCCGTTACTGGCTATACGGGTCAGCTCGTTTAGCCTTCTTTCGTCGTTTACTTGGCCAACGGCGGGCTGGATTGCCGCGGGCAGCACGAATTTTCTAAGCACTTTGTCCCATATTGCGGTGCCACTGCTCAAAACATAGGCTAACCCGTTACCCCTGTCTTCCGGTTCAACAATAGTCGTATATTTCACACATTCATGAATATTCCGTAATGCAACCTTTGGAACTTCGTCGCAAGCAAATTGTTCGATTGCCGATAGGGCTCCTAACATATCTATACGGGGGTCTATAACGCCGATAGATGGGTGGCGCTCTTCAGTCCTCAGTTCATGCCAAGCAGTTGAAGCGTGTTTGCTAGGGAAAGCTTCGGTTATGCGGAAGCCGGTTGCCATTCCGGCGTGAAGCTGTAACGCTTCCAGCGCGTTCAGGTTATGTTGCACTGCTGCCACGAGTGTTGCCCCTTCCGGCGTCCATAACCTCATGAGTTTGTCATCTCCGCGCCGCCTTAAGGCAATATTTACGTGAGTCGCCAGAATGACGCCCTTATGTCCATGCTGCTGCATAACGTACCCGATAGCTTGAATAATCTGCCAATAGCGTTCAATTGCCGTGCTGGCGTTCGCAGGAGTTGATTGTATCTCAATAATGTCATCTTGATCCAAGTTATACCGGGTCGGTATTTCCCCGGACAAATCAGAATCCTGAACCATAACCGGTCCGGGATTTTGTTCAGGCAGTATAACGGCGCCTTTCTCCCACGTTGGTTGCCCTGCAGCGCTGGCACCGGTTAAAAACTCTACGATCTTTTCGTAAAAATAGACGTTGTCAAAAGTCCGGACGTTTTCATGACGGATTGCAGGATCTGCTACGGCGGTCGCTTCAATTTCCAAACCGAACGTAGCCTCATAGCCCAAGGCACGGATTTGGGCTTCCAGTTCATGCAACCGGTCTTCAACGACCATCGATTCCGAAGTAAAGACGGCTTCGACCGTTGCCTGCAATTCAGCAGTTTCGCCGTAAACTACCGGAGAAATACCGCTCATAATGACATAATTACAGTAATTTTACTTTTACGCCATACATTTAAGCAACCGCTAGTGATACGCGTCCTCTTTACTCACCCCATTTTTACAACTTTTAATGTCTTTCATGAAAACCCGTTAAACGACTCCACATAACAATGTGGAATTTAACATCGTAGGAGTTGTTTATACTCAAAATAAAGTCAGTTTCATGACGTTTACAAATGCTTCATTTCGTTACCGAAGTGTTCGTGAATCGACCCCTATGGCCAGCCACACGATCTCGAAATTGTAATCATAGTGATTAGTTAATATTTGTTGACACTTTCATACTAATAACATTATAATGTTCATATGATTCAAAGCATTCAAAAGATCATTAAGATTGGCACAAGCGGTGGTGTAACCATCCCCGCCAAAGAACTCAAACGTCAGAATATTGCAATTGGCGATGAAGTTGAAGTTATCGTCAGGCCGCTCCACACGAGCAGTAGTGAAGACAAAAAAATACTTAGCACAGCTAAGAGAATATTGGACGATTATAAACAAGATTTCCAAAACCTCGCCGATCGATGAATACATTAAGCCTTGAGCAGCTTCTACAGATTCATGCACTAGTTGTCGGTGCAACTGGCGGGAGCACTGGGTTGCGGGATCTTGGCAGGTTAGAGGCGGCAATCGCAGCACAAACTCAAAACGTATTCGGCGAAGAGCTTTACCCCACAATAGTCGAAAAGGCAGCAGCTGTCATTCGCGGCATTATCGCAGACCATCCGTTTGTTGATGGTAATAAACGCACAGCGATACTTGCGGGTCTGACGCTACTAGAAATAAACGGCCTGCACTTTACTGCTCAAGTGAGTGAGATAGAGAATTTTGCCGTACTGGTGGCAATTGAAAAACTGGACGTCGTCGCGATTGCATCATGGCTGCGTAAGCACATTGACTCGTCACTCCTGCTATAAACTTCAAGCAGTCGACGGAATTCACTACTACCGCAGGCGAGGCTTTCATCCGATAGTATCTCGTCTTTATTTACCAAATGTAAAAATATTGTAAAATTGCGTGAATGAACATTGCTACGCCGCCTGATGTGATAGTCAGTCCCATGTTTGGATTTCAGGATTATTCGAACTTATATCAAGCCGGCAAAGTACAACCGACGTCGTGGCTGTTTCGACAACATACTATGCTTGGCGAAGCGGTCGGGATAGTTCTCAGCCGACTCGGTGACGATGATCAGCTGGAGGTTATATCCGCCGGCTGCAGTTTTGGTCCAGAAATAGATTCAACGCTCGGTCTTATCTATAAGTATGCGCCACAACAAGCCGTTTCCATGAGGGGTGTCGATTACCGAACAGATTTGCTTGCTCATGCAGAAACCGGAAAGTATGAAACCTACAACTCGCTTGAAACAGAAAAAACTGCCTATGCGGACAAGCATCTCGACTTTGAGCAGGAAATGGACGAGCATGGAATAAACTTCAATGCCAGAGGACTTAATACTAATTTCACAGTGGCATTAGATGCAGTTCGTTTACGCGATCGCTACGCGGTGGTCACTCAAGAAGCAAATTTGATTCGTGAGGTACCCGCCGGCAAACTTGCCAGACTTATACTATGTAATAACGTAATCTACCACTGTAATTCCACGGATGCCCGGGCGATTGCCGTTAACCTGGCTCAATCGTTGGCAGTAGGCGGTATAGTCAGTTTCGGCTCCATTGATCCGCGCTCTGTTCGCGAACCTTATATCGGCCCGTACTCCTACAAAAGGTGGACCCGGCATCTCACGCGCCGCCTGGCTCGTCATGGTTTAGTACCGGTTCAAGGAACCGATCCTTTGCACAATGCATATCAGCGTATCCGATAAACGAGCAGACCCTAGTCCCTCACGCGCATAAAGTTAAATATGATCCTGACATATCTGGTATGGGGAAGCATTGCCAAACACTTAGATGATATCTTAGTATATTGAGCATGGAATCTACACAAAAAGGACCGGTACTGCATAAAGAGGTGCGAAGAACCGACAATGAAGATATGCATCTGCTGGAACCGCTACACCCTATCCCCCGATCGGACATTACACAAATAGCCAAGTCTCGGAAGGTGGCAGTGTATATCAATACTCACTTGCCGGCAGAGGACCCGCGCGACATAAGTGCCAGATCTATTGCACGCTTCAAAGTCGGCATCGAGCAGGCTCGTAGCCTGAGACAAGAATTAGGCCGCGCTAATGTGATCGTGATCATATCCGGCGGGTGGCCCCTGTACAATAGGTTGCCGCTAGCGGTGCATCATGCATACGCAGCCATACGGCTGCATAATATCCTACAGCCCCATGAAGTTGACGCGATATTTTCATATGGGGTAAACACGATAACCGATCTGCATGGCAGCTTAAAATGGATGAAAGAAAATATCTTAGGCGTGCAGGAAGTGTACGTAGCTTCAAGCAAAGGCCACGCCAGCCGGCTTATCGCAGAGAGCGGGATGGATGAGTTATTCGACAAAGTTTTCCATACAGAAACCCACGAACCGCGCGGCGATGTCGACGAAGACCACCGATGGATCTTGAGGTCACGCAGTATTCCGGCCCATCAGTACATGGTGAGCGGTAGAGGCTCGGACGTCACACGTTTTGGGTCAATGGACTCCTTGGCAGAGGCTCATAGGATGGAGCTTTGGGCGAAAGCCAATCCGACAGCCTCCGAATCATATATCAATGAAATCTGGGGATTTTTGAAAGACCTAGAAGAACATAATGTGATCATCAAAGCTCAAACCCCGGGTTGCTGGCGTATTAGTATTAATTGCTAATCGTCAGTTTGGTACTTGCCCCAACATGGAGGTAGGCTCCTAAGAACCGCTGGCCCTCCGCCCTTTCTTAATGGCGCACGAAATAATTTAGCCCGGTATGCATAATTTTAGCTACATACAGAATAAACAAGACTTGGGGGTGTTCCAAAATTGGAACACCGCCGGCCATAACGTGCACTAACAGATTGATCCAGGCTTTCAGGGTAGGGTCTTTGTATGATCATCCGCTCTTTAGCCACGTTAGAAACCAAATTACCTATTTTGACTGTATGCTGCTAAATTAAGTCTTTTTACGGCAATGTTATAGCTTTGACAGACCCTATATTTTATGAGACACAAGAGACCCTGCGATCTCGCTCGCGTCGCCTAAGAATCTTGAAGTATGGCCGTTTGCAGAACATTCGAAGCTGTCAAGTTACCACGATCAAAACCACTAATTATAGTACGGACTTGAAAGCCAAGCTATAACAAAAAGCATTGAAATTAGCCAGTCAAATCGTTTATGCTAATACGTATTATCGTCGAATCCCATACTACTTCTGGGTATCGAGATCCTGAAACTCTCAGTTTCGGGTTAGCATGAATAACTAACACGTTACTTGCACATTCGGTCGACAGCACCGGGTGTGTTATTAAATTTTTACAAGAGGAAAATGACAACAAAAGCAAATCCAGCAGCAAATCTTAACGGAGAGCCGGTACTCATACCGGGCGGTTCCTACTTTTACAATGGAGCACCTTTCAATCGCACTCAAGGCGGAATCGTATATACATCTGATGGTAAAATATTCTCCGTCGCCAATCCGGAGTGCGTTCCGGACGTCGGCTATGACGGACCGGTATATAGGCCCTTTGCCGGCCATTTGATACCAGGCAACCGCGCAGCGGAACTGCGGATCGTAAAAGAAATCGGCGATGAATCTTCAAGTATCGGGCACGGATTCGAATGGGAGCTGCCAGTCATCGACGCGGAAACCGGGGAAGTGAAAGAAGTCACGACGACCGGTCCAAATGGGGAGACGAAGTTCCGCGGTAAACTCGGGCAGCTGTCGAGCAATTATGTGAATGTCACGCCAGAGGCCCATCGGTATGTTGCCGAGCTCGGCATAGCACCTGCTAACACTGTCGATGAGCTATCTTATAACATGATCATGGGAACGAGCGACGCCGTCACTGCCATTGTTGCTGATGGTGGCTTACCGCTCGCTACTGATGTTGTCGGTCATCGGAAGATGGGAACCACAGAGGCAAGCCCTGACAAGTATCTCACAAGTACGATCCGCTGGATGGCTTCGCAGGGGCACTTCAACGAAGAATTTCGGCTTAACACCAAATTCTGGTGTCTACTCTAATCTGTTTTTCTAGAGAAGAAACTCCAGAGGATCGTAATTATTCGTTGTTTTGAGGCTCCACGGTGGGGTATGAGCTTGTCTTTCCAGACGCCGAATCTTCCGTCTAATGGGCTCGTTGTGTTGGCTACTCGTATGCCACTTTCCTGTATGTAATCGGCTTGGTAGGTGAACAGATATGGTAGGTTGCGACACAAGGAAAAATAAGCTCTTCTGGTACGCTCATGGGCATATCTTTTGGTGACCGGATCACGCTCCTTGAGCCATGCCCCATGTTTCTTGTACCAACCAGCGAGTGCATCCTCAAACGTTAGTTCGTCTGTCCGAGCGAGCGTTAAGGCAAGCGCTCGTAACTCAATATTTTGCGTCAGTCGTGGCTTCTTGGTCAGACATTGAGTGATGGTCATAAGCTGGTGAAACTGGCAATGCTGGACCGGTATGCCTTTGCCCTCCAGCATAGTCCGTACGCCTCGTCTGCCGTCAATGGTGACCGCCAGGATACTGTAGCCCATTGCTTCAATCGTATCTGTTGCAACCTCATAATCTACGGTGCGTTCTGTCCCGTCTACCGTGGCGTAATACAGCACCGTATTCTCACCAAGCGTCGCCACTGCATATGGGTCAATAACAACCAGGAGGCCCCAGTCCCCAAAGTAGGTAACATCCATTATGACGGCTACGGTACGCGGTTTCTGGATGATGCGTGGCGGGCTGTAGCCATTGAGTTGAGCGCGGATGCAACCGGTACTTTTCCGGTATTCTTTAGCCAAGCTGTTCACGGTACGACCGTCAAAGGCATACTGGTGCCATAGGGTAGCTCGCTTACGGCCAGGGCGGCCTTTACTGCTCCATGACCGACGGCAGGTACGACAGACGTAGCGCTGTAGACCGTTCCTCACACCGTTTTTCTTTACGTTGGTACAATAGCAAGACGGACAGCTCTTTCGAGTCATCTTCGTTACTCCTTGTTTAGTTGGTACTTACAAGAATAACGAAAACAATGACAAAGAAATCTGTCCGTCTTAAAGCGCTAGCAGCAACCAGTTTTTGTTATTAAGCCAGAATTTCCAATCGACACATTCCTCGTGGCATATGCCGCTCAATTCCATCGTGACATCAGAGACACGGAAGCGGCCGTACGTGCGGCGATGTTCATGCAGTCCGCGAACGTCGTCTTGGCTGCGGTGGGTGTCAATGGTCCGTTTTTCTTAGGGCAGCGTACCGTTAGACAAGCCCCTGAATTTCACACGAAGCAATGGGAGGTACTGAAGGCACGAGGGCTGACGAGACAAGAGTTTATCGGTCAACGGTTGAGCTGGCGGGGTACGCTTATGAACGTTGTCTCTCCGTCGGCTGGAACCTGGCAGGAAGTACCACCGACGCAGCTGCACGCTTATCTGGGCTACTGCCACGATAAATTACTATCGGGCCGGGCCAGTTCAAGTGACCGAAGCGTAGCCCACCACGGCGACCGTTTGCGACTGACGATTGGAGAGACCGGCACTTTTGAGAACCTTAGCCAACCGAATGTACCGTGCTTACACAGCCAGATCAGTGCCTTAGTCGTTTGGAATGGAATTTTTACAAGCGTGGAAGAGATGCTATTAAAAGGTGAGGATCCCCGCGATATTGCGCCTTTCCTGTTTGGCGCCAACGTGGAACAGGCCCGTACGGAACGAATGCTTGTTGACCGTTTCGGTGCCGATGTGTTGAGAAACGGCAGGCCATTGTACTCGGCAAAAAATGAAATACGACGCGTGGCCGCCTACAGTAAACGCAATCGATTGCCAAAGTTTTATTTGGATTGGCATCTGCGCGCCTATGCAAGCAAGGAAGACACAATGCGGGCAATTCGACGGTGGTGCAGCGACACAGGCAATCCGCCAGGCATGCAAGCCTATCACGATATCGGAATTGGCGCGCCAGCTTACTATACGATTGCGCGGTACAATTATTTAAAGCGAACACATCCGGGTCTTTCTGAATCGTCGATTATACGCGACTGCAACCTGGACAACGGGAAAGCACTCGCAAGGGAAGTGGCGATGGCTCGCAAGCATCTGCACTTGGAGCGTTGGCGGCAGGAGTAATGGTGTGTGGGATTTGTTATCATGACGGCTAGCCCGAGGTTGGCAGGTCTTAGATCTGCGATTCAAGTTCCGATGAACCAAATCTGTTAGTTTGAAAATCACGTAAGGTTATATGCAATGGCCCGTGACAATATTAGAGCATACGCCACCGACCGCGGGTCAGCCTTCGCGGTTGGCGTAGGAGAGTATGTTATCGGGGTCGGAGAATCGACTGCCCAAGGATAGACAAATTAAGGTTGTAGCCGGTTTACTATTAGTTAATTAGGCTTAACACCAAATTCTGGTGTCTACTCTAATCTGTTTTTCTAGAGAAGAAACTCCAGAGGATCGTAATTATTCGTTGTTTTGAGGCTCCACGGTGGGGTATGAGCTTGTCTTTCCAGACGCCGAATCTTCCGTCTAATGGGCTCGTTGTGTTGGCTACTCGTATGCCACTTTCCTGTATGTAATCGGCTTGGTAGGTGAACAGATATGGTAGGTTGCGACACAAGGAAAAATAAGCTCTTCTGGTACGCTCATGGGCATATCTTTTGGTGACCGGATCACGCTCCTTGAGCCATGCCCCATGTTTCTTGTACCAACCAGCGAGTGCATCCTCAAACGTTAGTTCGTCTGTCCGAGCGAGCGTTAAGGCAAGCGCTCGTAACTCAATATTTTGCGTCAGTCGTGGCTTCTTGGTCAGACATTGAGTGATGGTCATAAGCTGGTGAAACTGGCAATGCTGGACCGGTATGCCTTTGCCCTCCAGCATAGTCCGTACGCCTCGTCTGCCGTCAATGGTGACCGCCAGGATACTGTAGCCCATTGCTTCAATCGTATCTGTTGCAACCTCATAATCTACGGTGCGTTCTGTCCCGTCTACCGTGGCGTAATACAGCACCGTATTCTCACCAAGCGTCGCCACTGCATATGGGTCAATAACAACCAGGAGGCCCCAGTCCCCAAAGTAGGTAACATCCATTATGACGGCTACGGTACGCGGTTTCTGGATGATGCGTGGCGGGCTGTAGCCATTGAGTTGAGCGCGGATGCAACCGGTACTTTTCCGGTATTCTTTAGCCAAGCTGTTCACGGTACGACCGTCAAAGGCATACTGGTGCCATAGGGTAGCTCGCTTACGGCCAGGGCGGCCTTTACTGCTCCATGACCGACGGCAGGTACGACAGACGTAGCGCTGTAGACCGTTCCTCACACCGTTTTTCTTTACGTTGGTACAATAGCAAGATGGACAGCTCTTTCGAGTCATCTTCGTTACTCCTTGTTTAGTTGGTACTTACAAGAATAACGAAAACAATGACAAAGAAATCTGTCCGTCTTAAAGCGCTAGCAGCAACCAGTTTTTGTTATTAAGCCGTTAATTACTATATTTATTGAGTATTTTAGTATTAATTGAGTTATTTTTAGTATTATTATTTTCTTAATTAATATGATCGTGGTATGTTCAAAGAAACAAACGTATCTTAACTGCAGCAACATAGCCATAATCGTAGATAACAAAGGTGTGTTTTAAAATAATCGGAAGGGGGGAACATGTCTTCAGCAACCATCCAGGCTCCACCACTTAAAAATTTCTTAGAGCTCACTTATGCGGAGCTCGAGGAACTAAATCTGCATTCCAGAAGCCTGACCAACGAAGACGAAGCCGAAACGTATCATCGTGGGCTTCTAGACAAAGAAAAGGGCGTTAAGGCAGTCACTGTCTGTTTCTCAGATATTGAGGGACGCTTACACATGCTTGATTATGACAAGAAATTCTTTTTAGGCAGCCTTGATAACCTTACTTTCGATGGATCATCCATCCGTGGTCTCAGTAAGTTACACGAGTCTGATCTCAGATTGCAGATAGACTGGACCAGCTTTACGTTTGTTCCGGCTGATATTTTTGGCCCGGGTAAAGTCATCGTCTTCGCCAATATTATGAATCGGGATTTTACTCCGTATGAGTCGGATCTTCGTGCCCAATTGCAAGCTTACACCAAGCGTCTATTTGCCAAAGACGGGACGATTGCTTTCATGGCACCGGAATTAGAGGGTTTCCTGCTGAGCGGCCTTAACGCCGAACAGCACTTTTCAACTACAGAAGGCTTTAAACTTGTATCAACCGGGGGGTACTTTCATTCTCTACCACTTGACCCTTTGCGCCAATTTATAGACGCCGCCGCTGAAGCACAGCGCTCAATGGGATTCAAGAATGAGAAAGATCACCCCGAAGTCGCCCCCAGCCAGTTCGAAGTAAACTTCTCTTATGCCGAAGTCATTCGGGCATGTGATCAGGTTCAGCTCTACAAACTGATAACCCGCCAAGTCGCCAATCGCATGGGCATGACAGCCAGCTTCCTTCCGAAGCCTATTCAGGGGATAAACGGCAACGGTATGCACACTAACTTTTCGCTGGCAAAAAACGGCAAGAATCTTTTCTATGATAAGAAAGGGAAGGATGGTCTCTCGAAGCTAGGTTGGGATTTTGTCGATAAGCTGCTCGTCCGTGCTCCCGAGCTTTGTCTAACCATAAATTCCAGTGTTAACGCCTACCGCCGTCTCGACCCGAACTTTGAGGCCCCAAACCAGATTAAAGTTTCGGCTAACGACCGGGGATCCATGATCCGTATCCCGGTTGCAAATGAACGTACTGCCCGTATCGAGATCCGCTCAGTCGCCCCTGACACTAACCCCTATTTGGCCATCTACACTATCTTGCGCACCGGTCTGGAGGACGTTTCCGTTTCATTGGACACAGATAAGCGTTCGAGACTTCGCTTCCTTCCTCCGACCATAACCGAAGCCATTCGTTTATTCCAGAGTTCTGAATTAATGACAAAGATACTCGGAGAATCCACCAAAGAAAAGTACTTAGAATTCAAAAAAGCCGTACGCGATCGAAACCCACGCGAACTCGGCACTTCTATTAAAGACTCCGAAGTTATATATCACCACGAAGTTTGGAACCAATATCTTTGGAACAAGTTTTAGATCACTCCAAAATAATCTTTTAAATAAGCACACCTTCAGCCAGTCAAAATATCAAATTAAGACTAGGTCTCGCTTCAGGATTTCCAGTTGCAGGGAAGTGTTAAATGTTGAGAGGGCTATCCGCATGATACATTACTACAAACTCTCCGAAGTTATTTCAAAATCCTTAACGACTGAGCGATAGCCTGGTATTGGTTAACGTACTGGCTATTGTCAATATTGGCCGAAGGCTGGGTCACAGGCATGGAAACTTTGACGATGTACGCACCGTGTCCGATAAAGTAGGTCAAGCTCTTATTTCCGTTACTATTGCCAGACTCAATAAAAGCCGGCTGGCCATTAATAGTGGTATCCGTAATGGTAATTCCGTTTGCCGCCGCTTGGCTAGCCTCATGCTCTTTCCAGGCAGTCAGATCAGGGCTTGCCTTATAAACCTCCACGGAAACAAAATTACCAGATTCTACATCCTTTACATTTGGGCCTAGCCTCGTTTCACTATTTTCGGCCTGGGCAAGGGCGATCACACTGCCCCCATTTACGAGAAATGTCTCGGCTGCCCAGCCTGATGGGACTTTAAGCGAAAAGTACCCCCCTGTGTCTATAAATGTACCTTTCGCTGCACTCGGCATCGGTATCGGCGTGCCGGTAGAGCGTGAGGAGTTACCATGGTGCGTATAATATACGACAGCTCCGACCGCTATTAGCGCTGCGATAATTACCGCTGCTACTTCTGCAATTAGTCTCTTTTGATCCCTCATCTTATTCAATACAATCTTTATTAACCGGATGCTTATGACTAGGCTTATATTTATATCGTGAATAGGCAAGTCAATCAATACCAAGACCAATAGTCGGGTCAATCAGAATTAATTGACAACTAAAAATACTCAACTATATAATGCTTATGGTCAAAATAAGTAAACCGAGGAGAGTGAAATATGTTTCATAAAATGAAAAGTAATTTCTTGAGGGTAAAGTACCGGATAGCGGCGTGTGCTGGCGCTTTTATCTTGATAGCAGGGCTTCCACTAGCCTTTGTATCCAGCCCGGTATTTGCATATGAAACGTATGGTTGGTGTACACCGGTAGGTAGTTATAACGCCTGCCTTAACGCCTGGAATGGCGGACCCTGGGTAAATACGTACGATAGCCCGTATACCAATAATAGTTACTTCACTAATGTTGCAGCCGGCAGCGGTAACGTAGAACTCGAGGATGAGGGCTTAAATAGTTATGATGGTACTTGTATCGGCGATGCCTATAACGATTCCGGCCTTGCCGATTCCACACTAGACGAGTGTCCGACCAGCGGCGATGCTGGCTGGGGAACTAATTTCCATGAGTACAGCTGCTATGTGAATGGCAATCCCGGATATGAGTTCCACAATAACCACTGGAATGGTTGGCTGAAGCCCCAAGGCAGCAGTAACGGTCAAGAATTCTACCTAAACAGCGCGAGCCCGTACTGTTACGCGTATTACCCCGCCTACTTACAGTAATTACAGAGATGACTCCCGCGGATAACAGCACTTCCTAGCGAGCATCATCAAAAAGGCAATAGAAAAACCTCGGACTGTCGTCCGAGGCTTTTCTTACGTGTGGCTATTTTAAATAAGAAGTTGACCTTGTTCGAAAATCGTCCATTATGGCCAGCCGAGACGGTCTTGCTTATTTTAGGAAATCTAGAATTTTTTTCATATCGAGCTTTGAAAAATCTCTTGTGTCTAATATAAGTATGTTGCCGGATATTTTTAGCCGACCATACGACCAATCGATTCCGAAATAACTCAGCAGGCATTCCATAAAAGTAGTTATACAGAAAATTACTGTTTCCTAATTTGGATTTATATCTATTTTTATAGATAATTAAATCATGAAGAAACAAAAAGGCTTTGCAATAATAGAGGTTCTCTTAGTTCTAGTGCTGGTAGCAGTGATTGGTTTTGGCGGATGGTATATCTGGCATTCTCACCATGACACTAAAGTCAAATATCAACAACCGTCCCAGGCTGTTTTACCCGTATTAGGTTCTCTATGGGGCAAGTATCAAACCGGCTATGGCTCTATAAAACCCACAACTGTCATAAGCGGAGGCGATGGCGCCAGTGAAGTCACTGATATTACATGGCAATCCTGGGGCAAACCACAAGCCATTGGTCATGGTAAGGCTCTGTACGTAACTGCAAATGAGACAGCCGCTCAGGCTTCACTTGAACCAGCTACAGCGGTAGCTTTTAACTTGGGAACCTGCAATGGTAAGGCTGCTTATAATGCTTTTGAGTGGTATTTCCCAGAGTACGGTCAAAAGTATAACCCCAATAAATATACGAATGCCTGTACTGGTGCCGGGTATCCTGCACTTACTTCGTCTTCGAACTCTAACCAATAGACAAACGCTTACTAAGCACGAAGTCCGGATATTTAATTCATAACCAAATGCCGTGCCTCAACGCCTAGAATCGCTCTGTTGTTATTCCAATCTTCTGAATGTAGCGTTTGTGTGTGACGGCCTTTGGGGCCAGGCTTCCAGACATGCTCCTGGAGTGTCTAGGTCTGGAGCATATGGCGAAGTTCAACCACGCTACTTAAAAAATCCGACAAGAGAGTCACGGACTAGTAAACGCATTCTTAAGCGCCATATAAACAGGCTTTAAACTATCCACGCCGCCGTTGGCAGGAATATTACTGACACCCCGAACGGAACCGAAATGTTGCTGATCGTCGCTCGTACTGGCACCGCCTCCGTCATCTCGCAGATCGTACCAATAATAGTTACCGGCCCAGGGATACTTCTTCCAAACGGTCAGCTCGTCCGCAGCCAGAATGCTTTGCTGGGCTTCGGAAACACAGCCATAGGTGGAACCTCCGCCCGTCAGACAAGTTGGCGCGCCCGCTTCGGTGATCCAGATCTTCTTTTTGCCATCACCGTACTGCTGCATTAACGATACGGCTGAAGGCGATGTCGCATCCATCTGAGACCAGCCCGAACAGCTGTTGTAGGATAGCATATCATCTGCAGTATCTCCGTTATTATAGTTGTAGGGGTGCCAGCCCAAAGCGTCAAAATAGCCTGCGGCGCCGTCTTTATAGACATCCTGCAGATAGTTAACACCGTTATAGACGCCGCCGCTCTGCGGGTTATTGGTCGCTCCGGTACATTCGACATCGTTGTAACCGCCCGCCGGAGCAATACCGCCTAAGACAACGGGCATAGTAGTAATACCATCGGGTG
The DNA here is from genome assembly GCA_963810525.1 of Candidatus Saccharimonadia bacterium. GTDB lineage: Bacteria > Patescibacteriota > Saccharimonadia > Saccharimonadales > UBA4665 > JAICLK01. The sequence continues at coordinate 277,473 of CAWENB010000002.1, forward strand.
CCGGATAAACCGCCCGGACTGCAGTGTAGGCGGCCTTTAAAAGTGCAGTGTAAGTGGCGGGTGGAGTAGATTTGTCCAGATTTTCCTCGTTCCATATCTCGATCCCGGCCGGATAGACTTTCGGGAGAGATGGGTTGGCGTTCCAGAAAGCACCGCCCGGACCGTAGCGGGCAGCCAGCTTACCGACAAAGGCCCCAAAATCTGCGGGATCAGACACTCCTGACCAAGATGCAACCGTGTCGGTTAGCATTAAGACATGCAATTTATCTTTCACGGCATAGGTCATAAGCTGATCGGAACTTGTCCAATCGTACGTTCCTTTACTGGATTCAGTGTCACCCATCTGAAACGCATCATCATCACGTATAGTCGTAGCTCCATCATTCTCAGCAAGCGCAATATAATTGGCCGGATCCTGTTGTTCTAAGATATGTGTCGAGTAGCCGAAAAGCTTCCCGCTACCCGAAGGAGCAACACTACCCCCGCAGCTCGTGGTTCCGAATTCGACCGCGTGACCGTTTGATGCGGTACTGAACGGGCAGACCACCGCAGCGCCGCTTAATGTCCCGTGTTCGGCCTCAGCGGAACTCGCAAAGGGAGCGGCGTGACTGAAAAACGTGAGATGCACGCCAAGAACAGCAAAGAATAGTAGAAAGACTGTAGTTAGAAGATACTGACGATATATATTTTTCCGAAAAAATTGAGCAAATGCGGAAAATGGGTGATTACGGCGTAAGACAGATACAAGCTTTGAATCGGTTTCTGAGGGAGTATGTTCAGTCATATCTATGAAAAATATTGTGTGAATTGTCGTGTAACTGCATGCACTTACATGGTAGCGGCCGTAATGCCTATCTGAGGGTCGAAGCATCCGAACCAGCTTTTAAACCGCTTCAATAATTCGATGTCTTAACCTTCCAGCTTGGTGCTAACCGCAATGTATGAAGTGAAGCATAACTAGTATTTTATCAGAATACCTGCCTAGCCATTCCGGATATCCGTGCGCAGAGACCTTTATTGTATGACGCATTGATGTTGTATCATTATGCTTATGACTAAATCGAAACAAACAACCAGGCTACAAAGTAGAGATATTCTACTCGGCATACTATCGGTCGCAGTCGTCGTCTTAGCGATATCGTGCTATAGCTTCTACCAAGATATCCAGGGCTTCAGATTGAGCGAACAATCTCAGGCACACACAAACGTTCAAGCCTTATCGCTCATTTCTCAACTGCAACAATGCATCAACCAAAAGTCCGATCATTGTAAAACGTTTTTGCCGAGATAGTACCCACCGCTATCCCGGATCCCCCGTAAGTTAATCGACCGACTGTCATGCTGCACTTAACATGGCATACATCCAACCTGGGGTCGCGCAATTTTTGCCGCCCCCAACCGACACCGGAAGAATACAGCAAACAAGCTTCCAACCATCCACGACGCGTTTTTAGCCTTTAAATTAAGGGCTTTTCAGGTGATCCGTTTAAGCGTGCATATGATGGTGTTGCACATAGTTGACTTCGATACCATCCCACATCGCCAGAAGGATTCCTATGATCGCCACGATAACCTGGTTCCAGATAGCAGCAGTGCTCATCGTGAACACGTAAGCGGAAATAAACAGCCACGCAGACGCTAATGCAATGACCCAGCTCGGCAGTACGTTGGTCCAGAATATCTGCACCAACCCGGCCACTACGAGTACACCGCCGATAATCAGGATATTGGTCAGCGCGGCCCCGGTCATGGATATCGAGAGCGGAGTCAAAAGTGCCCACGCCCCGGCTACGACGGTCAGAATGCTCGCCACTCTAAATTGTGATTCCTTGTCCATAATCTTCTCCTTTGCACATCAATCAAGTACCTAACACCTAAACCTCCCTTCCAGCATTAAGCGTACGTGAGGCAAGTGGGCAATGCTATGACTCTAGTCACGTCGACCGCGTGTCGCCGGTCCAGGCAGTAAATAGTATTGCCAAAGTCCGGCTTGCTTAACCACATGCCTTTCTGAGTTTGTTTCTGATTATCAACATATTACTGCTGCGTGCCGGCGACACAGTAAGTTACTTAGCGCGATTTCAACTGTTACGGCTCGTCTAGAAAGTCTCGAACAATTTGTGCGGTGATAGGTTCAAGTACCGGGTGCAGGTGGCCACCCTCTTCAAGCATTTCCATGCGCATGCCGATGCTGGCCGCCATTTCAATTGACGCATCAGCCATAATAACCGGATCATCACGTGCGTTCACGGCCAGCATATCTCCTTCGAGCGTCTTCATAATGGGCGCCATGCCCGTCCACTCACACATCACATTCGGCAACGTGAGCGCCATGCAGCCCATTGCCGCAGTAAGCTCGCGCACATGCGGCAGCAACGGAATACTTCTCTCGAGTAAATGCTTGATACCGGCGTGAACTTCCGGATGTGTGCGAAGTTTGCCGCCATACATGGCGCCAAAGTCACGTCCGCCGCGCTTAGTATGAATTAGTGATAGCGGGGATCTAAGGTGCTCGCTTCTGGGCATAACCGGTCCCTGAGGAACGCCCAAAGGATATGAAGCCAAGATGAACAAACGCCGCGCGCTAATAGGCGAGGGGTTGAGTGGCGTTCGCATAACCATAGCCTGCACTGCAGCACCGCCTAATGACCACCCACCAATGTCAGGCTTAACGTGAGGTCCATATTCATCCCTGATCACTTTCTTTGCGCCCTGACCGGTGTATCTGACGAGTCCGAGTAACGTCGGAATCATGGGATGTAAAATTCCCTCAGGAAACCCGAAGGCAAATACTTCCCGATCTAATGCGTTCGCAAAATTACCCCAGGAGTTTTCCGGTTGCGTACTGAGGCCGCCAATTAAAACTGCGGGATTGCGGCCAGCTTGACGTTCGCCATACACCGCATACGGCACCCGGGCACCACCAACCCGGATAGTCCTTCTTTCGGCTGCTTGTGCGACAGGCATATGTTTGTGACCCATGGCTAGCTAACTATTAATTAACTTATTTTACTACTTTTTCCTAATATTTCCAAACACTGGTGCAATGAAGCGTTCATTGCAGCAACGCTTAAGGTCGCGGGTTTACATTTGGAAGTATGGCAATGCTAAAATTAGTCGGCAAATTACTGGTACCGGTCGGGTTGCTCGCGATCGCGGCCTACACGTATGTCAACATCCAGGCCATTACATCGCAAACCGGTAATAATGGTACGGCTCGACAATTCAGCATTTCTTCCTTCCTGCCACGCGTCACAACCTCGCCATTTACGACGCAGCCATCGAGCCCAAGCACCGTCAGTACTGCTGCAGCGACATCCGCCAATGTTTCAAATAACTGGGCCGGTTATGTCGCGTCGAACGGAGACTACACGTCGGTTTCGGGCAGCTGGATGATTCCGAGTGTGTCGGCAACGAATGATGAAGCGGCGGACGCCACCTGGATCGGTATCGGCGGTGTCAGCAGCAATGACCTTATACAAATCGGCACGCAGAATATTGCCAGTGGCGGCCAGGTATCAACAGGTACATTCTATGAAGGCTTGCCCGGTGCTTCGCAAACCATTCCAGGTGTGAGCGTCGCCGCCGGAGATCGAATCACGGCCACTATCAAAGAAGTGTCAAGCGGCGAATGGTCCATTTATATCGCCGACCTGACAAACGGCGAATCATTCAACGATACCGTAGCCTATGACTCTTCGGAATCATCGGCCGAGTGGATAGAAGAAGCTCCAAGCGTCGGCTCGGGAGTCGTACCGCTTGATAGTTTCAGCAGTGTGAACTTTACCGGAGGCTCTGCTTCAAATAATGGGGCAACGGAAAACATCGCCGCAAGCGGTGCCCAGCCAGTCAACATGGTTAATGATGCCGGCCAGGCGTTAACCTCCGTATCGGCTATTGATTCGAGCGGCAGCAGCTTTAGCGTCAACAGAACCAGCGTCAGTGGCGATCCATACAGTCAAAATTACACGATACCGAATAACTGGTTTGGAAACGATCCTGGACTCGGCGAAAGCCCATCCGGTGCCGGCGGACGGCGGTGGCGCCATTTTGACGGCAATGGCTTTACACAACCTTCGCAGCCGTCATATACCTCTCCCGGCGGCAGCTCGGACGGCTGGAGCTGGTATATTGCATTTTAATTAATCCGTTGGCCGGTAAGTTCTAGCCAAATAGCATGGAATTTAACACTTATATTATATATGCTTGAACATTAGGCAACCCACAGGGAACTGATAAGCGCTCGTTGCGAATGGCCGTCCAACTATCGGTCTTCATGAGTCGGCTGCACCAAATTACGCAAGTGAGCCAGGTTGTCGCAAAAGTAATCGATCCGGCAAAAAGATGAGTAGAAAACTCAATGTACCACCAGTTTAGTTCTACCTTTACGTTTACATTTCTGGTCTTTGAGAACGCGGGGAACAATAGCGAACACCAGTATGAGGGCATACAACACCGCGAACCCACACATTATGCTTCGGGATACCCGAAATAGTCTGAGGCTTGAGATCATTTACGACTCCGGTCGGCAGCACGAAGATAAGGAATCCCATAGCTTGTAGAATGAGCGCTTCGCGGATGAGAGGTCTAGCCTTGATTGAAAAATATAGGCTTAGGACAATCCCAATAAAAAGCCACGAGTAGTAATATCCGAAGTAAAGTCCACCTAAGCGCGGGACTAGTTGAAATATAGCGTAATTACCAGCGCAAACATGGCCGACAAATGCCGTCTTACTGAAGCCCAACACTCCGGCAAAAATAGCACCCGTAGCGTATGCAATCCAGGTAAGTACCCGCCAGCCACGACCGGTGATATTTCGAATAATATGTATGCCGATAGGAGGTAGTAACGTTATCGCCATAAATCCGACACGTGACCATGTGCCTGCGATCCAGCCGGATCGACATACATGGAATTCGCATAATTGGAACAGGGCGAGAAGTGCTAAAGTGACCACTGCGAGCCGAGTAAAAACGGTTAATTTGTATCGGGTGACGGTATATATAAAAAGCGCCACCTCGATAATACAGGTAGCCACCATGACTGGTGGTGAGAAACAATAAAAGGTCGTACCCTTTCTTTTCACTGTCTTATTTTTAACATAGTTGCTATCGCGTTTGCTATAGATATACAACCGTAGGTAACAGAATGTAATCGCCTAAAAAATGGGTCAAAAAGAGCATAAGTGAAAACCGGTATTTTCACCGACCAAGTGGCGATAAATTAACTTTTCTACTCCTATTTTTGCCGTATTGTTTGGTTTTACCCCTATGGGTATTTACTTGGAGAGTTTTGCAATTTCCAGCTTGGTAAGTTCAATAGACGACTGGTAAAACTGCACCAAGAACTCCAATTCGGTAGTGGAGTAATTCTGGAGGAGATTATCAAAGGCTTCACCCATTGATTGATATATGTTTTCGCCCTCAGCAAGTTTTTCCTGGTTGACCACGACGATGACTTTGCGCCGATCATTTGCGTCAGGGGTCCGATTTACCAGATCACGACATTCAAGCCTATCGATGACACTCGTGACTGCCCCGGTCGTAAGGCTCAATCGCGTGGCGATTTGACCGGCCGTCATAGAGCCTTCCTGCATAAGCACCGAAACCGTCTTCATATCGGTAATGCCCAAACCATACTTAGCCGCTGCTGTCTGATGAAACAGTGCGGTTTCAGTACTGGCCATCTGGCCCAAAAATTGCATTTGCCTCATTAATGCTTTGCGCTTCTCGCGCTCCTCGGCAGTAAAGGTTTCAGTTGTGCTTGACATAAAATAGTTTACTGATTAAGATACTAGATAGTTAAGTATTGTAACACCTGAGTCAAAATATTTCAATGAGGGCTTGATATGGACGACCTAGATAACCAGGAAAAAGTTACGAAATGGGCCGAGGTTAGTGGAAAAATTAATGGCACAGTTTTGGATTCCCCTGTTGGTTTATCTATCGACATGGTTGGCTTTGGGCTTACGTATAGCGTTGATCTTATCGTCAGTCGGCCTGTTTCTTAGACTACATCGTGTGGCAAGCATAATTAACTAGGAGACTTTCATGAGTAGCATAGTAATCAGAACGAAGAACCTACAAAAGTCATTCTCCATTAAAAAGCAGTCGGTAAAGGCTGTAGATGGCGTGGATTTAGAGGTTAGCTCGGGAGAAATATTCGGCTTCCTAGGGCCAAACGGCGCCGGCAAGACCACGACTCTCCGTATGCTTGCTACCCTGCTGCCAATAGATGACGGGGAAGCCATTGTTGCCGGTTACGATGTACGAAAGAAACCAGGCGAGGTTCGCAAGCATGTCGGATATGTCAGCCAGTTAGGGGGAGCGGATGACGAGGCGACGGGATTAGAAGACCTGATTTTACGCGGCCGTCTCTACGACATGCCACAAGCTGAGGCAAAGAAACGTGCGGTGGAGCTGAGCAAAGTACTACAGCTGGACGAATTTATTGAACGTAAGATTAAAACTTACTCCGGTGGCCAAAAACGACGGCTGAATGTCGCTACAGGAATAATGCATAAACCTGACGTTTTGTTCTTAGACGAACCGACGACTGGTCTCGATCCACAGAACAGAGCCAATTTATGGGAGCAGATACGAAAGCTTCGCAATAAAGGTACGACCATCTTTCTAACAACTCATTACCTGGAAGAGGCCGATGCTTTAAGCGACCGTCTTGCGATAATTGATAACGGTAAGATCGTGGCCGAAGGTACGCCGCGTGAGCTTAAGTCTAAGATTGCCGGAGATGCAGTGGTTATTAAACCAATGCATGACGGGCATGCTATTGATGCTATTCGCAAATATCTAGCCGACCAATCCTTTGTACGTAAAGCCAGGGTTGAGGGAGATACGATCCGTTTATATGTTGAGAATGGTCCGCAAGCCTTGCCTAAGATAATTACGCTACTGGAGACAAAGCAAGTGGTTGTAGATAGCGTTTCACTATCTCAGCCATCCCTTGACGACGTTTTCTTAATGCAAACTGGTCGTAGCTTACGTGATGCTGGCCAAGCGGAAGGAGTAAAGTAATGAAGACTTTTACTGATCTGCGACTTCTGTTTCTGCGACCGTTTATACAATACCTCAGAAACCCTATGTTCATTTTCGTAAACATAACCACACCAATAATGTACCTGGTGTTGTTCATGCCGCTTTTGAAGCATCTTTCGGGGCCGGGTTTTAGCTCTAGCGATGTTGTGCAGATATTCTTGCCCGGGATAATTGCCTTGCTGTTCGCCACGGCAGGACTGTTCTCGGTGTATCCAACCATATTTGACCTACAAAAAGGTTTAATCGAAAGTCTGCGCGTTACACCCTCGAGTCGTTTTGCTTTACTCATGGGCCCAATTTTGATGTGGGACGTCTGGACGCTCATTTCATCGGCAGTAATCATTGCCTTGAGCGTCCTATTCGGCTTCCATATCCACATTGTCGGCCTGTTAGTATTTGCTGTTCTGCTGGTAATGCTACTGACCATTTTCGCTGCCTGGGGAACATCCATAGCAATTCTCTTGAAGGGTGAAATTACCAGCATTAGCGGCATAGTCTCGGGATTGAACCTGCCCATACTCTTAACGGCCGGCGTGATGCTGCCCCTCAGTTTAGCCCCGAGCTGGATGCGCACGATTGCACATGTTAATCCGCTTTACTATGTAGTGGAGGCGGGACGTGATCTTTCGGCTGGACACCTTACAACGCATAACGATTGGCTGGCATTCGCCGTAATTACACCGCTGACTCTGCTGGTTTTATGGTGGTCTACGCGGGTGTATCAGAAAGCAGTCGCCTAAAGAGGGTACTGCCCAGATTCGTCTGTGAATACGTTTTAGTCATGACTCAAGTAAACAAATAATGACTAGTTGGATACATGCTGGACTAGTCGTTGGTTTCAATCGGCTGACACTTTTGAGGTTGCTAATCGATGATTTTTCGAAATGCTGAAGCAGGGTAGTCGGTAACGGCCTGGGAACTGAACGGACAAGCCGGCAAATACGCCCTAGATCACCGAACTCGAATATCACCTTCCTTAAGAAAAATAGTCTCAAAGACTGACCGTTACAGTTAATGTAAGGTGTTGGATTGGCGGCTGACGTCTGTTACAATCGTAGCTAAAGGAAATTATGGCATTATCCACTCAACCCTATAAAGGGGCGCGAGACTTTTATCCTGAAGACAAGCGCCTGCAGAAATATATGTTCAACACGATTCGGCGTGCAGTCGAGCGATTCGGCTACGAAGAGTACGATGCGCCGGTGATTGAACCGATAGAACTGTACCTCGCCAAGACCGGCGAAGAGATTGTCAGCGAACAGACGTATGCGTTTGAAGACCGCGGCGGGCGCAAAGTGGCGCTCAGGCCGGAAATGACGCCAAGCGTCAGCCGGCTGGTTGCCGCTAAACGCCAGGAGTTGGCCTATCCTCTCCGGCTCTTTAATATCGGCGGACGCTGGCGATATGAACGACCTCAGCGCGGCCGATACCGTGAATTTTATCAGTTAGACGTCGACATTTTCGGCGTTCAGAACGTCACGGCCGAACATGAGATCATCCTCGTAGCCGACCACGTACTGCGGGCATTCGGGGCTACCCGCGACATGTACGCCATAAAGCTCAACAGCCGGAAACTAATGGACTTTGTACTGCAGGCCTACCTCGATTGCAACGAGGTGCAGGCTTACTCGTTCGCCAAATTAATAGACCGCATGCACAAAATGGAGCGCTCCGAATTTCTGGTTCAAGCGGATGTCCTGTTCAGCCCCAGCCAGCGTGAGGCCGGAGCCGTCGACAAACTCATGTCAGTGTTGAACGCCAAAAAACTGGAGCAATTGCCGGAAGCACTCAAAACACACGAATCGGTCCACGAACTCCACAACTTATTACGATTACTGCATGAGTCAGGTGCGGCCAACGCCGTATTTGACCCGACCGTCATGCGCGGTTTCGACTACTATACCGACATCGTGTTTGAAGTTTTTGACACCAACCCCGAAAACAATCGTTCCATGTTTGGCGGCGGCCGCTACGACGGACTGGTAGGCCTGTTTGGCGTCGAACCGATCCCGACCGTCGGTTTCGCCATGGGCGACGTCACACTCACCAACTTCCTGGAATCGCACGATCTGCTTCCTGATTTGCAGCCTGATGCAGACGCGTACGCTATTTTTATCGGCAATGTCTGGGACCGGGCGCAACGGGTAGTCAATACTTTACGTGAAGAAGGCCTCAATGTCGCCGTCGACCTGACCGACCGTAAGCTCGACAAGCAAATCCGTACCGCAGACAAAAAAGGCATCCATTACGTCGTGCTCATCGGCGAAAAAGAGTTAGAAGATGGCCGCTACGTACTCAGACACTTGGGAACCGGCGCGGAAGAACGCCACTCAACGGCTCGGATTGTCAGTATCGTAAAAGACTACCGTGTCCGCCACCAAGCCCATGCACAGTCAATGTCCGACCCCGAAACTGAATTGCTTGACGAGTAGCTCCTGCGGAATGCGGAATCGGAATAAAAACACCCGAATTTTCATCGCGCTATTGGTTGGCAATCATATGTGCAATCTGTTACAGTAGGGAACTATGCAAGTAAACAAGAAGCAATTAAGCGACACCAAAGTCCAACTGACCGTATCGGCCGATCAACAAACCATAGCCGAAACAAAGCAGCAAGTACTGCAGCGCCTGGGCCGGGGGGTTCGCGTACCCGGCTTTCGTGCCGGCAAGGTGCCGCTGGCGATTGCTGAAAAGTATCTTGATCAAAGTGTGCTGCAGACAGAGTTTTTAGACGCCATTGCCAACCGGCTCTACGGCGAAGCAATTACGAACGAAAAACTTCGGCCAGTGAACCGTCCGGAAGTTAACGTCAAAAAATTCGTGCCGTTCGAAACGGTGGAATTCGAAATCATAGTTGAGACGCTTGGCGAAATAAAATTACCGGATTATACAAAAATCAAGCTTGCCCGAAAGCCGGTCAGCGTTACCGCTAAAGACATCGACGAGGTCATTGAAAATCTGCGCGTCCGCGTGGCCGGGAGAAAAGAAGTCCAGCGCGCGGCCGCAGCCGGCGATGAAGTATGGATCGATTTTAACGGCACGGACGCCAAGACCGGCGATCCAATTCAGGGCGCCGATGGCAAAGATTATCCGCTGCAACTGGGCAGCGATACATTCATCCCTGGTTTCGAAAAAAATATCATCGGCATGAAGCCCGGTGAAGAAAAAACTTTTACGCTTGCGTTTCCGGATGATTACGGCGTAAAGGCGCTGCAAAACCGAAAAGTTACGTTCGCCGTAAAAGTCAGCAAAGTAAACGCCGTCACCAAGCCGAAAGCCGACGACGCCTTTGCGGCGTCCGCCGGGCCGTTCAAGACATTGGCCGATCTGAAAGCGGACATCAAAAAGCAGCTGACGACCGAACGACAGACGCAAGCCGACCGGGACTACGAAAGTGAACTGCTCGAACGCATCGTCGAGCAAACGACCATGACGGTCCCGAAACAATTTGTCGACGATGAAATCGAACGCATGGAGGTCGATGAGCGCCGCAACCTGACGTACCGGGGCCAAACCTGGCAGGAGCACCTGAAAGATGAAGGTCTCACCGAAGCCGAACACCGTGAACAAAAACGTCCGGCCGCCAAAAACCGCGTCAAAGCCGGCCTTATCCTGAGCGAGATTGCCGAGAAGGAAAAACTGACCGTCACACCGGAAGAGTTTGAGATACGATTGCAGCTTCTGAAGGGGCAATATCAGGACAAGCAAATGCAAGCCGAACTCGACAAACCGGAGAACCGCCAGGACATATTGAGCCGCCTGCTCACTGAAAAAACCATCGCCAGACTTGTCAAATACGCCCAAAAGGTTTAAAATATTAGATAATATTTTAAAATACTTGCGAGTATATGATGGGCAATTGGTTTCGTCGTAGAGGGGGCGGACAGGAACCGGAACCCCGACGTCCGGGCAGTTATCCGCCGAATGACATTGGAGTGACAGTAAACGAGCGCTATCGTCCCAAAGCCAGGCATTCGAGGTCAGTTCAGTACGGTGCGGAAGTTTTAGCAGCCATCGAGCAAGGTGTTGTAGAGCCAGACAGCTACGAGAGGGCGGGTAAACAAGTTGTGGCTGTGGATATCGGTGCGATCGTGGCAATGTATGAGCATTTGATACCAGCCGAGGCAGCTAATCGGGGTGAACGGCTCCCTCACGATTAGCACTCTTGACGTGCGAGTGCCAGTTTTCTATACTATGTAGCAGTAGGTCACTTGCGGAGTAGCAGCAGTGCGACGCAAATCACCTCGTAATCTGAAACCCGGAGGTATTATGAGCGTATTAGTTCCAACCGTTATCGAAAATGAGGGCCGTTTTGAGCGTGCATATGATATTTACAGCCGTTTGCTCAAAGACCGGATCATATTCCTGGGGACTCCCGTCGAACAAACGACAGCCAACCTGATCGTAGCGCAGCTTCTGTTCTTGCAGGCGGAAGACCCGAAGAAAGACATCTTCTTTTATATCAACAGTCCGGGCGGCAGTGTGTATGACGCCCTGGCAATTTACGACACCATGCAGTTCGTGACGAATGACGTTCAGACAGTCGGCATCGGCGTGCAAGCCTCGGCGGCCGCCTTTCTGCTCAGCAGTGGTACTAGGGGCAAACGCTTTATCCTGCCGAACGCGACCGTGATGATCCACCAGCCGTCGAGCGGTACCAGAGGCAAAGTGACCGACCAGGAAATCGATTTGCGTGAATCGCTCCGCATCAAAAAGCTTCTGGAGTCTATTATGGCCGGCAACACCGGGCAAAACGTCGACAAGATTCACGACGATATGGAGCGCGATAAGTGGCTTGACGCTCCAGCCGCTAAAAAGTACGGCATCATCGACGCTATCATTACCAACCCGCCGAAAGCCAAATAACCGCTGCGATTTGTCCCCCTACGTCCAAATTATTGTATAATTTGAATATGCGGCAACTGGGGGATTTCATCGAGGAAGGCGGCACATTTCACGTCGTTGACCCACGCCGTCTCTCACAAAGTGAAACAGACAGCATCCTGGACGCCATGCAATGGTCGGTATCAACCGATTATCCGGACCGGTCGGCAGAAGAGATTGCCTACTACATGCAGCATACCGCCGCGAACTTTGCGCAGACCGTCCCGGTTCCCGGCAATCCGTTTACCCATGAAAAGCAAACCTTTTATAACCGTCGTCTGATTATTGCCGAACGGGCCGGCGTGGTCCATGCCATGCTCGCCACCGACGACAACATATCCGGACATTATGAGGGTTCGGCGGGCGAACGCGAACGAGCGCTCAAGTACGGTATCGGCACACATATCCTTGGTTGGAAAAGGTACGTGTATAGAAGAGTCGGACAACGAGCGGTATCAACCAGACTTCACGGAGAGCTGGAGGGGCAAGCCTTCGATCCGGATGAGCTGACGGTGCTTGACGGCATGGGGTACATTGGCTTTACTTTAGCCGGCAGCCCGCAGGAGCAAGTCTCAGCCTATCCGCACGGCGGGGAACTGCAATGGGAAGACACGCTCAAGAGCTGGGGTTTGAACTACTTCGCGGGAGATGACCAGCTACACGCAACAGAACCGAGATGGATATTCGGTAGTCCACCGGCAAGGGCAGTAATTCAAAGGGTTATGCGCGGTTCACGCGTTGAGGACGCAATGCAGCATATAGAACGCAAACGTCGTGCACAGCGCTTCTTAGTAACAGCCGTAACATTGACGACTTACCACGCCAGCTGAGAAAATAGAATATTAAAATTACTCTTGACTTTCTTCTGAATCTCACTCAAACTTAAATATAAGAAGTAGTGTAAGCTGGGCTGTGCCGCCGTATATTAAGGAAGACACCAAAAACACCCACTTAGTTGACCTTCGCGCGCAAATTACAACATCAATTAAACGATGGGCATCCAGTATTGAAGTTACAAAAACGGCGTAGTACATGGACATCGAACACTACGTCCGTCTTTGTGGCCTCTGACCGGATCGCTCGTCAATAATTAATTTATAGGGGGCGTGTTACTTTAATGGTAAAGAGTATCACCAAAACGTCGGGCAAGTCCCGCGTCTATTTTACGAGTCAAGACGACGCGATTGCGTTGCCGAGCCTCGTTGACCATCAAACACGGTCATTCCAATGGTTCGTCGATGAAGGCCTCGGCGAGCTGCTTGCGGAAATAAGTCCGATTGAAGATTACACGGGCACGAAATTATCACTCAAGTTCAAAGATTATCACTTTGACGGGCCGAAGATGGCCGAAGCCGAAGCCCGCGACAACAACGTCAGCTTCGAAGCGCCGCTGAAAGCCACCGTGGAGCTTACCAACAAAGTTACCGGCGAGGTCAAGGAACAGGAGATTTACCTCGGTGATTTCCCGTATATGACCGCACGAGGCACGTTTGTGATCAACGGCGCCGAGCGTGTGGTGGTATCGCAGTTGATACGATCGAGCGGCGTATTCTTTACGGCGGAGCAGCACGGCACGACCAGTCTGTACGGCGCAAAGGTCATTCCGGGCCGCGGCGCCTGGCTGGAGTTCGAGACTTCGGCCGGCGGCACGCTGTTTGTGAAGATTGACCGCAAGCGCAAAATCCCGGTCACCACGCTGCTGCGCGCGCTCGGCATGACCGAGGCCCATATGCGCGACGCTTTCAAGCACGTCGACCAAGGCAAGTCCAGCTACCTCGACGCCACACTGGATAAAGACCCGTCGCGCGGCCAAAATGACGCGCTGATTGAGATTTACCGCCGTCTGCGCCCGGGTGATCTGGCTACCGTCGATAACGCCCGCAGCTTGCTCGAAAACATGTTCTACAATTTCAAGCGTTTTGACTTCAGCCGTGTCGGCCGCTACAAAATCAACAAACGTCTGAATCTAGACGTACCTAATACTATCGAAAACCGCGTTATGCGACTCGAAGATTTGACGGCCATCGTTGCCGAACTGATCCGCCTTAACAACACCCAGGAACCGGCCGACGACATCGATTCACTTGCCAATCGTCGCGTGAAGCTGGTCGGCGAACTGGTGCAGCGCCAATTCCGCATCGGTTTGCTGCGCATGGAGCGCAACACTAAAGACCGCATGAGCATGTGCGACATCGAAACCGTCCAACCGGGCCAGCTCATCAACGCCCGCCCGGTCGTAGCCGCGGTACGCGAATTCTTTGCGAGCAGCCAGCTGTCGCAGTTCATGGATCAGATTAACCCGCTCAGTGAGCTCGCCCACAAGCGCCGATTGAGTTCGATGGGTCCGGGCGGCCTGAGCCGCGAACGCGCCGGTTTTGAAGTACGCGACGCGCACGCCACCCACTATGGCCGCATCTGCGCCGTAGAAACACCTGAAGGCGCCAACATCGGACTTGTGCTCAATCTCGCCAGCTACGCCCGCATTAACGACTATGGTTTCATCGAAACGCCGTATCGTAAGGTCGTCAATGCCGCTACCGCTAAAGACGCAGCCGGTCATATCGCAGCTGTCAATCTTGAAGACGCCGACGGTAAACTCATAGTCGAAGCCGGCAAGACGATAACCGAAGCCGCGGCCGCCAAGCTCGCCAAAGTCGAAGGCCGAGTCACCTGGCCGGTAAAAGCCAAAGTTACGAACGAGGTCATCTACCTGGATGCAGCCGGTGAAGAAGGCGCGGTAATCGCCGGAGCCGGTAGCGAGGTCGATGACCAAGGCTACTTCGAAAGTGAACGTGTCAGCGCCCGCCAGCATCTGAAATCCGGCGAAGTTGACGCCGACGAAGTCACTCACATGGACGCCGCACGCAACCAGATTATCGGCTCAAGCGCCGGTCTGATTCCGTTTATTGAAAAGAATTACGTGTATCGCTCGCTCATGGGCAGCAACCAGCAGCGCCAGGCCGTACCGCTCGTTAACCCGCAAGCGCCGATCGTCGGCACCGGCCTCGAAGCCGACGCCGCCAAGAACACCGGACAACTGGTTTTGGCCGAAGACAGCGGTGATGTCATCGCCGCTACGGCGGACAAAGTCGTCGTGCAATACAAAGAGCGTAAAACCACGTACGCGCCACAACACTTCGTCAGATCCAACGAAGGCACCTGCATTAACCAGAAGGTCGTCGTCGCAACCGGCGATAAGGTTAAAAAGGGTGATGTACTGATTGAGGGCATGTCAATCGAGAACGGAGAGCTGGCACTCGGCAAAGACCTGCTCGTGGCCTTTATGCCGTGGGGTGGCTACAATTTCGAGGACGCTATCATAATCAGCCGAAAACTGATTGAGGATGATACACTCACCAGCATTCACATCGTAGACTTCATGATTGAAGTCCGAGAAACCAAGTTGGGGCCGGAAATCGTCACCCGCGACATTCCGAACGTGTCGGAAGATGCACTGCGCCACCTCGACGAGGATGGAATCGTACGTATCGGTGCCGAAGTCCGTCCGGGCGATCTGCTCGTAGGTAAAATTACCCCGAAAGGTGAGCAGGAACTCAGTTCCGAGGAACGACTACTGCGGGCTATCTTCGGTGAAAAAGCCAAAGAAGTCCGCGACACCTCGCAGCGTATGAGCAACGGCAAACACGGTAAAGTCGTGGGAGTCAAGGTATTCAGCCGCGAGAACGGCCACGAATTGAAGAGCGGCGTCATAAAGCAAATCCAGGTCTTCGTGGCCCAGATGCGCAAAATCAGCGTCGGCGACAAGCTTGGTGGTCGGCACGGCAACAAAGGTGTTATTGCCCGCATTCTGCCGATTGAAGACATGCCGTTTACTGGAGACGGTACCCCGGTTGACATCATCCTCAACCCACTCGGTGTCCCGTCGCGTATGAACATCGGCCAGGTTTTCGAGGCGCACCTCGGCATGGCCGCCCGGGCGCTGGATATGAAAGTTGCAAGTCCGTCGTTTAACGGCGTACCGGCTGAAAAGATCCAGGAATTACTCAAACAAGCCAATCTTCCCGAAGACGGAAAGCAGCAATTGTATGACGGCCGCACCGGCGAAGCTTTTTCGGAACGCAGCACTGTAGGCCTGATGTACATGATCAAGCTTAACCACATGGTAGCCGACAAGATCCACGCCCGCTCAACCGGACCGTATACGATGGTCACCCAGCAACCGCTCGGCGGCAAGGCCCAGAATGGCGGCCAGCGCTTCGGTGAAATGGAAGTCTGGGCGCTCGAAGCCTACGGCGCCGCCAACACGCTGCAGGAAATGCTAACGATAAAGTCTGACGACGTCTATGGCCGCAGTAAAGCCTACGAATCAATTATTAAAAAGACCGAAATTGTCGGTCCAAAAGTACCTGAAAGCTTCAATGTTCTTGTCAAGGAGCTTCAGGGGCTGGGTCTTAAGGTTGATCTGATAACTTCAAATGAAGTCGTCGACGCTGAAGAGGTTTTGGCAACGACGGTAGCCCAGGAAGCCAAGAACCCCGCCGAACTCGAAGTGCCGGCACCGACTGTTTCCGACATAGACATGTCCGAGGAAGACGTGATTAGCGAGGATTTCGAAGAAGCGGATGAAGACCAGCCAGTAGCCGACGATGATGCGGCGCTGGTCGTCAAATCAGATGAAGATACCGACAATGACGACAATGAAAGTAAGGAGGCAAGCATGAGACGCTACGCATACGGCACCAACATTGCTGACTTCGATGCCGTGCGACTGGCAGTCGCCAGCCCGAGCGACATTTTAGAATGGAGCTACGGCGAAGTCACCAAGCCGGAGACGATTAATTATCGCACCCAGAAACCAGAGCGCGACGGCTTATTCTGCGAGCGCATTTTCGGTCCGGTCAAAGACATAAACCCGCACGACGCCAAGTACAAGGGCGTCCGCTCCCGCGAAGCCGCCGTTGACAAAAACGGTGAACTCGTTACTAAGTCGATCGTCCGCCGCGAACGCATGGGCCACATCAGCCTGGCCGTACCGGTGGCGCACATCTGGTTCCTGCGCGGCACGCCGTCGGCCATAGGACTGCTGCTCGGCATGACCGTCAAAAACCTGGAGCGCGTGGCCTACTTCGCAAGCTACGTCGTCATCAACGTAGATGCCGGCAAGCGCGATCAGCTGCTGGCCGACAAAGAGGCAGGATTCGCCGCCGCCAAAGAAGCTGTCCGCGTGCGCTATGAGCAGGAATCCAAGAAAGACGACGCCAACCTCAAAGCGCTGGCTGAAATGCAAACCAAAGAGCTCGAAGAGGTTACCAAAGACTTCGAACAAGTCAGGGAGCAATTACTCAGCCTGGAGAAATACCACCTGCTCAGCGAAACCGAATACCGTTATCTACCCGACGAACTGCGCGCCCTCGTGCGCGTCGCTATGGGCGGTGCGGCACTCAAGGAACTGTTGGATGAAATTGACTTGCGCAAACTCATTAAGCGCTTGACTGAAGAGTCCGAGGACGCCAAGGGTCAGCGCAAGAAGAAGCTGCTTAAGCGGCTGCGGCTGCTCGAAAACATGGAGCGGGCTGGTATCGAGCCTGAATCCATGTGCGTCAGCGTATTACCCGTCATTCCGCCGGACCTTCGCCCGATGGTCCAGCTTACCGGCGGCCGGTTCGCAACCAGCGACCTTAACGACTTGTACCGGCGCGTCATAAACCGCAACAACCGACTCAAGAAGCTTATGGAACTCAACGCGCCTGAAGTTATCCGACGCAACGAACAGCGCATGCTGCAAGAAGCCGTTGACGCGCTCATAGACAACAACAATGCCCGGTCAGGCCGCGCCGTAGCCGCTACCGGTCAGCGCCGCCGCCTCAAATCATTGAGCGACATGCTGAAGGGTAAGCAAGGTCGCTTCCGCCAGAATCTACTCGGTAAACGCGTCGATTACTCTGGACGCTCGGTTATCGTAGCCGGTCCGGAACTGCGCATCGATCAGTGCGGTCTGCCGAAGATGATGGCCCTTGAACTTTTCAAGCCGTTTGTCATCGGCGAGCTCATAGCCCGTGAACAGGCTCACAATATTAGAAGTGCAACGCGCATGATCGAGACCGGCGAAACCGCCGTCTGGGACGCGCTCGATGAAGTCATTAAGGGCAAGTACGTACTCTTGAACCGCGCACCGAGTCTGCACCGCTTGAGCATCCAGGCCTTCCAGCCGGTCTTGATCGAAGGCCGGGCCATTCAGCTGCACCCGCTCGTTTGTAAGGGTTTCAATGCCGACTTCGACGGCGACCAGATGGCCGTGCACTTGCCGCTCAGCGACGCCGCCCAAGCCGAAGCACGCGATATCATGGCGTCAAACCATAATCTGCTCAAGCCTGCCGACGGTTCGCCGATCCTGCACATCGAGCAGGATATCGTGCTCGGCTGTTACTACATGACATATAACCTGCCGAGTACCAAGAAGGACGTGAAGCCGCGACCTTACTCGAGCAGCGATGAAGCTATCATGGCATTCTATGCCGAAGATCTCGGCCTTCAGGAGCCGATCCGCACCAAATTCCGCGGCGAGTACCGCACTACCACGCTCGGCCGGTTGTTATTCAACGAAGCCTTCCCGGAAGACTTCCCGTACCAGGATGAACCGATGACCAAAAAGCGCCTGCAACGCGTTATGGCCACCGTGTACCAGCGCTACGGTCAGGCTAAAGCCGCCGCTATTGCCGACGACCTGAAGGACCTCGGCTTCCACTACGCAACCCGATCGGGCCTCAGTATGGGCATGAGTGACTTCGAAGAAACGGTATGGCGTTGACGAGCTGATCCGCGGCGGCGAAGAACGGGCGGCCGCCATTTCCGAGCAATACGACGAAGGTTTCATTACCGATGAAGAACGCTACCGGTTGACCGTCGATAACTGGACGAAGATCGACAGCAAGTCCAGGAATTACTCGCTGAGCAAATGGTCGGTAAAAACACGTCAACCGCGATCGCCATCAATTCCGGCGCCCGTGGTAACATCACCCAGATGAAAAGCGCTGTTGGTATGCTCGGCGTGCTTTCGGACGCATCCGGCCAGGCCATTGAACTGCCGGTAAAGTCCGGCTACATCAAGGGCCTCACGCCGCTTGAATACTTCACCGGTACCCGCGGTACCCGTAAAGCCCTGATCGACATCGCGCTGAAGACTGCCGATGCCGGCTACCTGACCCGCCGCTTGGTTGATGTGGCACAAGATGTCTTTACCATCAATGACGATTCTGCTGATCCGGGATTTGCCATGTTGCGCTCTGACGCCGAAACGATTGGTGTTTCGTACGCTTCCAGGCTGGAAGGACGTTACGCCGCCGAAAAGATTAGCGATTACGTCAAAAAAGGCGAGCTCATCAAACAGAAGATCGCCGAGCAGATCGATGCAGACGACAGTATTGACGGCATCAAAATCATGAGCGCGCTCAGTGCTTCGTCGGCCCAGGGAGTACCGCAGCAAATCATACGGCCTCGATCCCGCTACCGGTGAATTGGTCGTAGGCCACCACCCGATTGGCGTCATTGCCGCACAATCGATTGGTGAACCTGGCACCCAGCTGAGCCTTGACTCCAAGCACCGTTCCGGCGCCGTTGTGGCTGATGATACCGCCCAAGGACTGAGCCGTGTCGAGGAGCTCTTTGAAGTCCGTACACCGAAAGGTCAAGCGTACTTGTCAGACATTGCCGGTGTAGCCAACGTGTGGGAAGAAGGCGAGCACTACGTCGTACAAATTACCGCCCATGACACGGAAAAGATCATACTGGAACTTGATGGACGCAAGGCACAGATTGCCAACGGTTCAGACGTGGCCATTGGCGACGTTGTAGCATCCCGCGCCGAAGGTGCCGACCCGCTGATATCACCTATGGCCGGTAAGATCGCAGTTTCCGACAAGGCGGTCACCATTTCGCCAACCGGTAAGAGCGTCATCCGCTACGAAATTCCGGGTTTCAAGCAACTCACCGTTGCCGATGGCGACAAAGTTGTTGCCGGCCAACGCCTAACGAACGGTTCAATTAACCTGCATGAGCTGATGCGCCTGCAGGGAGTTGAGCCCACGCAGCGCTACATCATGAACGAAATCCTGAGCATTTTTGCCGGCCAAGGTCAGAACATTGCCGACAAGCACCTCGAAATCATCGTGCGCCAAATGTTCAGCCGTGTCCAGGTTGAAGACGCTGGCGACAGCGAATTTGTGGTCGGCGACATAGTCAGCAAATTGACAGTCGTTGAAACTAATGAACAGCTCGCGAGCGGCGGCAAGCAGCCCGCCAAATACACCCAGCTGTTGCTCGGTATAACCAAGGCCTCGCTCAGCACCGATTCATTCCTAAGCGCAGCCTCATTCCAAGACACTACCCGCGTACTCATTAGTGCCGCCACCAGCGGCCGCGTCGATCATTTGTACGGACTTAAGGAAAACGTCATTCTGGGCCGAAAAATCCCAGTCGGTACCGGCATTGCGCCGGAGGACGAGGTAACAGCAGTTGCAACAGAGGGGTAGGTCTGTTAGAATGAGTATTAGAATTAGTGTAAATTATACGGTTCGTTGGGTAGCCTTCCTGCAATACGGCACGGTTCGTATGAGTCAGCTGGCTTACCAGCGTATCCAAATTCCAAAGGAATCGCCGTCAAATGCCAACCATTAACCAACTTGTCCGCAAACCGCGCACCAAGGTGACTAGTAAATCGAAGTCGCCGGCTTTGTTGCGCGTTACCAACAACCTCAAGACAAAGAACTATGAAAAGCCGTCCCCCTTCAAGCGCGGCGTCTGCGTGAAGGTCACCACCAAAACGCCGAAAAAGCCGAACTCGGCCCTGCGTAAAGTAGCCCGTGTACGCCTGACTAACGGTCACGAAGTGTGGGCCTACATCGGCGGCGAGGGCCATAACCTGCAAGAGCACGCCGTCGTGCTTGTCCGCGGTGGCCGCGTGCCGGACCTTCCTGGTGTGCGCTACCATATCGTCCGCGGTGCACTCGACCTTCAGGGCGTAGCCAATCGCAAGCAGGGCCGTAGCAAGTACGGCTCCAAGAGGGAGAGCAAGTAATGAGTGAACATGTTAACAAAGGCCTACGCCACGTGATTCAAACTACACCCGAAAGCAGGCTGGCAAGCGCTATAGCGGAAATCGATCAAGGAGGCAAAGCATAATGCCACGCCACAAAACCAAAGCACTCGTGCGTGATATTCCACCCGACCGTTTATATAACAGTATGATGGTGCAACGCCTGATTAACCGCGTCATGCTGAGCGGCAAAAAGCAAATTGCTGAGCGGCTGGTATACGGTGGCATGCAAAAGGCTGCCGATAAGCTCAAGGTTCAGAACCCGCTTGAAGTTTTTGAGCAGGCCATGAGGAATGTCCAGCCACAAGTCGAGACCCGTTCACGTCGCGTTGGCGGCGCCAACTATCAGATCCCGTTTGAAGTAAAGGGCCAGCGCCAGACGCACCTGACCATCATGTGGTTCGTTGCTGCCGCCCGCTCCCGCAGCGGAATGAGCATGGAAGACCGCATCGCGCTCGAACTCGTTGACGCCTACAACGGCCAAGGCGCTGCAGTAAAGAAGCGGGAAGACACCCACAAAATGGCCGAAGCAAACCGCGCTTTCGCTCACTTCGCCCGAAGTTAACACCTCATGGCTAACGCTTCTCCGCGAATGCCGGCACAGGAAATTAGTCTGTGCGCAAATTTGCTCGAGGATGAAGAAGCGCGGTGCGCGACGACAGGGTTGGTCTGTCCCACTCAACTTGCAGTATGGGCAGAATGCCAGTACACCCCCCAGCAGGGTACTGTTGACCTCGATGACAATCAGCTCGAATTCACCAGAAGCACGTCCGAAGACCAAGTAGCCGTGCAAGGCCTGATAACAGCGCACCAACAAACCGCTTTGCGTCAAAGTTGTAGCGGCCCGCAAGACGGAACCTGTCCGATTAGTTAGGGTATAGCCGACGGAAAAGGTGACGGCTACGATATGATTGCCGCCGTGAGCATTGCAGCAGTCGCTAATGAAGTATGTCAGCAAATGTTCATGAAAGTATGATGGGTACAAAATATCGGGAAGCTATGATGAATATAAAACAACTATCTAATCCGCCTGAAGTTAACCGAACCTTGGCCTGAGACTAATATGGCCGAACGGGCAATTTGTCCTTCAACAGGTGATTCTTGTCCTGCTCGTCAACAAATAATCGAAAACTTAGCATACTGGAGCACACAAGAAACCGCCATAACTACTGATGTAGACGCGTACCGTATGGCGCGTTTTTTATCAGTGCGGGGCGTGGCATATTTCATAGCGAGATGTTACGGAATTCCATTACCAGGTGAGGAGCTATTATCAATAGTGCATCAAAAGCAGGATCGGGCCGCCAGAATACTTGCTATACCCTGTATTGAAGGCGCATGCGAAGCACAGATAGTGCTTGACAGGGAGTTACGAAACGACGCGCAATAATATTCTGATAGTATAATGAGGTACAAGTCATGACACATGAAACATCCACAATAGAATTCCGTTATACCGGTACGGTGCATGGGGTTAGGATCTATGCCTAACCGAGACCCAGATATTCCGCTTTGCGGCTCCTGTTTATTCCGGCCGATCTGCCGCGAAACCGGTGGTCGCGTGCCAGGATTGTTGCGCATCACTACCAGACAATTACCTGATGGAGCTCCAGTCGCAGTAGTTTACAGCTTGGATGACCCTGGAGACAATGTTGCCCATCGTTTTACGGAAACGTCCAGTCCGGATACAAGTTTAGCCGTGCAACTGGCAAGCAGTTGCGCTCCAATCGTCGAAGGGCTAGCCCTCCATACCTATGTCGACAACTTAGATGTCAGAATTGCCGCCCAGCAACGCGACCAGACTGCTCATTGCCGGATTGGCCGATTACTAGTGCACGACCAGACACTGCCGCCGAACCTGCTTTATCAAACACAAAAAACCGATTAGAATCCATTCATAAACATGCAAATGCGAGGGAAGGCAAGGCGGTATGGCAGCAACAGAAGGAACTACGCTCACAAGAAGTCAATTTGCATTTACCGGCTTCAGGCCGTTCCGGGTTGAAACGGTAGGCGACGATATTGCGAACGGGGACGAGGAGCGTCAAAGCTATCTTGTTACCGAATTACAACCGGGAGGCGGCGGGGTACATTTAGCCCCGCAACGCCCGCGACGATGTATTGCTGCCGAGGTCATACGAATACTGCCTGGCAGAGCATGCGTAACATTCGTAATCAATGCCAACGTGATAACCGCCCGGGCCGACAGCTCACCAGCCGAACAATTCGAAGCTTCTGTCGTCCGCGGGGAATCAGGGGAAGAACCACAACTATCGCTAATGTATACTGATCGGCGCGGTGCCCTCACAATTGACGACGAGATGCTCACGCTTGCAGGACTCGCGACGGCGGCCTTTGGGGTAGAGTAGGTACAGTTACGAAGTTTTGAGAAAAGTCGTACGTAAGTTATAATCAACAAAAAGTCATTAACCTCGTGTAAGCGCGTAGTAGCACTAAAGGTGGCAGAGCTGACGTACGTATTGCTGACTTCTACGAGAACTGACTCAGACAGAATTTTATGAATAGTAATCAGAAGCTCCCAAATAGTTGTAAAGGAAAGAAATGGCAGATAAGAAGTACACACTAAAAGACCTCCGCAACATCGGCATTATTGCTCACATTGACGCGGGTAAGACGACTACGACTGAAGGTATTTTGTATCGGACCGGGCTGAAGCACAAAATCGGCGCTGTGCACGAGGGCGAAACCACAACCGACTGGATGGCGCAAGAGCGCGAGCGCGGCATCACGATCGTCTCCGCCGCGGTCACGTGCTACTGGAAAGGTCACCAGATCAATATCATCGACACGCCGGGACACATCGACTTCACGGTTGAGGTGGAGCGTTCGCTTCGCGTACTCGACGGCGCCTGCGTGGTATTCGACGGCAAGATGGGCGTTGAATCACAGTCCGAGACCGTCTGGCGCCAGGCCGACAAGTACGGCGTGCCTCGTATTTGCTTTATCAATAAGATCAACCAGACCGGCGGCGACTTCTTCAAATCCCTCGAATCTATACACAACCGCCTGAACAAGCACGCCTTTCCAGTACACCTGCCGATCGGTTTCGAGCAAAGCATCAACGGTGTCGTCGACCTTGTATCCATGAAAGCCTACACCTATAAGGAGTTCACCGACAAGGAGCTGACCGAGGGTGATATTCCGGCCGAAATGCTGGACGAGGTTAAGCGTTACCGCAGCCTGCTCATCGAAAATGCCGTGGCTGAAGACGAAGCCATGCTCGAGAAATATCTTGAAGTCGGCGAAGAAGGCCTCAGCGAGGACGAAATCCGCCAGGCTATCCGTTCAGCTACACTGACCGGTAAGTTCTATCCGGTTACCGGCGGCGACGGCCGCGGCGTGATCGTCGAAAAGGTGCTCGATATGGTCACTGACTTCCTGCCGAGCCCGCTCGACCGCGGCAGCACTTGGGGAACCCACCCGAAAACCGGCGATGAAGTCGAGCGTACTCCCGACGAAACGCAGCCGTTTGCGGCGCTGGCCTTCAAGATTACAACCGATCCTTTTGTAGGAAAACTCGCCTACTTTCGCGTTTACTCCGGCAAATTACTGGCCGGTTCATACGTACTAAACAGCTCGACCGGCGAGAAGGAACGCATCGGCCGTGTCGTGCGCTTACAAGCCGACAAACGTGAGGACGTCACCGAAGTCGGAGCCGGTGACATCGCCGCTATTGTGGGGCTCAAGGGCACCACGACCGGCAATACGCTATGCGACCCGAACAATCCGATCGTGCTTGAAAGCATCACCTTCCCGGATCCGCCCGTCAGTATCGCGATCGAGCCAAAGACGAAATCTGACCAGGAGAAGATGAGCCTGGCCCTGCAGCGCCTGGCCGAAGAAGACCCGACTTTCCGCATCCGTGTCGATGACGAAACTGGTCAAACCATCATCAGCGGAATGGGCGAGCTGCACCTCGAAATTCTGGTTGACCGTATGAAACGCGAGTTCAGCGTCGAGGCCAACATCGGCCAACCGCAGGTAGCATACCGTGAAACCGTTCGCAAAGACGGTGTTGAGGTTCAGGGCAAGTTTATTCGCCAGTCAGGTGGCCGCGGTCAATACGGGGATGTATGGCTGCGCATCAGCCAAAACGAAGTCGGCAAAGGTTTTGAGTTCATCAATTCGATTAAAGGTGGCGTTGTGCCGGGTGAATACATCAAGCCGGTTGAGCAAGGCATTATCGAGGCCATGAGCAACGGCGTTCTGGCCGGTTACCCGGTCGTCGATATAAAGGCCGAGCTATACGACGGTTCGTACCACGACGTCGACTCATCAGAACTAGCCTTTAAAATCGCCGGTTCAATGGCGCTACAAGATGGGGTCAAGAAAGCTAACCCGGTACTGCTCGAGCCGATCATGAAAGTCGTGGTCGTCACTCCGGAATCATTCATGGGTGATGTCATCGGCGATCTTAACTCCAAGCGCGGCCGCATCGAATCGATGGAAGATTTGAGTCCGGGCATCAAGGAAATTACCGCATTCGTGCCGCTCGGTGAAATGTTCGGCTACACCACCAGTTTGCGTAGCATGACCCAGGGTCGCGCCAGTTCGAGCATGGAGCTCGACCACTACACCGACGTCCCGAACCATGTCGCGGAGGCAATCATCGCTAAAAACTCAAAATAGGCTAAAGTAACGATACAGATATTTGTTTGCTTTTTAAGCATATTGGTGTATAATATATATGGAGATATTGACATGTTACAAGAACGACTATTAGCTGAAACGACTCCTATGGACCCCCCTGAAGTGGTTGCAGCCAACCCTGACGGGCGGCCAACGGAAGTACTACTCGCCGCTTTGCGAGCCACCAACATATGTTTAGGTAGAACGATTTTAGAATTCGCCGAAACCGGTGGCATAGGTTTGCCCGCAACTGCAGATTTCAACGAACTTGCGCAGGATGCCGAGACGCTTGGCGGTGCATTGGTACAGAGCCGAAAACATCAGTAAACTATTTACATACCTTCGGTTTTTCCCTATACTATCCTCATCAACTCGTGTGAGTGCTTTATTCTCATGCAACTAAATGTATAAATTAAAAGGAGTTACCCTCAATGGCAGATCAATTCGACCGCAGCAAGCCCCACATTAACGTCGGTACCATGGGCCACGTCGACCACGGCAAGACCACGCTGACCGCTGCAATCACCGCAGTCCTCGCAAAGAAA
This sequence comes from Candidatus Saccharimonadia bacterium, assembly GCA_963810525.1. Classification (GTDB taxonomy): domain Bacteria; phylum Patescibacteriota; class Saccharimonadia; order Saccharimonadales; family UBA4665; genus JAICLK01. Next base: position 303,660 of record CAWENB010000002.1, read on the forward strand.
CTTCCCAGCAGCATTAATAAACCCGTCAAGTATGACGAGATCGACAACGCTCCCGAAGAAAAAGCCCGCGGTATTACGATCGCCACATCGCACCAGGAATACGAAAGCGAGAATCGCCACTACGCTCACGTCGATATGCCGGGGCACGCCGACTACGTCAAAAACATGATTACCGGCGCCGCCCAGGTTGACGGCGCTATCCTCGTCGTATCCGCTGCCGACGGCCCGATGCCGCAAACTCGCGAGCACGTACTACTAGCTCGTCAGGTTGGCGTACCTTCAGTCCTCGTATTCCTTAATAAGATGGACCTTGCTGATGAGGAACTGGTCGAACTGGTCGAAGAAGAAATTCGCGACTTGCTTGATAAAAACGGCTTTGACCGCAACGCACCGATTATCCGTGGGTCAGCAACGAAAGCACTCGAAGGCGACTCGGCCAACGAAGATGCCATCATGGAGCTCGTCAAAGCTATGGATGACTTCATACCTGAGCCGAAGCGCGAACTCGACAAGCCGTTCCTTATGCCGATTGAGGATGTGTTCAGTATCAAGGGTCGCGGCACCGTCGCCACCGGCCGTGTTGAGCAAGGTATCGTAAAAGTAAACGAAGAAGTCGAAATCGTAGGCCTGCATGACACCAAAAAGACTGTCGTAACCGGCGTTGAAATGTTCAAGAAGAACCTCGACCAAGGTCAGGCCGGCGACAACGTCGGCGTACTGCTCCGAGGTATTGAGCGCGACGACATCGAGCGCGGCCAGGTGCTTGCCAAACCGGGCACCATCACGCCGCACACCGAATTTGACTCCGAAGTCTACGTACTAACAAAGGAAGAAGGCGGCCGTCACACCCCGTTCTTTAAGGGCTACAAACCACAGTTCTACTTCCGCACCACGGACGTGACCGGTGAAGTTGAACTTCCGGCCGACAAAGAAATGGTCATGCCAGGTGACACCATTACATTCAAGGTAAAGTTACTGCAGCCGATTGCCATGGACCAGGGTCTGCGCTTCGCTATACGCGAGGGCGGTCGCACTGTCGGCGCCGGAGTCGTCACTAAGATCATCAATTAATCTAGCAAATTAGCATCAGCTCGTACATTAAGAAGGAATCAAACCAGCCATGGAAGCAACCAAAAAGACAGATACCAAACAACGGATTCGCATTCGTCTCAAGGCCTACGATCATAAGGTGATCGATCAGGCGGCGAAGCAGATTGTTGATACGGCGCTACGCACCGGTGCAACTTTGGCTGGCCCGATTCCGCTGCCGACCCGTAAAAGCACCTTCACGGTTATCAAAAGCCCGCATGTTTACAAGAAGGGTCGTGAGCAATTCGAGATGCGCGTTCACAAGCGCCTCATCGATGTGCTGGAGCCGACACCCAAAACCATCGATAGTCTGATGAACCTCAGCCTCCCCGCAGGTTGTGACGTCGAAATAAAAATGTAACAATAAGCGCCCGAAAGGGCGTTTTTTTAAATAGAAGCGCTCCTGCCTATGCGGGGCAATACGCTATAATCTACATTGTGTCAGATATTGAGAATATTGTTTTTGTAGATGAAAACGGGGTACCGACCGGCGAGATCGGTCCCAAACTAGCCAGCCATACAGCCGACACCCGGCTTCACCTGGCGTTTTCATGTTATATCCTACGGCGAGACGATAATAAATTTCTTGTAACCCAACGGTCGCATGTCAAGAAAGTTTGGCCGGATGTTTGGACGAACAGCCTGTGCGGCCACCCGGCGCCGGACGAAAGTATGGAAGCTGCTATCCGCCGGCGAGCAGAGTTCGAAGTCGGGCTTGAAGAGTTAGACGGCATCAATTGCGTCGTGCCCGTCTACACATATAAAACACCGCCGTACAACGGTATTATCGAGCATGAATACTGTCCGATTTTTGTCGCCTTTACGCGCGAAGAGCCGCAGCCGAATCCGGATGAAGTCGAAGCTTTCCAATGGGTTACTTGGACGGCTTACGTTAGGATGCTTGAGTTGAAACCGGAGAAAATGAGCTACTGGAGTAAAGACCAATACCGCATATTACAGAATCACGAGCCTTTTGCGTCATTGCACTAATACCCAAAAAAACTCTTATGCTAAAATAGTTTTGATGGCAAAAACAAAAACCAAAAAGCATCGAGCTACCGTAGAGTTAGACAGCATATTCTTGCTCAAACTAGTACTCTATCTGGTTGTCGGATCGTTGTGGTTATGGCTGAGAAGCCCGGACGGTAGCGGGCAAATTCCCATTCCGATTGGTCTCGTGATCGGATTCGCGTTTGCGACACATGAGCATTTCAGGATTGATCGTAAGATTGAATATGCCTTGCTGCTACTGGCCATGTTCGTCGGTTTCTGGACAATGGGCGGGGTATATTTAACCTACTGACCTTGACCGGTCATAAACTCAAGTGCTACTATAGTTCCAACTTAAAAGGAAGCAGATCCATCCGATGGATACCGACGCACTCGGTTCTACTATTAGTAATTCGACACTTCCTATTTTCCCCCTGGCCGAACTTCATGCCCACTTGGGCACCTCAATAAGCCCGGCGACGCTGTGGCAAATTGCACACGATCTCGGCTTCAAACTCCCGAATGACGACTTTGAGGCTTTCACAGACCACGTCATGCTATCCAGCAGCCGGCGCATGAAGCTCAAAGACTATTTCGACGAAGTTTATCACCCGCTACTGGATAAACTCAGTTCAGGCACCCATGCCGTGGAGCAAGCGACCTACCACAGTATGGTCGGTGCCTATCGATCCCAGGGCATTACATTGTTGGAATTACGCAATAATCCGATGAAGCACAACGCCAACGCGCAGCTGGATCTAGATTATATAATCATGGCGATGCTGCGCGGAATGGAGCGGGCTCTGCTTGAGCACAAGCACCTACGAGCCGGTTTGCTGTTTTGCATGGGACGCGAATTCGGCGTGAAACAAAACGCGATCATTGTCGACAAGGCTATTAAATATCACAGTCGAGGTGTCGTGGGAATCGATGTCGCCGGTCCTGCCGCGCCGGACTTTCATTTTAAAGACTACGAACAACTCTTCAAGCGAGCCAAGAAAGCAGGCCTCCATGTGACCGTCCATACCGGCGAGTGGAGCGATACCGACGACATGTGGGAAGCGCTCAAATATGCCGAGCCGGAACGTTTCGGCCATGGCATTTACGCCGCTTACGATAAACCACTCATGAAAGAAATTGTAAGGCGAGGAGTCGTCCTGGAAGTCTGTCCGCTGTCGAATATCGCCACCGAAGCGGTACGGGATATTGACGAAATGAAGTTCATTTTGCGTACATTCATCGACAACAAAGTCAAGTTCTGCATTAATACCGACTGGCCGGAGATTATCGAAGGATGCCATTTACGCACCCAGCTCGAGACCTTGCTGCGAGAAGGAATCCTGTCCGAAGAAGAGATCAGCACCTGTAACCGTACTGCATTTGAAGCTTCATTCGTGCCAGAACGTTCGGGTCTGGACGCGTATTTGTAGATCGCGCACACAAAAATAATTCGCAGTAGAATTTGCAACATATTGACAGGGGTTGATTTAACATGATATCCTTTAGGTTAGTTCATAACTTTGGTACTTGGTGTACGTAAGCAGGTCTGCCAAAAACAGAGGTAGAAACCACTAGTAGCCAAGCATTTTTATGTAACGGTCGCTCTTTTTGGAAGCGGCGACTATGAGTCAAACTAATAATTAAAAGGGAGCTATGAAAGCATTAATCACCCGAAAGATCGGAATGACTTCCGCCATTGCTGATGACGGTACAGTGCAAGCTGTTACCCTGCTTTCAGCCGCTCCAAATGTCGTTACACAAACCAAGGCCACCGAAACAGACGGCTATACCTCCGTACAGGTTGGCTTCGAACAAGCCAAGGAGCAATCAACCAACAAGGCGCAAAAAAACCACTTTAAGCTCGCAGGCGTCCTCCCGAAGATTATTCGCGAATTTCGCGTTCCCGAAATAACCGAAGACCTCAAAGTTGGGACCACCATCAACGCCGAGGTCTTTTCAGTTGGAGACAAAGTTACCGTGTCCGGTGTCTCCAAAGGCAAAGGTTGGGCCGGAACTATTAGGCGCCACAACTTCCACCGCGGCCGCAAGACGCACGGCGGTCGCAGCTATCGCCGCCCGGGCTCAATCGGCTCGATGTACCCGCAAAAGATATTTAAGGGAAAGAAGATGGCTGGCCAGCTTGGACACACGCAAGTTACCGTTAAGAACCTCCGGATAGCGCTCGTTGATACTGAAAACAATATCATTGGCGTAACCGGCGCGGTACCGGGCCCCCGTAAAGGAATCGTACTCCTTAAGGAGGCACAGTAATGGCGGTAGCAACCTACACTAAATCCGGCACGAAAGCTACGACGGCTGCAAAGCTGAATGCAGCGATCTTCGGGGTGACGCCAAAGAACCATGAACTGCTTAAGCTCGCATACACCGCCTACCTCGGAAACGGTCGTACGAACCTTGCGATCGTCAAGCGCCGCGGCGAGGTTAGAGGCGGCGGCAAAAAACCCTGGCGTCAAAAAGGTACCGGTCGAGCCCGTGTTGGTTCGAGCCGTAACCCGATTTGGCGCGGAGGCGGTATTGTCTTTGGCCCGACCGGTGATGAGAATTTTACGAAGCAACTCAACGTCAAAGCGAAGCGACTTGCGATCCGTCAGGCCCTGAGCCTTCAGGCTGACGCCGGCAATATTATAGTCATTGAGGATTTGCAGTCGAAGAACGCAAAAACGGCCGAACTTGCCAAACTGCTCAGTAAAATTGAGGCCGCGAATAATGTTGTCATTGCTGTCGACAAAAAGACCGACGAACTCACGCGTTCAGCGGCTAATCTGCCAGGCGTAAAGGTAGTCCACGCCCAGTATCTGAATGTATTTGACATACTGAACGCCGGTAAACTCGTTCTTACAGTTGCTGCCTTACAAGTAATTAATGCCTGGCTCGGAGACGAAAAATGAGTAAGCACATTCCCGTAATACCGCGCATGAGCGAAAAGGCATATACCGTAAGCCAGAGCTTGAATACGTATGTATTCGACGTACCTAATGACGCTAATAAGCACACGGTAGCCCGTGCCGTCGCATCGCAATTCGGAGTCACCGTAACGAATGTTAATATCGCCAATATTCCGGGCAAGGCAATCAGTACGTACCGGAAACGCGGCCGCGCCACTAAGGGGCGGCAAAGCGACACCAAAAAGGCTTACATCACTCTCAAGCAGGGCGATAGCTTGCCATTGTTTGCCGCCGTTGAAGAGTCCGAGGAACGAAGCGAGAAAATTGCGGAACTTGCTGAAAAAGCCGCCGAAAAGCGTAACAAGAAGGCCGATAAGGAGAAAAAGTGATGGCGATTAAGACATACCGACCCACTACCCCAGGCCATCGCGGCATGACCACGCAGGATTTGAGTAGCGTCACGACAAATAAACCATTGCGATCACTGACCGTCGTTAAGCGACGCACTAACGGGCGCAACAACCAAGGACGGATTACGACCCGCCACCGAGGCGGGGGAGCACGCAGGTTTTATCGCATCATCGATTTTAATTTGACGCCGGGAATCACCGCTACTGTTGAGCAAATTGAATACGATCCGAACCGTTCGGCACGGATTGCGCGAATCAAAGAAGCTAACGGCACTTATCACTACATACTAGCCTCGGCCAATATGAAAGTCGGTCAGACAATCCACAGCGGCGAAGAAGCACCGATCGAAAACGGCAATCGCCTTCCGCTCAAGAACATTCCAGTCGGCAGCTTTATCCACGCCATTGAGCTGCAGCCCGGCCGCGGCGCCCAACTTGTCCGCGGTGCAGGGAATAGCGCGCAGCTTATGGCAAAAGAAGGGATGTACGCGCAGGTTCGCCTGCCAAGCGGCGAAGTTCGCCTCATCAACAGCAATTGTACCGCCTCAATCGGCGTCATCGGCAACGAGCAGCACCAGAACATAAAACTCGGAAAAGCCGGCCGGCGTCGTCACATGGGTGTGCGACCGTCCGTACGCGGCGTCGTCATGAATGCCGCCGATCACCCGCACGGCGGTGGTGATGGCGGTCGCCACGGCGTAGGCGGCGGCAAGAACCACGGCGCCGCACCAAAGACGCCTTGGGGACAGAAGACGCTCGGCTACAAAACCCGTCGCCGCAAATCCACCACGAAATTTATTGTAAGAAGCCGACACGAGGCGAAGAGGAAATAGCTATGAGAGAAAAAGTTACAGTCGGTGGCGACTTGCACGAAGCAGCGCACGACCAAGAAGCAGATTTACTACATACTTTAGCCGTCGTTGAGCAGGCACTACGATCAGGAGCGTTGAGAAGTGAAGACTTCGCATACGGGATCCAGCGGGGGCGAGCACTTACCGACGAACAGCCCGATCTGGGCGCCGTACAACTTGCGGGCAGGCTTGACGCAGAAGCCTGGAGCATAGGTGGAGACGCTCCTAGTGTTATAACAGGTGGAGTAATTGCACAGTCTATGGCCAGGTATGGAAGAACTAGTGAGGTACGACAATGAGCCGTTCACTTAAAAAAGGACCGTTTATCGACCCGAAGCTCGCCAAGAAAGTTGCGGCACTAAGTTCCGGAGATCGCACTATTATTAAGACCTGGGCCCGCGCCTCTACCATCGCGCCGGAATTCGTCGGCCGGACATTCGCGGTACACAACGGCAAAGTACACGTGCCGGTTTTCGTCACGGAAAACATGGTCGGCCATAAGCTCGGTGAGTTTAGCCCGACGCGCAAGTTCCGCAGCCACGGCGGCAAATTAGCGAAAGGTAAGAAGTAGGATTACATTATGGCAGTAAAAGCAATTGCAAAAGGAGTTCGCATCAGCCCGCGCAAAGTTAGCGTGGTAGCTGCTCTGGTACGCGGCCGGACCGTTGATGACGCTTTGACCATTCTTGATTACACTCCCCGCCGCTCGGCAATTGCACTACGAAAGACCATTGCCAGCGCCCGGGCCAACGCCGAGCACAACCACAACTACAAGCCGGATACGCTGCGCATCGTCGAATTGAGCGTTACCGCAGGCCCGAGGCTTAAGCGGTACAAGCCGGCCGCGCACGGCAGGGCCTTACCATTCCAGAAGAAGACCTCGCATATTCGCGTTGTGGTTGACGGAGAAGTACGAGCGCCTAAGAAACCGGCCAAGACCGCCGACAAGGAGACGAAGTAATGGGCCAGAAAGTAAATCCGATTTCAATGCGTTTGCAGGTTAATAAAGACTGGCGAAGCAAATGGTTTGCCACAAAACGCGATTATGCCAAATACCTGCGTAATGACCTGACTGTTCGGCGCTTGATTCAAACCAAGCTCGGCAGCCGGGCCGCCATTAACAAGGTGGACATCGAACGCTCGCCCAATTTAGTGACGGTAACCATAACGACTGCCAAAGCGGGCGTGGTCATCGGACGCGGCGGATCGGGTGCCCAGGAACTTAAATCGGCGGTCGAGAAAATTTATGGTGTGCCGACTCGCATTAATATCGAAGAAATAAAGAAGCCGGAGCTTTACGCTAAACTGGTGGCTGAAAATATTGCACACCAGCTGGAACGCAGAATTTCATTCCGCCGAGCTATCAAGTCGTCCGCAGCTTCAACTATGCGGGCCGGGGCCAAGGGTGTCCGTATTCAAGTATCGGGTCGACTGAATGGCGCCGAGATGTCCCGACGTGAAAAGGAAGTTGCCGGCAGCGTGCCGTTGCACACACTTCGTGCCGATATTGACTACGCCCAAATAGACGCTCATACGGCCGGAGCCGGTATCATCGGCGTGAAGGTTTGGATATATAAAGGCGAGGTAGCGTAAGATGTTACTCCCAAAACGAACTAAATTCCGAAAGGTGCGCAAAGGCCGGATCCGCGGAGTCGCCACAAGCGGAAATTACATCGCGTTTGGCGATTACGCCCTGCAAGCTCAGGGTCATGAGCGCATTACCTCCCGCCAAATCGAAGCTGCGCGTCAGGCTATGACCCGCTACATCAAGCGTGGCGGTAAAATCTGGATCCGGATTTTCCCGCACACTCCCGTGACCAGAAAACCGCAGGACGTCAAAATGGGCAGCGGTAAAGGCAACCCTGAATTCTTTGCGGCAAAGGTTCGTCCAGGGCTCATCCTTTTCGAAATGCAAGGTGTGAGCGAAGAAATAGCACGCGAGGCTATGCGTTTGGCAGCCCATAAATTACCCGTGAAGACTAAATTTGTCGTGAGAGAGGAGCGCTAATCATGAAAGTTGCAGAAATTCGCAAACTCTCGACCGCAGATATTACAACCCAGACAACCTCGCTTCGAGAGGAAATTGCGGAGTTGAGGCGACGTGTTCGCCTTGGCGAAGTACAGAACGTTCGCATCGTCCGCGCCAAGCGCAAAGATTTGGCCCGCATGTTAACGGTGCTTGGTGAACAGCTCAGAGAGGAGACTAAGTAATGGCTAAAACAATTACCGGCATTGTGAAATCCAAAAAAACCGACAAAACCATTGTCGTAACCGAGCAAGTGCGTCTTACCCACCCGCTGTATCAGAAACAGTACACGGTCACAAAAAAATTTATTGCGCATGATGAAAAGAACGAAGCCAAGGTGGGCGACAAAGTGGTAATCGTTGAAACCCGTCCGCTCAGTGCCCGCAAACGTTTTCGCTTGCAGCAAATCATACAGAAAGCCGGAGTTCAACATGTCGAGTCTGAGAATACGCTTGAAGAGATGGGCATAGCCAAACCCGAGGAGAAAGACGTATGATCCAGCAGGAATCACGCTTGGTAGTATGCGATAACAGCGGCGCCAAAGAGATTTTATGCATTCGAGTCCTCGGAGGCACGAAGCGCCGATACGCCCGTGCCGGCGACATCATCGTAGCTACGGTCAAAGACGCCAATCCGAATGGGAATGTCAAGAAAAAGAGCGTAGTGAAAGCCGTTGTCGTACGGACGCGGGATGCAATTCGGCGCCGTGACGGCTCTACCATCAGGTTCGATGATAACGCTGCAGTCATAATCGGCGATGACAAGTTGCCGCGCGCAACCCGCATCTTCGGGCCGGTACCGCGTGAATTACGCGACCGCGGCTTTACGAAAATCGTGTCATTGGCACCGGAGGTATTGTGATGAACCGATATGCCAAGAGCGACAATAGAAAAATATTCAAAATTCGTCTGAAAAAGGGTGACACCGTCATGGTACGTACGGGCAAGTACAAGGGTAAAACCGGCAAGATAACTGAAGTACACCCGGCAGAGAACAAGGTTACCGTTGAAGGTATCAATGTCTTTAAAAAGCATGTCAAACCAAACAAAGCCTATCCTCAGGGCGGTATCGTTGAAATCACCAAACCGATATGGGTGAGCAAGTTAGGCATCGTTGAACCGGATACAAAGCTACCGAGCCGAATCGGATATACCGTCAACCAGGACGGAACCAAGAAGCGCGTTTATAAACGCAGCGGCAAGGAAATTAAATCATGAGCGTGCAAGTACAGACTAAGGCCAAGAAGGCAGTGCCGACCACGGCGGCCAGATTAAAGACGGCCTATGCTTCAACAATCCGAGCCGAACTTCAAAAAGAACTCGGGTTACCCAACGTTCATCAGGTTCCGCGACTGGAGAAAATTGTTGTCAATGCGGGCCTCGGCCGCGCCAAGGACGATAAGAAAATTATGGAAGTCGCTACCAATACTTTGCGAAAAATCACCGGTCAACAGCCCATCAAAACCACCGCTAAAAAATCCATTGCCAGCTTTAAGCTACGCGAAGGCAACAAGATCGGGCTTAAGGTAACCTTACGCGGTGAGCACATGTACGAATTCTTGGATAGGGTCATCAATATTGTGATGCCGCGTTTGCGTGACTTTCATGGGGTAAAGGCTAAAAGCTTTGACAAGTCAGGCAATTACGCGCTTGGCTTCATCGACCAGTCCTCATTCCCGGAGCTGACTTTTGAGGAAACTACCACGCTGCACGGACTGCAAATAATATTTGTGATTAAGGCCGTCGAACCAGGGCACGCTCGTGTTTTGCTGGAAAAATTCGGCCTGCCATTTGAGAAGGAGAGAAACTGATGAGTATGACGGAACAAGCACCCACTATTGAACTGGATTTTCACCCAGGTCCTTTGCGCAGTTATAGCAGAGGCGCGTTACCCTTTCACGAATTACGCGCGGAGTTAATGTCAGACCATCCGGCGTATGAAAGATGGTCAATAGGGCAAAGACCGGATGATTTTGAGCCGTGGATGGCGCACGTGATGGATTGGTCGGCAAGTGCCCAAGAAGTAAGTAGGTTTGCGATAGGAGCAATTGATGGCTAGAAAATCAAACATCGCACGAGATCTGAAGCGCCAAAGGATGATTCAGCAATATGCTGCGAAACGTGCCGAACTTAAGTCTATCGGCGATTACGAAGGACTGGCAAAATTGCCGCGCAATTCATCGCCAACCCGATGGAAGAACCGTTGTGTTGAAACCGGCCGTCCGCACGCGTACATGCGTACATTTGGATTGAGCCGTATCGCGTTCCGTGAACATGCAAGTAAGGGAGAGATCCCCGGCGTAACGAAATCAAGCTGGTAGAAAGGAGGCCGAATATGATAACCACAACTGATCCCATCGCTGATATGCTCGCGCGCCTCCGCAATGCTATTGCCGTGCGCAAAAACGAAATCAGTATGCCGCATTCCAATATCAAAGAGTCTGTAGCCAAACTTTTAAAGAATAATGGATTCATTGACGATGTCCGTGTCGACAAAGCCGACGTCGGTAAGACGCTTACTTTGTCTATTAGTTCACCGTACGAAAATGCCCGCATTACTGAACTGACCCGCCTCAGCAAACCAGGACGACGGGTCTATGTCGGCGCCGGTGAAATTCCGAGTGTTAAACGCGGCCGCGGTATCGTCATAATTTCGACCTCAAAAGGCGTGATGACAGGTACTGACGCCCGCAAGGCACGTTTAGGCGGCGAATTAATCTGCAAGGTGTATTAGTATGAGTCGAGTAGGAAAACTGCCAATCAAAATTCCGAGCGGCGTGACAATCACTGTCGACGAGCAAGAAATTACCGTTACGGGATCCAAGGGTACACTGAAGCAATTTACCATGCCCGACATTAGCGTGGCGCAGGAAGGCGACGAACTGAGGGTAACACGAGCGAACGATGAACCGAAAATAAGAGCTAAGCACGGTCTGATGCGAGCTTTACTTAACAACATGGTCGCCGGCGTCAACCAGGGATTTTCCAAAAAGCTTGAAATCAACGGTGTCGGCTACCGCGTCGCACTCCAGGGTACGGATCTGAAATTCAATCTCGGTTTTTCTCATGACGTCATATATAAAATTCCCTCGGGCATTACGGCGACAGTCGAACAAAACACCATCACCGTCACCGGTATCGACAAGCAACAGGTCGGACAAGTCGCAGCCGAGATCCGCGCATTGAAGAAACCGGAACCCTACAAGGGTAAAGGCATTAAGTATGCCGGTGAGCGTATCATCCGCAAGTCGGGTAAATTGGGTAAGGATAAATAGTATGAATAATCTAGCACACGCACTACAGAATCGGGCGCAGCGCAAATATCGAATTCGCGCGCAAATATCGGGCACCAGCGAACGCCCACGGTTGAGCGTCTTTGTTAGCAACAGACACATAAGTGCTCAGCTGATTGACGATTCAAGGCACCACACACTGGCCTACGTCACGACCGTCGGCCAAAAAGTTTCCGGCACGATGACCGAGCGAGCGGTCTGGGTCGGTACCGAGATTGCCAAGAAAGCCAAAACGTCCAAGGTTAAGCAAGTTGTATATGATCGAAACGGCAAACTGTATCATGGCCGAGTAGCAGCGCTGGCAGATGCAGCCCGTAACGCAGGACTGGAGTTCTAACTATGGCAGCAATAAAAGCAACTGAACCAAGGAACCGACGCTCAGCCGATGGTGGTATGGAAGAAAAACAATTTGATGAACGCACATTGCACATCGACCGGGTTGCGCGAGTCGTAAAGGGCGGACGTCGTTTCCGCTTTCGCGCACTGGTTGTCGTTGGCGACCGCAAGAATCGTGTCGGAATTGGCAGCGCCAAAGGTGCCGACGTTACGGCAGCCGTTACCAAAGCGACCGACGTTGCTAAAAAGCATATGGTGAGCGTGGCGATCTACAAAGAAACCGTGCCGCACGAGGCCGAAGCTAAAGTCAGCGGCGCCCACATCCTAATCAAGCCGGCTAGTCCGGGTACCGGACTGATCGCGGGAGGTGTCGTCCGTACCGTTCTCGAAGTAGCAGGTATACATAACGCGCTGAGCAAGTCGCTTGGATCATCCAACAAAACCAATACCGCATACGCTACCATCGCAGCCCTGCAAAGCATTCAACCGGCCAGCAAATGGATCGTACAGCCGGTGCGAAAGGCCCCTAAAGCCCGAGCCGTTGAAGCCGTCAAGGAACAACCAGAGGCCGTTAACGAGAAAGCTGCCGCTCCTACAGCCAAAAAGCCCGTGACGGACAAAAAGACTGCTTCTAAAACCGGCGGGCAAAAGAAGGGGAAACAATCATGAAATATCACGAACTTACCGCTTCGAAGCATAAGTCTCCCAAGCGGGTCGGGCGCGGTATCGCTGCCGGCCAAGGCAAGACGGCCGGTCGCGGAACAAAAGGCAAAAAGCCCGGACCGGCTCACGCCGCCGCCCGGGCTTTGAAGGCGGTCAGAATCCGTTGATGCAGCGCTTGCCGAAACTTCGCGGGTTTCGCTCCTACAAACAACCTGCTGAAATTGTCTATACCGGGCAGCTCAATGCGCTGAAAGCAAAATCGGTTGACAACTTCTCACTCTCTGAAGCCGGACTTATCAGCAGTCCATATGTTACGGCCAAGTTGCTCGTAAAGGGCGAATTAACCCGAGCAGTTACGGTAAAGTTACAAGCCGCCAGCGAAAACGCAGCTGCCACCGTGCAGAAAGCCGGCGGTAGCTTCGAAGCCGTTCCGCGGGTAGGCCGAGATTCGACACGCAAAAAGAAAGACTAATCACACGTCACGACGACTTCTAAAAAGGAGCTTTTCCAAGAGCTCCTTTTTTAATTTTCAGGCGTGCTATACTACTGACCATTATGGCGGGAACCTTTACGCGCCGAGACCATGAAACGTCGCGGCAGATCCATCGATTATTTTGGCGTGCCAACTTGACTGATTGGCCTGCTTTACTGGGTTGGGCATTGTGCCGCCCGACGGCTATCCTAATCTATAATGCCCTCATTCCCATCCAGATCGCTTATGGTCTGCAAGCTATTTTCACACGTCATTTTGACGCGGTTGGACAGTATGCCTGGAATGCCTTTTTATTGGCCATCGTCTATTGTGTTCTCTGGGGCGTGGGGGGTATTGCGATTTGCCGTAACGGACGCGCAGGCACTGTATATCTGCAGCGTGAAATATTCGTGAATTACCTGCAAAAGGATTACGAATTTTACAGCAACACATACTTGGGCGCATTGGGAATGCAAGCCACCAAATTGCGCGATGCTTTCAATGATTATTGCCAATGGGCTATGAATGGCGTCACCAAACAGGTCGTGATCGTCGTCAGCAGCATCGCCATCATCGCCTACCATTCGCTTCTGCTCGCCGGTGCGACGCTTATATCCATGTTGTTCGTTTTAAGTTTCACGATCGGCAGCAGTAAATGGCGGCTTAAATACCGCCGAGAACTGAGCGAAGCAGCCAGCGATACCGCCGGAGTAATCGGCGATGCGCTCGGGCACGGTTTAACCGTAAAAAGTTTTGCAGCCGAGAACTACGAAATTTCCCGCTTGGACATCTCATTAAATCGACTGGCGAGCACGCAGTACTGGTCGTGGATGGCGTCAATTCCGGCGGATATGGGACACATGATTCTGGCGGCCGGCGCTACATCGATTTTACTCATTCTCACCGCCCGATTGTATGAGAATCATACGATTTCAATCGCCATCGTGGCATTGGTGCAACTTTACGTAATAAAGCTCGTGGGCTCGACCCAGGATATTGCGGATCTTGTGAAAATTTACGAAACCACCATGAGCAGCGCCCATCAAGCAGTCAAGACTATGTTGATAGCTCCAACGGTCAAAGATAAAGCCACTACTGTTGCATTTCCAAAACAGACGGCGCTCAACATCAAATTTGACCATGTGCACTACAGCTACAATGACTCGCAGAGCGGATCTTTTGCCATCAAAAATTTTGCCTTACAAATCACACCAGGAGAAAAAGTCGGACTCGTAGGCTATTCGGGCAGCGGCAAAACAACACTCACCAAACTTCTGCTCAGGTTCATGGACATACAAAGCGGTGCCGTGACGATTGGCGGAGTCGATTTACGCGACCTTGCACAGACTGATTTGCGTAAGGCCATAGCATATGTTCCGCAGGAACCGCTGTTATTTCATCGCAGTATTGCCGATAATATCGCTTACGGCAACCCTCAGGCGAGCAAGCGGTCAGTCATCGCCGCCGCCAAAGCAGCGTACGTTGACGAGTTCGTAAAAGATTTGCCACATGGCTATGACACGCTGGTAGGTGAGCGTGGAATAAAGTTGTCAGGCGGTCAACGCCAGCGGGTGGCAATTGCGCGGGCAATACTCAAGGATGCGCCGATTCTCGTACTCGACGAAGCCACGTCAGCCCTTGACAGCCGTAGTGAAAAGTTTATTCAAAAGGCACTGTGGCACCTTATGAAAGGTCGAACGGCGCTTGTCATCGCGCATCGCTTAAGTACCGTGCAGCACATGGATCGCATAATCGTTATGCATAAAGGCAGCATAAAACAGACCGGCACGCACGAAGAACTACTCTCATCAGGCAAATCGATTTATGCCAAATTATGGGAACATCAAAGCGGCGGCTACATTGGCAGGCCCGTCGCGCAAGAAAATGGTGAAGTGTAGGCAATTGCCGTATCATGAGGTATACTAGTTTCCAATAGTTAAGAAAAACGAGAGACAGGGCAGAGTACTAAGGTGAATTGGAAGATAATTGCCAAGTCGCTTGGCCACAAGGACATGCGCGGCCGCATTTTGGCGGTGCTGGCATTCTGCTGGTTTTCCGAATCTTGGCGCACATTCCGGTGCCGCTCGAGCAATCCACAAACTCTGCACCAGGTCCTCAAAACCTGTTTAATTCGAGCAACACGCCGCAGTTCCTGAGTTTCATTAATGTCTTGAGCGGCGGCGCTCTGGCGAACTTCTCTATCATGATTGCCGGCATGGGGCCGTATATTAACGCCTCGATTATAATGCAGCTTCTGACCAAAGCCATCCCGAAACTGGAAGCCCTGCACAAAGAGGGCGAGTACGGCCAGAAAAAAATCAACCAATACACCCGAATCCTGACATTCCCGCTGGCGATCATTCAATCGATCGGTGCAATATATCTGGTCAAACAATCCGCCCAAAGTATCGGCGGCGTCGGCGACATAACGGCCGGCTCATCGATTTTTCAATGGGTGCTCATGGTAGCGGCCCTAACGGGAGGATCGATGATACTTATGTGGCTCGGCGAGCTGGTCACCGAGCAGAGTGTTGGGAACGGTATTTCCTTGATTATTACTGTGAGTATCGTGAGCCGGCTGCCGTCAACCATTACCTCTATCGGCGGCACCATTTTCGGCAAAAAAAATCATTGGCGTATTTTGGGCCATAATCTACCGATAAATCGACATCAGTTTATGATCGGAGCCATACTGTTCATCTCAGCAATTATCGTCACGTGGCTGGTCGTGAAATTAAATGAAGCGTCACGAAACATCACCGTCAATTATGCCAAGCGGGTACAGGGGAACAGAACGTACGGTGGCGTAACGACCATCCTACCGGTCAAATTAATTACGGCCGGCGTCGTGCCGATCATTTTTGCCGTAGCTTTTTTGAGCGTGCCGAGTTTTGTCGGGCAATTACTTGCGAACAATCATAGTGTCAAGCTCCAGCACCTGGGAGCCAATCTGGTATCGTGGTTTCAAGCTCCCTCCGCAAGTACATTCGCGCAGGGCGGGTATAAACCTTGGATTTACCCGATTACATATTTTCTGCTCGTATTTATATTCACCTTTTTCTACACCAGCATTACTTTTAACTCTAAAGAAATCGCCGAAAACCTACATAAACAAGGGGGCTTTATCGAAGGGGTTCGCTCTGGGCTGCAAACCGAAAAATACCTCAGCAAAATCATTAACCGTCTGACTCTTTTTGGCGCGTTTAGCTTAGGTATTCTGGCGCTGTTGCCAATCATCGCCCAGGTTTATGTAATATCAGAATATTGCGATCGGCGGTACAAGTGTACTAATTTTGGTATCAGTGTCACTGCAAACGCTCCGCGCTATAGAATCGCGAGCGCTTATGGTCACCTACGATCAATATTCTAAATCCGATTTCTTCTACGAATCCGAATCCGACCCGCTCGAGGCTGGAACGGCTGAACGCCGATTCAAGTTTATGCCTTCATTTGCGCGAAAACGAAAAACTAAGTAGATTAGTTTTGAAAAACTGTTGTAATTGCGCTCTCAGGCTGATATAATTCCGATAAGTTATATTTATGGCCGGCAAGAAGGAAGTAATCGAGTTGACGGGAACAATTATTGAGACCCTTCCGGGCACTCAGTTTCGGGTCGAACTCGAAAACGGCCATCAAATTATAGCTCACGTTGCCGGCAAGATGCGGAAACATTTCATCCGAATTGTACCCGGTGACAGCGTTACGGTCGAGTTGACCCCTTACGATCTCACGAAGGGCAGAATCACCTATCGCAAATCATAGTTTATAAAAAGTAAGCAGTGTGTCGTGCACAAGATAGAGGAGCATGATCCGCATGAAAGTGCGTGCAAGTGTCAAGAAAATTAGTCCTGATGACAAAATTGTCCGCCGTAAAGGCCGGCTGTATGTCATTAACAAATTTAAACCAAAGCACAAGCAAAGGCAAGGATAGTCAATGGCAAGAATTTCCGGTGTAACAATTCCAGCCGAGAAACAGATTTGGGTCGCGCTTGACCTATGTTTACGGAATCGGTCCGAAAGCCGCTGACACATCTTGGCAAAAGCCAAAGTCGAGCGCACCGTTCGCGTCAAAGACCTGACCGATGCGGAAATTTCCCGAATACAGGATGTCATCAATGCCGATTACGTGGTTGAAGGTGAACTGCAGCGAATCGTTAGCGGTAATATCAAGCGCCTTAAGGATATTAACGCTTACCGCGGCCTGCGCCACAAAGCAAGTCTGCCTTCACGAGGTCAACGAACCAAAACCAATGCCCGTACCCGGCGCGGTAAAAAAGTTACCGTTGGCGGTACTGCAAAGAAAGTAGCTTCTAAGACTTAGGATAAGGCATAAACATATGGTATCGAAGCATGACAACTGACTGCCGTCAAGCACCGAACTATCCAGCAGCTCCAAAGGCCCAAACGCAAGAAAGCCAAGCGAAGTGTGCCCAGTCGGGCAAATGCACGTCTTGGCAAGCTTCAATAACACCATCGTAACTTTTACCGACCCGAAGGGCGCGGCCTTGTCGGCATCAAGCGCCGGAGCGTGCGGATTCCGCGGCTCCAAAAAGGGACTGCGTATGCTGCGCAAGTCGCAGCAGAAAAGGCGGCACAGGCAGCCAAGCAATTATACGGCTTACAAGGGTTGAAGTTATCGTGAGAGGTGTCGGCCTCGGCCGTGATGCCGCCATTCGGACGCTTGCACAACGTCGATATGCAGGTTGAAAGTATTACAGACGTAACCGGCGTGCCACACGGCGGCGTTCGACCGCGGAAGGCTCGACGAGAGAAGTAGAGATTATGGCACGAGATACCGCATTCAATCGTAAAAATGACCCGCCGCGAAGGCTATGCGTTGCACCCCAAAGCCCACAAAGCACTGGTGAAGCGCACTACCCGCCGGGCGGCCAAGGTCCCACCGGCCGTGGTACGCGCGGCGGCAAAGCCAGCCAGTACTCCCTGCAGCTTCGTGAAAAGCAGAAGGTAAAGCGACTGTACGGCCTACTGGAGCGGCAGTTCAGCAATCTTATGAAAGAAGCCTCGCGTCGCAAGGCCAGTCCGGTCAGATTCTGCTGCAGTTTCTGGAACAGCGAGCCGACAATGCAATTTACCGTGCCGGTTTTGCACCGAGCCGCCGGGCCGCACGGCAGTTGGTGACACATGGTCACTTCCTGCTCAATGGCACCCGCGTCGACGTGCCATCCATCCGCCTCAAGTCCGGGCGACAGCCTGACTGTCCGACCGCACAGCCTGCAGACTGAATACTTCAAGAAGATTGATGACATCAGCCCGGCGCCGTGCCGAATCGCCGGCGTGGCTGAAAGTTGATCGTAAGAAAATTACGGTATCAGTCACCGGTCTACCGACCCGTGACGATGCCGAGCCAGATATCAATGAACAATTAATCGTAGAGTATTACTCACGCTAAGGGAGGAGTGAATACCAATGTCAAACATTGATACACACACCAGGCCTCGTCAACGTCGACGACCACAGCGCCACCAGCGCTACATTTGTCGGTTGAGCCGCTGCACAGCGGATATGGAATGACGCTCGGTAACAGCCTCCGTCGGGTGTTGCTTTCCAGCATTGCCGGCGCCGCCGTTACGGCCTTCAAAATCGAAGGTGTAACGCACGAGTTCACGAGCGTGCCGGGTGTCAAAGAAGACGTCGTCGACATCATGCTCAACCTTAAAGGTGTCCGTTTCCGTGTCTATGGCGAGGAGCCTCAGACACTTCGCATCGTCAAACAAGGTAAAGGCTCGGTAACCGCTAAAGATATCCAGACCAATGCCGATGTCGAAGATCGTCAATCCCGACACACGTAATTGCTACTATCGACGACGATAAAGCCAAGTTGACAGTGGATCTTGTCATTGAAGTCGGCCGCGGTTACCGCACGATCGAAGAAGGCGCTGCCAAGAAAGCCAGCGACATGATTGCGCTGGACGCCATCTTCAGCCCGGTTTTCCGCGTCCGCTACAAGGTTGAGAACACCCGTGTCGGCCAAATCACCGACCTAGACAAATTACTGCTGACCGTCGATACTGACGGCTCGATCACACCGCGAGATGCATTCGAAGAAGCTGCCGCTATCCTGGTCAACCAGTACACGGCGCTGGCCGGCAAAACCCGCGTGGCTGCCAGCCGAAGCACACTGAACTCGACTGCCGAACAAGAAGGCGCAGCTAGCGAAGACATGCTGGGCGACGAGCCGGCTGCGCTGAATACGCCAATCGAAGACCTGAACCTGTCTGCCCGCACCACCAACGCCCTGATCAACAACGACATCCACACTATCAAAGACCTGTTCAGCTCTCAGTGATGCCGAACTGCGCGACCTAAAGGGTTTCGGCAGCAAAGCGCTCGATGAAGTCAAAGAGAAACTCGCGGAGCTGGAGCTGTAACGATGCATCGTCACGGATATCAAGGCAGAAAATTCCACCGCGAACGCGACCAACGCCGGGCGCTCATTAAAGGCTTGGCCGATTCGTTGATCAAGTACGAGATCGATCGAAACGACCTTCCCAAAGCCAAGGAAGTCATACCCTACGTCGAGAAGCTTGATTACCAAGGCTAAAAAGGCGATTTGCACAACCGCCGCCAAGTTATTAGCGACCTGCAGACCTGTCGCAAGCGCACACAAGCTGGTCGACGAAATCGCTCCCAAACTCAAGGGTCGTACTAGCGGCCACCTGCGAATCGAGAAAACCGAACTTGCGCCGCGGCGACAATGCCCAGCTGGCCCGGGTCAGCTTCGTAGATGATCTCAAGAGGCACCGGTTGCTAAGGAGCGGTTCATCGGATGGGCTCCTAAGACAGTCGCCGCTACCAAAGCCGGCTGCCCCGAAGACTGCAGCCAAGAAACCGGTAGTAAGAAACCGCAGCCGCCAAGGCCAAGGAGGAAATCATGAAAACATACAGCGCAAACCGAGCGGAAGTAACTCGCAAATGGTACGTAGTCGACGCTAGCGAAGCTCCCCTCGGCCGCGTTGCGACCAAGATTGCCACTCTGCTGACCGGCAAAGATAAGCCGATGTTCACCAAGCACATCGATTGCGGCGACTATCGTCGTAGTCATCAACGCCGGCAAAATATCGTGGTTACCGGTGACAAATCCAACAAAAAATGTATTACCGCCACAGTCGGTTACCCCGGCGGCCTCAAAGAAGCCACCTTAGCCGAAAAAATGGAGAAGGACCCGACCCACGCCGTCATCCACGCTGTCCGCGGCATGTTGCCGGTCAACAAGTCTACGCGACGGGCGTCTGTAACGGCTGAAGATTTATGCCGGTGCCGAGCACCAGCATGACCCTCAGCAACCGAACTATATCAGTAAAGGGAGCGAAAGTAAATGCGACCACAGTCAAACAGTTATTTCTATGCAATCGGCCGACGTAAAAGCGCCACGGCGCGCGTACGCCTGCAAGGCGGCAAAGGCACGATCGTCATTAACGGCAAACCCGCCGAAGAATACTTCGCCGGCAGCAAATATCTGCTTCAAACTGCAGCGAGCCATTTGTTACCGTAGTCGAACATCGAAAGCAAATTCGATATTTCCGTCCGGGTTAACGGCGGCGGCCACGAAGGCCAGGTCGAAGCAATCCGACTAGGCATCGCCAAGGCCTCGATGGCCATGAACGAGGATTTGCACAGCACACTCAAGCGCGCCAAAATGCTGGGCCGCGACGCCCGCGAAAAGGAACGCAAGAAGTTCGGCTTACGCGGCGCCCGTAAGCAACGCCAGTTTACCAAGCGTTAGTTTGAGCCGTTTGCGTCGGCGTATAAAAGAGAGGCTGATGAACCCTCTCTTTTTGTTATGCAGGAATATATCATGAGCAAGCAACAGGATAAGACAGCCGCCAAGCGAAACCTTCTGATACACCGAACCAGTGAAGCGCTGCAAATTAACTTCGACGAGGCCGCCAAACTACTCAGAACGAAACATACACAAAGCATCCGCCTCAACCCGCTCAAAGCAGCACCCGCAGACACGCTTATCGATCTCAAAAATTCAGGCTGGGTAGGGGATCCCTACAATTGGACACCCAACGGCTTTACTATTACTTCGTCTTTTGAAGTATTGCGTGACAGCCTGCCCGTACATAATGGCTGGGCTTTTATTCAGAATGCCGCCAGCTGGCTGCCGGTAATCGCACTCGATCCTAAACCAGATGAACAAATCTTGGATGTCTGCGCCGCTCCAGGCGGCAAAACCAGCCATATTGCCGCGATCACCAAAAACCAAGCACGAATTTGGGCAACGATAACTCGCGCCACCGACTCGCCAAACTACAGACGAATATGTATCGCCTCAACGCGAACATTGTAGGTTACACACTTTTCGACGCAGCCTACTTGGCCCGCAAGCTCGATGGTGCACAGTTCAACAAAATTCTGCTCAACGCACCGTGCAGCAGTGAAGGGCTAATCAACCTGGACAATGACGCCGATTTCCAGTCGTGGTCGGTCGCTCACATCAAGCGGCTACAAAGCCTGCAGAAACACATCATTGAACAATCTGGCAGTTGCTGAAACCCGGCGGCACGCTTGTTTACAGCACCTGTACAATGGCGCCGGAAGAAAATGAAGCCGTTATTCATTATTTACTGCGCCGGCATGAAGATGCTAGTATTCAAACTTTTAGCCTGCATTTGCCCAATCGGAGATCAGCCGTGCTCGCCTGGAATGCAAGAATTTTAGCCCAATATTCAGAGCTGTATGTGTCTATATCCAAGCAACCTCATCGAAGCTTCTTTGTCTCTAAAATAAAAAAGTTGCCAAGTTGATTCAGCCATGCTATTATAATTGGCAATCATGAACAAAGCGCTGACCTATTTCTACTGGTTTGCCACCCGCACCTGGCGGTTTGTTCCATGCGTTTGAACGCATAAATCGAAAGCTCGAACTCATCGAAGAAACGCCAACAGGGCGGTTTCTAAATTATTACAAAAGGATGAAACAAGCATGAGTACCGCGATAACAGAAGGTGTCACTCCCCAGCGATTACTAGCCCCGGCCGACGAGGTGATTCAATTACTTCCTCCGTATGACTATAAAAAATTCTACCAGCCGGATTGGCCGGAAATGGAGAAGTGCTGCTGCCATCCATGAATTACGCAATACTGAAGCCGTCACCACTCCGCGTCAGGTAGACGCTTTACAAGCTCATTTCACTGAAATTGCAAGTGGTGAGAGCGAGCAACTACTCGGTATGACCGGACGGTGCGCTGATCGTTTGAGAATCGGTCGCGATATGCACAGTCTCCGCGACCTTGGTCAAGCAACAGTAGAGATGGCTGGCGGAGTACTGTTAGAGCGAGCTGTTGTAGAAACATCGGGAAATTACTCGCATATCACTCGAGGCAACTACGCCAAACCTCGATCCGATGAATACGAGCATCATCCCGACGGCCATACAGAACCGTCATGGCAGGGCGATATTACGAATGGTAAAGATATTGACGAACGGCAGCCCGATCCGACACGCATGGTTGCAGCCGCCCTGCAAAGCAGGGACGTAATGGACACTATGACGGCAATGGCCGGTGAACATGTGCCGACCGCGCATGAACTTCTATTGTTACCATATGAAATTGGCATGCTGCGCGAGGACCCCGAATCCGGTAGACTTTACTCCCTGTCAGCCGACATGCTCTGGGTCGGCGTACGAACAAATGATCCCGAAAGCCCGCAAGTAACACTGGCTTCGATGATTGCCAACCCGGTCGGCGTCAAGTTAGGTCCGAATACCACTCCCGAACTTGTAGCCGCCTTGAAGGCCAAACTTAATCCGGATAGCATACCGGGCCGGCTGACGTTCATGATCCGCATGGGGCTGGATAACACTGAAACAATGGCCGCAACGTTGGCCGCAATAGCCGAATACGCGCCGGAATCGATCATTATGTACGACCCCCACGGCAGCACCGAGAAAGTTGACGGCGTCAAGGTCAGAACCGTCAGCAAAATCATCGACGAGATAAAGCTCCTTGCCGACCTCTGTCATCAGCACCATCTGCCTTTGCATGGCGCCTTGCTGGAAACTACACCGGATTATAACCGCCAGGAATGTTTGAACGAACCCGACGAAATGCCGCCAGCCAATCTCGACATACCGGACGTTGATCCACTACTTAATCCTGAACAATTCAGCCATATTTATTCGGAAATTGCCCCAGTTCTCGGACGCCGGGCGCTACTCACCGCAGTTGTCCGTTAGCAATTATATTAAGCATTAACTGATACAATATACCTATCATGACTAAACAAGTGATTTTGACGGGCCTTCGCGCCAACAATGATTTGCATATTGGGAATTATTTCGGGGCGCTGTTATCGATGGTCGACATGGCGAACAAGCGCGCGGGTGAGTATCAGATAAATCTTTTGGTGCCGGACTTGCATAGTTTTACAACTCCAATTGATCATCGCGCGTTGTTTGCACAGACGACGCATAATTTGAAAATATTTACAGCCGCCGGCCTGGATCTGCAAAACTCTACTTATTTTTATACCGACAAAGCTACGTACCCGCACATTCTGAGCTAACGTGGATACTGGATTGCTTCACGGGCTCCGGCGAAATGGAGCGTATGACGCAATTTAAGGACAAAGTCGGAAAAGCTCGAACAGGATCGAATTAGCGTAGGACTATTCAATTACCCCGTGCTAATGGCTTGTGACATTTTACTGTATATGGCGCCAGCTATGTCCCGGTAGGAGATGATCAGACCCAGCATCTAGAATATACACGTGACATCGCCGAGCGAATGAACCGGCAATTTGCGAATGTATTTCCGAATGGACTGTTTACCGTGCCCCTGCCGGTGGCGAAACAGCACGATTTTTTTGGCAAAGATCAGGGCTTGCGCATCCGTGACCTGCAAAATCCGGCTAAAAAGATGAGCAAGAGCGACGAATCGGGCAGAGGAATTATATTCATGGGCGATGACCCGGAAGCCGCTGCCAAGAAAATCATGAGCGCCGAGACCGATTCATCCGGCAAGATTCCAAGTGAACTTAATTATGAAAATCAACCTGGCGTCAGTAATTTACTACAAATTCTGGCCTTACTTGAGCAACAACCCATCGACAAAACAGTCGCCAACTGGGCCGGCAAAGAAAGTTACGGTAAGCTGAAATCCGCTGTGGCCGAGCGAGTCAAAGCATTTT